>CALKXE010000169.1 GCA_938003955.1 uncultured Saprospiraceae bacterium | reverse complement strand
TGCTTGGGTAATTACTGATGCTGATTTAAACATATTAGGCCTCCCAGCAGCACCACCTTTTGATTTGGATGGAGCTGGAGGAGGCACCTGCCTAATCTGGCATTTATCATTTGCTGATGGATTGACTGGTGCAGAAGTAGGTATGAATGCTGGAGACTTAGAGGGGTGTTTTGAGCTATCAAACTCTATTACTGTCGTAAGAAACGAGCCAGATGGTGGATCTCTAATGACAGAAGACTCAACAACCATTTGTATTGATGGAATCGGTGATCCGATTGATGTAGAAGTAGAAGGTGCGGTAGGTGCGGATATGCAATGGATAATCACAGATGACACATTGAAGATATTAGCAAAACCTGCAGGGCCTCCATTTGATTTAGATGGTGCAGGGCCTGGTACTTGCCTTATCTGGCACGTAAGTTCATTTGGAATAATAATGGGAGATACCATAAACGGCGAATTAGAAAAAATGATCGGATGTTTCGATCTATCTGATAGTATAGCTGTTGTAAGAAATCAAACTGCAAGCGGCACACTTTCTGGAGGACCATATGAATTCTGTGTAGGCGATGGCAATGCTGATAATATTCCTATGGGAGAAGTCACAGTATCGGATAATGTGGGCGAAAATAGTCAATGGGTAGTAACTGATGCCCAAAGAAATATACTAGGATTACCCCCAACACCAGAAGCTGTCGACTTTGACGGTGCAGGAGGCGGGACTTGCCGAGTATATCATTTGAGCTTTTTTGAAGAACTTACTGGTTTAACCATCGGAAATAGTCTTGATGACGTAGTAGGCTGTTTGAGTGAATCAGATAACTTCATCTCTGTTGTAAGAACAGAAGTCAATGGTGGAGAAATATCTACTATGGACGAAACTACAATTTGTATTGATGGAGTAGGAGATCCTATCGACGTCACATTGACAGGCGAGATCGGTACTAACTCTAATTGGGTAATTACGGATACAAATCTAAATATCTTAGGACTACCAGCAGCGCCTCCTTTTGATTTGGATGGAGCTGGAGCAGGAACATGCCTTATCTGGCACTTATCATCCGAAGATGGCCTGACGGGAGCAGAAGTGGGTATGAATGCAGGTGATTTAGAAGGATGTTTTGATCTATCTAATTCTATAACAGTCTTGAGAAACGAGTCTATTGGTGGAACAATCACTGCAAATGATGCCACAACTATATGTGTAGATGGAAATCCTGATCCTATTGATGTAACTCTCGCTGGAGAAGCTGGACAAAATTCAGCTTGGGTAATTACCGACACAGAATTGAATATATTAGGATTACCATCTGGACCACCTTTTGATTTAGATGGAGCGGGAACAGGTGTTTGTTTGATCTGGCATTTATCATTTTCTGATGGACTTGTAGGTGCTGAAGTAGGACAAAATGCAGCTGACCTAGAAGGATGTTTTGAATTATCAAACAGTATTGAAGTAACAAGAGATGCTGTTGATGGAGGTTCTGTAGCTTTTGCAAATGGTGATGACATATATGCTAATTGTCCAGGACAAGTAGTTTTCGACGTAAGTCATGAAACAACAAATGAATATTTTGAGTATTTTTATATCATAACAAGCGTTGATAATATGATCCTTGGTGTTGTAGATGCTTCTACAGCCAATACGCTAGATCTATCAGAAGCTCCACTTGGCGAATGTCATGTATGGGGATGGAATTCTATAGGTACTACAACTCCTACAATCGGAGAAAATATTTCTAGTCTAGAAGGACAAAATTGTGAAGAATTATCAGAAAATTTCTTAATTGTTCTTAGACAAAATCCTGATGGTGGAGAAATAGCACTGCTTGGAGGTGGAACGGAATATGAAGGTTGTGCAGGTGATTTAGAATTTGATCTTACATTCGAAACTTCCGCATTCTTAGATTATTGGTTTGTAGTAACAGATGATAATAGCAACATTCTTACTTGGTTCAACTCTGATAATGGAGGATGGATTGATATCAATGGCGCTCCACCAGGTGTATGTAGAATATACGGATGGAGTGAAAAAGATCAACCAGAACCAGTTGCAGGTGCACATATCACAAGTCTTAATTCTTCTTGTGGAAGTATTTCTGAAAACAGGGTGACGGTTACTCGATTAGATTGTGAAGCAGAAGATTGCGAGGTACAACCTGCGAGTATTTATACTTCAGCTGAAAAAATTGAAAATAGAGTTGTTGTTGCAAATAGAGGTTCTGGAACAGTTTCGATCATAGATGCAGATAGTGATCAAGTAATTGCTACACATGATATGCCTAATGAAGGGGAACCGATGTATGTAGTTTACAATAATTTAAACAACACCTATTTAGTAGGAGACTATTTTGGATATGTAGCCGCATTTAATGCCAATGATTTTAGTCATACTGGAAGTGTAGAAGCAGGCGATGGAGTATTCCACATGTGGATAAGTCCTGATAATAGTCAATTGTGGGTTAATAATGAATTAGATAGAACAATCTCAGTGATCAACCCAACAACACTTGAAAATATAGCTACAGTTGATCTACCAACAGATCTTTATGATCTTGGTTATAAGCCTCATGATGTAATTTTGATGCCCAATAATGAAGCAGCTTTTGTAACACTTCTAGGAAGTGAAGAGGAAGATTATGTAATAAAATATAGTACCTCAACATTTGAAGAAACAGGAAGAGTCGCTGTTGGTAAAGATCCACATGTTGTTTTAACACCGAGTAATGACAAACTTTATGTAGCGGCGCAAGGGGCAAGTTTACTTTATGTTTTTAATAGAAGTGATTTATCTTTAGTTACTCAAGTTGATGTACCAAATGCTCATGGTCTTGGAGTGAATGCTTCAGGAACTTATGTATACATTGGCAATATATCTGAAGGAGGAAGCAACGCAACATATACACTAGATTTAAATACCAACGAGTTAGTAGGAGAACCTGTTGATGCACCTTTTCCTGTTCCTCATAACTATGCAGCAAGTGGAGATGAAAAACTTTATCTAACACATAGTGGAGGAGCAAATTTTCAAGTAAGTGTTTATGATCTTACACCTTCACCTGTTCTCAATACATCAATAAATGTTCAAAGTAATCCATTCGGTTTAGCTGCATTCTCAATAAATAATACAACTGATGTTTCTATATGTGTAGATGGAGAAGCTGACCCAATCGATGTAACAGTCGAAGGTGGCTCAGGAATGAACAACGCATGGGTAATAACAGATACAGAAGGAAATATTTTAGGACTGCCTCCGACTGGACCATTTGATTTGGACGGTGCAGGAGAAGGTACATGCTTGATTTGGTACTTAACGTACGATGATGTATCAGGTGCAGAAGTAGGAATGAATGCGAATGCTCTGGAAGGTTGTTTTGCACTATCAAATCCTATCACTGTAACAAGAGAAGCTGCAGACGGAGGTACGGTTTCATTAGCTGACGGTTCTGACGCATCAACTTTCTGCGCAGGAGATGTAGTATTCGATCTACAGCACACAACTACTGCACCGAATCTAAATTACTGGTATGTTATTACTGATAATAATGACAATATCCTAGGATTTCACAATACAGCCGATGGGTCGACTCTTGATCTGAGTGGAGCGCCAGCTGGAGAATGTCATATCTGGGGATGGTCGTACAGTGGAGAAGCTAATCCAGTAATGGGTGACAATATCTCATCCCTGACTGATGGATCTTGCGAAGCAATCTCTGAGAATTTTATCACAATTACTAGAATCACACCAGAAGCTGCAACAATCAGTACATTAGATGAAACTTCAATCTGTGTAGATGGTATCGGCGACCCTATCAATGTAGAAGTTGACGGAGGATCTGGAAGTAATAACGCATGGGTAATCACAAATACTAGTGGAGAGATCCTAGGATTACCAGCATCAGGGCCGTTTGATTTGGACGGTGCAGGAGAAGGTACTTGCCTTATTTGGTACTTAACTTATGAGAATGTTTCTGGAGCTGAAGTAGGAATGAATGCGAATGATCTGGAAGGCTGTTTTGCATTGTCTAACCCAATCACAGTAACGAGAGAAACTGCAAATGGTGGAATGGTAAGCTTAACAGATGGAGCTACAGAAGGGACATTTACAGTAGGTGATGTAATATTCGATGTACAGCACACAACGACAGCACCGAATCTTAACTACTATTATATCATAACTGACAACAATGACAGCATCCTAGGATTCCACAATACGGCAGATGGCCCAACACTTGATTTGAGTGGAGCTCCGGCAGGACAATGTCATATTTGGGGATGGTCAAATAACGGTGAATCAGATCCTGTCATAGGAGAAAACATTTCTACTCTTACAGATGGAGATTGTGAAGTAATCTCTGATAATTTCATCACCATTACTAGAGAAGAGCCAGGTGCAGTATTAGCTGCAACAATCTCTACTATGGATGATACTACGATATGCGTAGACGGTATTGCTGATCCAATCAACATAACTGTTGAAGGTGGAACGGGGGACAGTACAGCGTATGTAATCACTGATGTAGATGGTACTATTTTAGGTCTACCAGCAATGGGACCTTTCGATCTTGATGGAGCGGGTGAAGGTATTTGTTTGATATGGCACTTGAGCTATAACTTTGTAGATGGAGCAGAAGTAGGCATGAATGCAAATGATCTTACAGGAGAATTCGCATTATCAAATCCAATCACAGTTACTAGACAATCAGCTAATGGTGGAGTGGTGGCTTTGACAAACGGATTAGATACGGCTACATACTGTGTAGGATCTGCGATATTCGATGTGGATCATACTACTACAGCAACAGCATTGAGCTACTGGTACATTATTACAGATAATAATGATAACATCTTAGGATTCCACAATACGGCGGATGGTCCAACACTTGACTTGAGTGGAGCACCAGCTGGAGAATGTCACATTTGGGGATGGTCATACAAAGGAGAACCAAATCCAATAATGGGAGAAAACATTTCTACCTTATCTGATGGTGACTGTGAGGCTGTGTCTGATAACTTCATCACAATCGTAAGAGCTGAAGGTATAAATGGAGGAACAATAAGTACAGAAGATAGTGTTATCGCATGTCCTGGAGATGGAGACGACGACATCGTGAATTTTGTAACTACAGGAAGTGGAGATTCTTACGTATATATATTGACAGATGAGAACGATGTTATTACAGGAACAGCAATAGCTGCATCTTCATTCAATTTTGAAGGAAGTGAGCCAGGAGTAGCAAGAGTATATGGAGTTGCATATGCAGGTTCATTAGTAGTTGGTAATACAATACAAGAGGTAGAAGGAAATGAAGGCAGTTGTGCTATCGTTTCTGATAACTTCATCGAAATTATCATCCAAGAAACTGCGGATTGTTTTTCAACTTCTACTATAGATGAAACGATTGGAAGTATTACAGTTTATCCTAACCCTGCGATAGACTTTATAACACTAGATTATACAGGTCTGTCAAATGATGCGATTGTATCTATAATAGATGCACAAGGAAAAAGAGTTTCTACTCAGTTTCTTGCAGATACAAATGGACAAGTAAGAATAGATATGAATAACTTGACAAGAGGATTATACTTAGTACAAGTATCATCAAACGAAGAGTTAATCACTAAACGAATAGTACTAATGAAGTAAATGGGCTGGCGCAGCTCATATTTCTTGCCTTACCATCAAGTTTGAGCTCGCCTTCCCCTTTTTTATATGACACAAAAAGTGCAGATAAACAAGCCGTTTATCTGCACTTTTTTTTATTGAAAATCTTGGTTATAACAAATACTATTTAGTGTTCTTGGTTTAGTTCTTGTATATCCAGTAACACACGAAATCAGATCTAATATTTAATAGCTGATATATTTACATCGATTCCAGTGGAGTTGTCTCTATTAATTTCCCATTCTCATTTATTTCAAACAAGAAAATTTCAGGCTCATGGGGAGGAATAATTGCATCATCATAATTCACTATATTTTCAATTTCATCTTCCTTTATATTGATTAGGGAGCTGTTCACAATACCTCTGTTGCAGCTTGATTCTGTATTGTAAAATGTAATTACTTTTCCACGATACTTTAGAAACCCGTCCAAATTCTCTTTATCGTAGAAGTTGAAATTTGCAAGAATACTTACATAGCATTTTTCTTCACTCTCGTGAAAGAAAATCCAATAGGAATTATGCTCACTAAATATCAAATCCAGCTTAGATAAGCTATCCTTAGTTTCTATCAAGGAATTTAAATTATTAATTAACTGCGGATTAATAATTGACTCTTCAAGTGTATCTCTTTCTATTTGAGTCACATCTAAATGTTTACAGCTTAAAACCAATAAAATTAGTAGTATTCCAATTAAGTTTTGCATTTTATATTTTGCTTTTTCTAACTACTAATAAGTAACTAAAGAATACCTATTACTCTATTTTATCAAAATAAGAATCCGCTTCTAAAACATCTGTTTTGCCATCGATTGTTACAGCGTATACAAAACCAGGAAGCACACTATATCCTCCTATATTTCCATCTTTATCAAGGGCGATAAGCCCCATCTGTTGGTCTTTTTTTGATCCTTTGATTTTGTCAGCTACTCTCTTTACCGCTTTTCTACAAGCTTCGGTTGGTGAATCTCCAGATCTCATATATTCTACCACAAGAAAAGAAGACAAATTTTTCATCATAATCTCTCCCATTCCAGTTGCTGTGCAAGCTCCGGCATCTCCATCAACAAACAAACCAGCTCCAATAATCGGAGAATCCCCTACTCTACCTTGCATCTTGAATGCTAATCCACTGGTACTACATCCTCCTCCGACTTTACCATCATGAATCCCTATCATACCTATCGTGTCATGTTGTTCTATATTTGGTATAGGTTTATATTTACTTTCGACTTTCCATGCCTCCAAAGCTTTGGCACCCGCTTCTGTCAACAAATTGGTTTTAGTATGACCTCTTGATAGCGCAAAATTCGTCGCTCCTTCACCTGCAAGTAATACATGGGGCGTGTGGTACATTACATCACGTGCTACCTGAATTGGATGTTCTATATCTTTCATAAAGCATACTCCTCCAGCATTTCCTTCATGATCCATAATACAGGAATCGAGTGTGACATCACCCTCTCTATCTGGTCTGCCTCCTTTGCCAACTGACATGTCCTCAATATCAGATTCTACATGAGAAATACCTTCTACAATCGAGTCAATTATATTTTTTCCGTTTTGGGCTGATGCTGCCGCCAGGTTATTAGCTTTCTGATTATTCCAAGTACTTAATATGACAGTTTTCCCAGCATTCGAGATCGGTGCAGGAGCACAACCCGCTACTTTCGCAGTGGAAACAATGATAGCTGGCGCTACAATATAAGCGGGAAATAATTTAAGTAGACTACGTCGTTTTATGGTATTACTCATACTTTATTTATTATTGCATCTGATTAATAGCGTAATAGATTAAATATCAATATCTCTGGTCCTTAATTTATCACAAAAAACTGAATAATCTCATTTGAATAAGTTTACTCGGCTCATACTCAACATTTGTTTATTTGTATTCCAAATCGTACCTGATTCGGTATTACTTGTTATTACCCAAACTGTTTTAAAGTTGACGGGTTACCGAAAGCAAGTTATCAATAAAAATTTTAATAATACAACTGTAAATAAGCGCCATAAATTAGAATTTAAAACTTTTTACCAATCCAATATTAAATTTATAGCGAGAATAATAATAGAATCTTTGGGTTCTATCTCCAATAAGCAACTAGAGCGGATTACATTCTCAGATATAAATAAACTAGAAAATCAATGTAAATCAAGCAATGGACTTATTCTTCTAGCATCGCATTATGGGAATTGGGAATTGGCTTGTTCAATGTTACCTAGACATACAGATCTTCCTGTATACGGAGTATATAAGCCATTAAAAAACAAAGCTGCAGACCAATTAATGCTTGACAAACGTTCCAAACATGGTCTTCAACTGATTCCGATGAAGAAAATAGGAAGAACAATCTTGGAAAATAAAAATGCTGGCATCTCCGCTATCTATATATTGATTGCTGATCAAAACCCTAATTCTAAAAACAGTATTATTTGGACTCAATTTTTAGGTGTAAAGACAGCATTTTTTAATGGACCCATGAAAATTCAAAAAAAATATAAATTCAATGTGGCCTATATGCAAGTAGAAGTCGGGGATAAGCTTTTCGAGTACAACATCAATATCAATACTAATATTGATCCAGGCAAAGATGGTGAACAACTCGTAGCTTCTTACAGTCAAATTCTAGAATCACAAATACATGAAGCTCCTCAATATTGGCTTTGGTCTCATAAAAGATGGAAACGAACATTCTAGAAATAATTGCCCTTCATCGACAAATAACCGTCACCACTCTAATAATTCATATCTATAATAGAAGAATAACTACTTTAGTCCTGTGAATTCACTAGAAAATGTAAAAATAGCTCTCGACTCCATCAAGGACAACTTCCTAAGGTCACTTCTTACCCTTCTAATCATAGCAGTGGGTATTGCTTGTCTGGTGGGTATGCTTACAGCAATTGACAGTCTCTTGTTCTCCATGAGTGATAATTTCAATAAACTAGGTGCCAACTCATTTAGTTTTCGACCTTCGAGCGAAACTATAAAATCAAACAATGGTGGCCGACAAAGAAAACAAGGAGACCCAATAGTTTTTGATGATGCAAAAGAATTTAAAGAAGCATTTCAATTTAGTGGTGTGGATATATCTATAGATGCAGACTGCTCTAGAAGTGCCACAATAAAATATGGCGAAGAAGAATCGAACCCAACTGTTTCTATCAAGGGAATAGATGAATCATATTTTAGTACGTCGGCATTCGAAATTGAAGAAGGTAGAAATTTCACGAGGACTGAAGTTTTCTCTGGAGGAAACCGGGCTATCGTAGGTAGTGATATAATAAAGTTACTATTCAATGAAAAGCACGAGAAAGCAATCGGAAAAAGTATATCTATAAATGGCTCAAAATATAGAGTAATTGGGACGCTAAAACAAAAGGGAAATAGTTCTGGAAATGGAGACGATAGAAAAGTCTATATCCCACTGATGAATGCCAAAAAGATCTATGGTACACCAACGAAAAACTACAATGTCACTGTGGCAGTTAATAATTCTACTGATATAGATGATACTGTATCCAATGCTATAGGCGTAATGCGAAATGTGAGACATCTAAAAGCCGCCCAGAAAAATGATTTCGAAATAAGAAAGAGCGATTCCATCTTGGAAAAACTCAAAGAAATGACCTCTACGCTAAGACTTGCAACAATAGTCATAGCCTCACTCACATTATTAGGCGCCGCTATTGGACTTATGAATATCATGTTGGTATCTGTCACCGAACGTACAGCTGAGATAGGTGTGCGGAAAGCCCTCGGAGCCACTCGATCAAATGTATTGATCCAATTCATCACAGAAGCAATTGTTATCTGTATCCTTGGTGGTATTGTAGGGATCATTTTTGGAATCTTAATAGGCTTTGGAGTATCAGCCGCCACCGAAGGTATATTCGTTGTCCCTTGGAGATGGATGATTTTAGGTATTATTGTCTGTGTTGTAGTAGGTATGATATCCGGTATCTATCCTGCATTAAAAGCTTCTAGACTTGATCCGATTGAGTCATTGAGATATGAGTAATTAATTTAGACTTGTAGAATATTCGAGATTAGACCGCTTTGCTTTTTGACTTTTAGACTTGTGAGATTTTATTAATTAACAGTTCTGTCCATTGTACTCGCTTCTCAATCATCGGGTAGTGCCCACAATTATCAATAATAGTCAAAGTTGAATTAGAAATAATTTGATCAAGCTTGTGTGCCATTTTAACTACTGCAACTGGATCATTAGCCGCCCACAGGATATGAAAAGGGAGTTTTGATTCTTTCAGTGCACCTATCCATCGATCGTAATTATCATATCGTTGATTGATATACTGGGTGATTTTTGGAAGAACATATTTACCCTTATTCGAAATCAGCAATTCCCAATGAATATGCATTACTTCTTGATTATATTTTGATTTATCAAACCAGATATTTTTCATGTTCCGATGGAAAGTCCTAGCAGAGCTCAACTGCGCTACCAATGGCCCAAAGATCTTGTTCTTTAATAACCGTTGTATAATTCTCAATTCTGCCATATCAATAAGCATCGATCCATTGCACAGCGTAATTGATTCCAAATTGATATTAAGCTGTGCTTCGTTATCTCTCGCGATAATTTCTGTTGCAACACTCGTTCCATAATCATGTGCTACTATGTGTACATTTTTAATGTTCAATAATTCATAAAGCGCAAGCGTAATGTCAGCCTGCTTCGTTAATAGGTAATCGTGATTTAATGGTTTGGCTGATCTTCCGTACCCTAAATGATCATGTGCAATCACTGAATATCTTTCTGGAATCAACTTCATCACTTCGATATATTCTTGTGCACTTGTTGGATATCCATGCAAAAAACAAATCACAGAATCGCCACTTCCTTTCCTGTAGTGGTAGTTTATTTCATTACCTAGAATTATTATTTTTTGATCTATCCGCATCTATGATTGTAATATTAATATGATAAGAAATAGTCAATTGAACCAATGAGGTTTCAAAAACATCAAAGGCCTTCAATACTGAGAGTAAAAAAAAGCCTAAATTTAGACTACCCCACCGCAAGCAGATAGAGCATTCGCCAAATTTTTTCCAACATAAAGGTAGAAAATCGCATCTTTTTGTGGCAAGGCGTTTTTATGCAAAAACATCTTTTTTATGACCCCGACGCAAGCATCGGAGAATTCAAGTATTAAATTTAACTATATTAGCTTGATATTCATTTCTAGGCGTAAAAAACTAAACACATATGGCACAATATACTCTTAAGGTCAATGGAAAATCCCAATCGGTGGATGTAGACTCCGACACTCCCCTACTCTGGGTATTGCGAGACAATCTCGATTTAGTTGGTACAAAGTATGGTTGTGGTATTGCACAATGCGGTGCGTGTACAGTGCATATAGATGGTGTTGCGATGAGATCTTGTTCTGTTCCTGTATCCAAAGTAAGTGGGCCCGTAACTACAATAGAAGGCTTGTCCGAAGATGGAACTCATCCTGTGCAAAAAGCTTGGAAAGAACACGATGTACCTCAATGTGGATATTGTCAGGCAGGTCAAATGATGACAGCGGCTGCATTCTTAGAGGAAAATAAGAGTCCTAGTGAAAAAGAGATTTGCTCAGCTATGAATGGTAATATATGTAGATGCGGTACCTACCCGAGAATCAATCAAGCAGTAAAAACAGCCTCAAAACTCTAATCATGGAAAATAAAAGAACACTAAAAAGACGGACATTTTTCAAGATCAGTGGAGCTGCAGGTGGTGGTATGATCTTAGGCTTTTCTTGGTTAGCACAAGGATGCAAACAACCAGAAGAGATAGCAAAAGTATTAGAAATGCCTTCAGAATGGTATGATATCAATGCTTACCTTAAGATCGGAGACAATGGTGTAGTAACTATATTCTCTGAAAACCCTGAAATTGGACAAAATGTAAAAACTTCTATGCCAATGATCGTAGCCGAAGAGCTCGATATAAATTGGGAGAATGTAATTGTTGAGCAAGCAGGATTGAATACTGACAAGTTCCCAAGGCAGGTAGCTGGAGGAAGTCAGTCTATTAGAAAAGGATGGAAGGCACTAAGAGATGCAGGTGCAACAGCTAGACAAATGCTGATCAATGCCGCTGCAAAACGATGGGAGATAGATCCGTCAGAAGTAAGTGCTATCGATGGAATACTAAAAGGTCCTGCAGGACAAGAACTAGGCTACGGAGATGTTGCATCTGCTGCAGCATTAATAGATATTCCTAAAGATGTACCACACAAAAAAATAACTGATTTTAAAATAATCGGTAGCAATAAAAAGAATGTAGAAGCACAAAATATCATTACTGGAAAACCGCTATTTGGTATCGACACAAAAAGAGAAGGCATGCAATATGCTGTGGTGATGAGACCACCAGCTTTTGGACAGAAATTGGTTTCATTCGATGATACAGAAGCTAGAAAAGTAACTGGTGTAAATGATATCATACAGTTTGGTAATAAAATCGCGGTACTTGCAGATGCTACTTGGCCAGCTATGAAAGCTAAGAAGATAATCCAAGCAGAATGGGCTACAGACACACCTCTGGAAAGCACAGCAAATCATGATATTGAACTGATTGCCAAGTTGGACACAGATAATACAGAACCTTTCCGAAATGACGGAGATGTAGACAAGGCATTTAATGAAGCAGATGAAATAATCACTAGAGTATACGAGTCTCCCTTCTTACCGCACAACTGCATGGAACCTATGAATTTCTTTGCGGATGTACGGGAAGATAAAGTAGAGATGCATGGACCAATTCAGACTCCAGCTTGGGGCAGAAGCCGAGCTGCCAAAATTATAGAAAGAGAAGAAAAAGACATCGATGTAACTATGTCAAGAATGGGAGGAGGATTTGGTCGTAGGCTATATGGTGACTTCTCTGATGAAGCTGTAGAAATCTCTTCAATTGCCAAAAAGCCAATCCAACTGATCTTTACAAGAGAAGACGACATGGCTGCTGGAACTTACCGACAAGCAATCAAATATAAGATTGAAGCTTCTATAAAAGACAAACAAATAACGGGATACAAACTTTCTGAAGCCGCTGTAAATAGCAATATGTATGGTCTGATTCCTAATTTCTTCCCAGCAGGAGCAATTCCAAATCTTAGAATTGCTGGAAACAAACAAGAATCAAATATCACAACGGGAGCCTGGAGAGCACCCTATACTAACTTCCTAGCTTTTGCAGAACAAAGTTTCTTCGATGAGCTAGCTGAGAAAATAGGTAAAGATGAGGTAGAATTGAGAATGGAGCTACTAGAAATAGCAAAGCCCATTGCTGAAGCCGATGAAAAAATAGAATACTCTCCTACTAGAATGCAAGCGTGTATAAAACTCGCTGTTGAAAAAGCTGGATGGGGCAAACAAGCTCAAGGTACTCACCAAGGTATTAGTGCTTACTATTCGCATAATACACATGTTGTCGAAATAGCAGATGTAATAATGGAGAATGGCCAAGCAGTAGTGAAGAAGGTGACATGTGCTGTTGATTGCGGAATCGTAATCAATCCTGACGCTGCCTCAAATATGGTAACTGGTGGTGTAATAGACGGCATCGGCCATGCTATGTTCGGGGATCTATCTTTCGAAAATGGTGTTCCTTCAGCAACTAACTTTGATAAATATAGATTGATCAGAAATTCTGAAGTTCCAGAGGTAGATGTACATTTTGTACCGAGTACTGAGGATCCTACAGGACTTGGTGAACCTACCTTACCACCAGCAGGTGGAGCAATAGCAAATGCAATCTATAAAGCGACCGGGAAGAGAATGTATAAACAACCTTTCGTAAAAGAAATGAGTGTGATTGGGTAAAGTGTACCGCGATCATTGAGCTGAAGATTAGCGTAGATAGATGATCGCATCCTAGGTGCTTATAACTACTCATTTACCGTTAATGAAGATGAAAACAATCAGGTCTAATAAATACGCAATACTCGTCCTAGCGGCAGGTACTTCTAGTCGATTAGGTAGGCCAAAACAATTGGTAGAAATTGGAAATAGTAATTTGTTGTCTCATACTATCGATGCTGCATCTTCTACTCCTAATGCAGATGTACATATCATCCTCGGTGCTTATTCGACAGAGATATTAGATGAAATAAAAATCGATCACCCTGTCCATATAAATCCCAACTGGGCGAAAGGTATGGGTAACACAATTGCATTTGGAATCAGCCAAATCAAATGTTTTGAATATCAAGCAGTAATACTTACTGTTTGTGATCAACCGTATTTGGAGGCTACTCATTTTGAACAGTTAGTTCATTTGTATGAAAATGATTCAAAGGAAGACATCATAGTCTCAAAATACAGATCTGGAAACGGACCACCATCTTTATTTAGTGCTCAACACTTTGATCAATTAGGTAGCCTTGAAGGTGATCTTGGAGCTAAATCTGTAGTTAAAAACAATCTAGAGAACGTTGGTTTTATTGATTTTAAACGAGGTAATATTGATATAGATCAGGAAGAGGACTTATCACTTTTTTAGTTTTTAACACAATAGATCCGATCAATTCGTGCTATTTATCTAACATTCATTTCTTTTAAATATACCTCTAATGGTTCTAACCCAATTCGTTCTCTTCGGACATTGACACTATCAATATTATCAACTTTATATAGTTTGTCATCTTGAATCTGTGTACCATATTTCTGGGGAATCCGCTGATCCATTAAGATTCTATCTTCCATCATGACCAACATTGTTTTTTCAAAAATATTTTGCTCTGCCAGTGCTTCGAAAATTGGATAAAATTCTTTTCGAAAAGGGAGTGAAGAATGTTGAATAACAAGCCAAATAGATAGGAGCTGCTTATCGTTTAATCCATCAAATAACTGCGCTCCACACTTTTCATGAAGCGTATAAACTAATTCCAAGTTCTTTTGATCCACTAGTTTACTTATTCCCTGTAAACCATCTTGTCTATTTGCCACATCCGCTTCATAAACCTTGTCTAAAATTTCACCTTTCTTATTGCAATCTACCTTTACTATATTCACTGCATTATTAGATCCTTTAAAACTGTTATTTTCAATTTCATTCATTCTAGCAAAAAATTTCTTATCTTTTTCTGAAGCATTGGTCAACTTAATATATTTGATCTCCCTATCACTATTCCAATAATATAATAGTTTGATATCTCTAAAACTTGAAATATTATAGATTGAGTCTTGTGGCAACCTCTGACTTGAGGAATCTAAATAAATTGCATCTGTGGGTTTAGGAAATCGACCTTCTTGCAACCACGTAGTTAAACTATCCTGAGGTACTGTTTCATATGTATTTAAATTTACAGAATTTGAATCCTTACAAGAAAATGTGATTAGACTTAATGTTATTAGAAATAGAAAACATTTCACTCTGAAGATATACTTGTACATATTTATTCGAATTGGTTTATTAACAATACTGTAATTGTAGTATAACAACATAAATTCATAACCAAGGGTTTCAACCTATTCTGTTATATTTGTGGATATTACATATTCAAACCAATATCATGAAAATTTTATCGACATTACTTTTTTGCTTCATTACTAGTATTTCGTATTCTCAAACACTTGTAGATACAAAATGGGATGTTTATCTTTTTGGAGATGCAGAAAGTGAATTTAGCTTTCAATTTGGAGTAGACACATTTTATATCGCAGATCTAGAGACTGTGCCTTTTTCTATATATACTGAAAATATGGATACATTCAGGATTAATGATTTAGAATCTGCAGATGGTTGTTTTGGTAAAATCGGAGATGTCTGGGGTACTTATCTATTCAACATTGAAAATGACACTTTATCTTTTGAACTAATAGAAGATGAATGTGATGCCAGATCGTCGACATTGGTAGAGGCGACAATCATAAAATCTGTAATCAATTCTAATATAAATATTAACATACTAAACGATATTACTCTATTTCCGAACCCTATAACAAATGGTATATTAAATGTAAAATCTCCAGAAAAAATAGATGGAATTAGTATCTATGATCCATACGGAAAGCTTTTAATTTCTACCTCTGAAGAGACCTCTTTTGACTTGTCTAGATATTCTTTTAATCTGTTTTTTGTAGAACTTAGAAAAGGAAATAACAGAGTTGTAAAAAAGGTTGTTAGTATCTAAAGATTAAACCTATATCTCAACTTCCGAAAACCTAATATTCAGCTTTTTCTGTATTTGATGTATTCTTTCAATTTCAATGGGCAAAATAAAGGCAATAGATATTCCTGATTTTCCAGCTCTAGCTGTTCTTCCACTTCTATGCGTGTAGTATTCTAGTTGATCAGGTAATTGATGGTGTATGACAAACTCTAGATCCCTTACATCAATACCTCTTGCAGACACATCAGTAGAAACAAGATATTGTAGACTTTCATTTTTGAAAGCACGCATAACTTTATCACGTTCTCTTTGCTGCATATCACCTTCTAATGCTGATGCAGAAAATCCTTTTTCAACTAATTGTGCAGCCAAAGTTTGTGCGCCCGCTTTTGTTCTCACGAAGATAATCCCTCGTTGCTGTTCCCTTTTATCTAAGAATGAGACGATAGCATCCGTCTTATCCTTGATTGTTGTCCTTGTATATTGATGCTTGATGTTAGCATTTACTGTAGCGTTTCTATCTATTTCTACCCTTGGTGTGTTTGGGTGCATATAGATTTTTACAATCCTCTTAATTTCTTCCGGCATTGTAGCCGAAAATAGCCAAGTCTTCCTATCCCCTCTTTTTGTGGACTTTAATATTTTATTGAGCTCTTCTTTAAAACCCATACTCAGCATCTCATCAGCTTCATCTAGAACAACAGTCTTTACATTACTGATGTCTATATCTCCACGCTCTATAAGATCTACCAATCGTCCTGGAGTGGCAACGACTATGTGCGTTGTTCTCTTAAGGTTATTTATTTGCACGCCAATTTTTTCTCCTCCAAAGATCGCCTCTACAAAAATCCTTTCTTCAGTATATTTAGTAAACTTAAAAAGCTGCTTTTTAATCTGTTGTACTAATTCTCTCGTTGGTGATAAAATCAACGCTTGAATTTTGTCAGATTTTGTATTTATTTGATGTAAAATTGGTAATCCGAAGGCAGCTGTTTTTCCAGTACCTGTTTGAGCTAACCCGATAAAATCTGTTTTATCATTCAATAGAATAGGAATAGCCTTTTCTTGAATTTCAGAAGGAATAGAAATTCCTAATTCCTTTATTGATTTTATATATCCTTTGCGAATACCTAGTTCTGAAAATGTTGACATGATTACTTCCTATTTTGAAAATGCAAGATACCTCTATTTGATTAGATGTATTACGTTTTCAATGTTTTCTCAAAACTGCTGTATTTTAACAAGTACTCAGACTTCACGAAAAATGGTCATATCTCATCTGAAAATATGATGAAAAAACTAGTCTTAATTTATCGATTAACTATTCATTAAGCACTTCCAAAATTGCACTATCCTCGATAATAAGTTCGCTATTGCCTTCAACTTTAATAGTCCTGCATTTAGCCAACTGATTGACTTCAATAGTAACAGAAAATCCTCCCGGAATAATAACATGATCACATATCTTCGGTATGAAACCTCTACTCCAATTCTCTATATCATGCCAAATTCCCTGACTCGGCCCTACCCATGTATTATAACCAGGATTAGCACAGTCCTTATCATTATAGATACAATCAGCTATCCAACTCTGGCCATCAAGGTTCCATGAAGTATCGATAGGAATGCAAAGATGTGCTAGTGCCGTGACAGAAAGGTCTTCGATCCTTGGCGTATTTGAATAGTCATTAATCCATATTGTATCCGGAATATACCATGAAGCATTATTGATCGTACCTACATTGCTATTTATTGACTGGTCATTTACTTGTGTGGCACCTACACCTTCATTCATTCTCCAATATCCAATCAAATCCGAGTAGCTAGGATGGATATTAGAAATAGTATCACATGCAAAGTCAGAAATATCTTGTGCAGATAGAATCCCATCCCAAATTCGAACTTCCGAAATCGATCCATTAAAATCATATCCTTGATCGATGTCTGCACCGAAAAATAGATCATTTCCATTTGTAATATCTCCTACATTTGAGATACTCGCTTCATCTACAAAGACTCCATCTTCATACATCCTCATCATCCCATCTCGATCAAATGTTACACTCAATGTATGCCATTCATTATCAGCAATTGCGCCTCCTGTATTTATGTCTGTTCTGTTTGATCCGTCACCGAGATTGACTTTCCATTCAGGCCCACCAATCTTAAATGAAAATACAAACCCTTTATTATTTCCAGAATCCCAGTCTTTATTACCAATTATCGCTACATCAGCTGCATTGGTCGTTCTGACTCTACATTCTATTGAAAAATCATCATTCTCTCCGAAATCAAATGCTGGAACATGAGAAACTTGAACAAAATCATTAGCACCATCAAAGGCTAACTCAATAGAATCTCCTAGACAGTTATAAGCATCATCAATCGTCAAAATGCTATCTTTTTCTATTAATTCTACTGGAATATTATTACCGCTAGCTATCAACATCACATTCTCTTCTTCGAAAGAAGTTCCTCCATGACTAAATCCCAAGCCTCCATGATCTGAAGTAACTAGAATAATCCAATTTTCATCAATGTAATTAGGCCTTGCTTTAAGTACTGCAAATATATTTTCAATATGTTTATCTACATCCTCAATAGCCTCAATATATTCTGGCACATTCGCCGCAAAGCCATTTGCATGGCCTGCATGATCTACATCATCAAAATGCGCAAATATGACATGAGGATCTTCATTTAACAACTGTATAATAACTTGATCTTCTACGGCTTGATCTGACGAAACATTGAATACATCGTCAGCATCTCCTTGAATTATTGAATTGTTTATAGGACTCCAATGACAAATAGATACAGTATTCAACCCAGGATCATACGCTTCTATTCTACTAAAAAAAGAAGGATACAGAGCATAGTTGTTCCCAGAAAAATTATTGCTTGTAACATTATGTTTTGGTGACAATACTCCGCATAGTATCGCCGACCATCCTGGACCACTTATAGTTATATCATCATTAAGCGCATCTGGGCTATATACACCCTCAGATTTCAAATTATCAAGCGCAGGTGTTTCAGCGATTTGAGAGACATCGGATCTCATACCATCAATTCCTAAGATCAATACGCGTTGTGCTGACGAATTCATCCAAAAAATCAGAAAAAATATAGAGAATAGATATCTCATAAAGTACTTAAAGTTGTAAACGTAAAATCAATACAAATAATCATAAATATCACGATACAATTCATCAATGAGATCATCAACCATATCGTCTGTACTTTCTAATTTTTCATTATTATTCCTTGTATACTGAGATGGTATTGCTCTTTGATCTCCACTGATTTCGAATTGATCTACTTCGTCTATCAACTCCTCACTGAATCTCTCTTCTTTCAAATTACAATCTCCATTCATTGAACGCACATCAAGATTTACCCGCCATTTTATTCTTTTGGATATCCGTCGAGTTGTAACACTTCCAGTAACAGTTTTGTATTTTGTTATTTTTATTTCTTTCCCAGTAGAATCTTTCTGGATTGTATATCCATCTTCAATTTTCTCGGAATAATTTTTAGTGCTTGTGCTTTCTTGAAGGTCTTCATCTAGGCTGTCAAAATCAAGCTCTACCAGACAATCGCCTACATTCCCTTGTCGATCATAAACAATCCTTGTAAATCCTTGTCGCCCTTCTAGGTCATCAAATTTTCTATTTACTTCCCATCTATATTCTTGGTCAAAATTAAGATCAACATTCACGTTGTACACCACAGTACCCGCTTCAAAAGATTCATTAAGTAACTGATCCATATTGGGATAGTCATTACTGCAGTACTTGTCTACCACAGAAAAATAGGCAAATGCTTCTCTCGCATTTACTTTTTGTTGCGATGAATTGTAATCATTCATAAAAGCTAAACCTCCTTCGTAGACATCAGATACTAAACCTTCTTTTTCATCTCTAAGTCCTGCATTTTTTTCTACATTTTCATCGGTTAGGAATGTTTCCCCCGCTTCAAATCTTTCACGTACCTCATCATATTTTTTAAGGTTTCTTTCTGCATCAACCAAATCAAAATTCCGATTAAGATCAATCAGTTCATCCCTCGTTTGATCAATCATTTTGAAGAATGCCTTGTTGACCAACGTTTTCATTTTCCTATCTTTTCCCTTTTTAAGTTTTGATAGTGCCTTGTCATACGCCTTAGAGTATTTGCCTTTTTCGTACAGCTTTTGAGGACCAGAGCATGCTGAAATAAGCATAATAATTATCAAAGAAAATAGAAGACGTTGGATTTTCATTCTTATATGAAATTATAAAAAGATGAATAGCAAATTATTCAAACAATAGATGATTATAGCTTTTACATTGCACATTTCAACACACAACTTATGTATTGCCCATACCTCATAAAATTGATAATATATATTATCAATTTATTATAAAAATGATTTTACCATCATAACTATTCCTACTATTATAGCACCGTAGAATACACCTCCGCCACCAGCAGTAAGCGCGACACCAACACACAAAATAACCAATCCTAGTAGAAATGAACCTACACTAAAACCGCTATCGTCTTCGACAGCTCTCCTCTGTTGAGATTGATTTCTCTGCCTTGAACTTGTTGATGCAACAGCATCCACAGACCTTGGCATACTTCCTCCACCTGAACGTGATTGTCCTGACCCTCCAGCAGATCTCCCTGGCATTGGAATTCCTCGTTCTTCAAATATTCCCATCAGAGCGGTCATTCTTGTTAGCGCTTCTATATTTGTCCTTGCATTAGGTATAGAGATTACACGGTTATATTCTGCCTCCAATTGAGGGACATTCATTACTTCATAATCCTTTTTGATTTGCGCTTCATTGAAATTTGACATGATATTAAGTTTTTATGGTTAATATTCGTTTATAGTTCATCCTCACTCAGCACCACTAAGAAATCACTTTCTTCTATTGTAATTTCAAAGTTTTTGGAAGGATTTAATTTCACCCCAAAATTTAGATCTGCATTTTGACTCAGAGCACCTTTTCTATAACCTAAGCAGATTTCATCTCTTTGATGTGCTAGATCTATTATATCTGCAAACCTCAATGTCTGTGGAAATGATGTAAAATACAAATCCGCTGGTTTTACATAAATCTCACTGCCATCTTCTGAGAACAAGTCGTCATACAACACTTTGATCAGAGGTTCTTCACTTAGCTGTGCAAGGATCATTGTTATCAACTTATTACTAATAATAAAGTCATCTACATTTGTCTGTAGTATAATATCTTGGTTTTCACTGTTAAGTACCTGAGTAATAATCTTACTCGCTGATTCCGGCGATGATTCTTTCAGTTTTCTAAGAATTAATAAGATCACCAATGTATCAGAATCTATCTTATCTGCATCCATTTCTTCCATTTGTTGAGATAGTATGATGATGTTATCATAGCTAAATGGATCAACTGCCTCTAGTTCTTCTTTATGTAGTGTGTTCGTATTGTGCAATTCAATATTGAATCCTTCATACTCTTCTTTGAGTTCCACTACTCTGTTTTTCAAAATATCAGGTGGATTATTAAATAATATATCTATTTGAGAGCCTTCTAAGAGATAATCATTTGCCTCATCTATGTAGATATTGGCAACTCGATGCCATCCCACAATTAAAATTCTTCGTTGGGTTTGCTCAAGTTTTTTATCACTTAATTCTCTAGTTACAGGAGTTATAAATTTCTCCTTCTCTAACTTAATCGTGCTATCATCTTCAGCGAATATGACAATCTGGTCATCATTAGACATTTTACGATCTTTATCAGGTCTTAATATCAGACCATCCTTATCGTTATATATTCCCATAGGAATACCGTCCTTAAACATATAGACTAGATCGTAAAAATTGACACCGCCCCATTTAGCTTCATGAAAATATACCTCACCTCCATCAAATGACAACATCTCGTTATACACCATCTCTAATCCACTAGTAAGTGATGTCTGGATTAATAACTTACCCATTATCTCCCAACTGTCAAGTGATATTACATTGTCATAATTAAAATAAGAAATCAATTCTCTCTTGGCTTCAGTGAATACTTCCGCTATAATCGGTATTTCTTCTTCTTGACTTGAAATCAAAGAAACTATAGCAAGAACTGACTTTAAAGTCTGTACATCCGAACCAATTTTTTCCGCCTCGGGAGCACTTTCAGAGCAATTTGCCATTACGATGATCGACTTCGCTTCCTCTATGTTTACACGCTTAAGTTCATTTATATTCGCGTAATCACCTTGTGTTGTTACGATTCTTGTTGTCTTATTATTAGGCAATCGTTTAGTGATGATATCATCCATGGTTTCCTTATCCTCATCGGACAAGATCACTACACTCGCCGAGCTTTCACTTTCATTGGCTATGATAAGCTCTCGAATAATATCGACAATACGTTCGTTCCATCCTAATATTAAGGTATGCTCACTTTCTATGACACGCCCTCTTCCTTTTCGGAATTCATAGAGCATCTTATTAAGAGATGTTGTGATAAAGGCGATCAGCATTGAGAGTAAGACTACTCCAACAAGACCCGCCAGTATTGTCATTATCTTCAGCATTGCAGGCGACTCTGTATCTTGGTTCATATTTCCCGTAGCAGTCATCTGCAGGAAAGTTAACCACATATCTTTGAACGCACTTCCTGTATAATTAAGAGATGGAAAAATAGAAATCAGTAATAATCTAATACCAGCAATAAGTGCGTAAGCCGACAAGAATACAATAAGTAAACTTTTAAAAATAGAAGAACCTCCTTTGCTCAAAAAACGCTCGAACCGATATCGGATTTTTTCTCTAAATGTTGGTTTCATATTAATTCTTGAGTTTTCGTGATTGGTTTAGGAACTATGTTTGAAAATAATAGATAATTATTTGGATAGTAATGGCAGAATAAACGCCGGCCAGAATATCATCAAGCATTACTGCAAATGGCGTTAGCATTTTCTCATCAATAGCTCGAATACCGAGAGGCTTAAGAATATCAAAAAATCTAAATATTATCAAAGCCAACAATACATTCGTCCATGAAAATGGGATAAACAAAACAGTAATCCATACACCTACAGTCTCATCCATTACTATCTTACCCGGGTCATGTCCCCATTCGGCTTCTAGTTCTTTAGCACTCCAAGTTCCTAACCATGTAAACACCAGTATAAGTCCAATTAATAGATAGTCTAATTGCATAGACATAGTCTCTCCTTCGACAATACCATATCCATATGCCATGCCGACATAACAGATCAATCCAAATATAGTCCCAAAAGTACCTGGCCCTAATGGAGCATAACCAAATCCAAGAGATGTTCCAATAAGTTTTGCAAGTTGATTCTTCAAATTATTTAGTTTTTTGGTTGAGCTAAAGGTTTAGGTCCAAAGAATTCTAGTAGATCCTTTTCTAATGCAAACCTACTATTTCTTATTCCATCTGGCGTTTCTGACACCATCAAATTATATGTACCATATATTCCAATATAACGCTCTTTGTCTTTAATATCATCGTAGCTATCTAGTACCATGTCGACTATTTTCGCTACTTCGACTCGTTCACTCTTCTCCACTTCCTTAAGTCTTGGAAATCGAGCAAGAACCATTATTTTATTGCCTTGGATGGTTGTAAAATATTCATTTTTTGAAATATCTAATTCTTCGTTTACAAAGTCAGAATAAAAAGCTTTCAATGTTGTTGCAATCGAATCAGATTCATTGGGGTTTATTGCCATCTGTTTTTCAAAAGCTAACATTTGATCTACTCTTGGGTCTGGAGTATTGTCACCAAACATAACACCTAAACCTATAGATATAGTCGCCAGCGCTAAAATTCCACCAATCAATAAAAGCCCTAAATAATGCCAAATTGGTCTTTTTACAGCACTAGACATTTCTGCCATGTTAGATCTAAGATCACTCGGAAAATCTTTCTCCTCTATTGTACGCAAGCAACTTGTACATTCAGCTACTTTCTTTTTTCCTGTTGGGAACAATGGTATCCATAAAATATGAACATATTTACCAAATTCTGTTACTCGCTGTGGTTCCGATCCATTGCAAAACCTACATATTGTATGTGGTATTTCATATGAGGCGATTTTTGCACCTCTCCATCCATATATCATAATCTAAATCGTTGTCTTTTGTTAATTTACTGAATATGAAATTAACCAAATAGTACATTAAATAATATAAATACCCCAACTATAATAAGACCTGAGAAATGCCATATCGGTCGTTTAACTTCACCATCAAACTGTATCATTTGAGAATTTAAATCTCTTGGGAAATCTTTTTCCTCAATGGTTCTAAGACAGCTTGTACATTCAGCTACAGTTGTTTTACCTATTGGAAATAATGGTATCCACATAGCGTGGGCATACTTACCGAATTCCGTTATTCGTTGTGGTTCTGAGCAGTTACAAAATCTACATACGGTATTAGGCACATTATATGACCCCATCTTAGCTCCTCTCCATCCGTAAATCATAATATTAGTTTTACTTAGTTAGTTATTCTTTGATAAAATTTATGGGGCAAGACTTCTCAAGAAATCTCCAAAACTAATTGCCCATTCAGCCTCATATGCTTTTGAAACAATAAAGAATGTGAACATTGCATATATAGCCAATAAAAGAACAGCTTTCAATTTCCCCATACCATCACCAATAAGATAAATAAAGAATGCTACAACTGTCGAGATTAATAAAATAACACGAAGTTCTGTTACATTCTCAACTGTCTCTGGACTCATCGATATATCACCATAAATAAGGCAATAGATAAATAATGGCAATCCAAGTGCAAAACAAACATCAAAAATATTACTACCCAATGCATTCGCTACAGCATCGTCATACTCACCATCCATAGCATCTCTGTATGAAATAATAGTATCCGGCACACTCGTAGCTGCAGAAGCTAATACTACAGCAATAAAGTAAGTATGTATACCAAGACTCGTTGCAAATCCTTCACAAGCATGAACCAAAAGGGCACAAGATCCACCAATAATAAGCATTGAAACAACCAATAGTGTCCAAGCATTTGTAGTATTAATCGCTCCTTTTATCAATAGTGGCTCTAAGTCTAGCGTAAGAAGTGACTTAACCCATGAGTTCGATTCTCCATTATCTTCTTCTTCCGTTTCTTCCTCTTCATCCTCTTCCTCTTCCGATGACCCCATCGTCATTAGCATAAATGTTACATATACTCCATAAAGAGCCATCAATATAAGTCCATGCCACCATGATAATGATGTACCACTAATTAGGAAAATAAGGGCTATCTCAGCCAAAATCAATGATATTCCATCTCTTAAAATGACCTTACGTGAAACAGTTACTTTCTTAGCTAGTCCATATCCAATTACAGCAAGTATTACTACAGCCGGAATAATCATACCGTTGAATATAGCACTTCCTGCTGTTGTACCTATTCCTCCAGCAAATCCATCTCTATTATGCAAAACGAATAAAAACCAAAGTGTAGTAAATAGTTCAGGCATAGAACTTCCAATCGCATTGATCGTTGCTCCTCTTACACCATCGGTTAGGTTCCTTCCAATATATTCGGATGCAACTTCGAATCCATCACTTGCTTTCCAAATAATGATACATGTGATGAAAATAAAAATTAAGTTTAAGATCATTTGCGTTATTTTTTAAATATTTGTTCCCAAATAAATTGAGAAAAATGAATTGATTTATTTGTGTTCTAGCTTATTTGAAAACTCATTAATGATCTAAGATCACTAAAATAATTAGTTGTGCAAATTAACATGCCTAATATTTCATTTTGCATGCCAATCATTCTGTTCCATTTACCATTTGTATAGCGGCTAGTCTGCCATTAAGAGAATTCATAAATGTAAGCTGAAGACCATCTGTCAACACTATATAACCGCCTATCGGAATTGCTTCTTCACTTTTTACATCCTTTAATTCTGGAATACTTTGATTTACAAGTTTCCACTCATTATTGTGAAATACGAAGTACCCGAGAGGCCGTTTGTCCGCATCAGATATTCGTTCATTGGGAAATACAGTTCTATCAACATGCCATTTATATAAATATTGATTGTGATACACCATAATTCTGTGATTATCAGGCTTATACTTTCCTTCTTCACGCGCAGAGTACAGATTAAGAATCGGCAACATGGTAATATACGGTGTATTACAGAAAGGACACTTAGGATTGGTCTTGTTGTCGAATACAAACCACTTTTGGTTACACTGCTTATTCATACAAGGTTGTGTAAGATCAAGCGTTTTAACCAATGCTATTTCCCATTCATTGGCACTAGGCCGCATCATAGGGTTATGAAGATTCTCAATGAATGCTCGTTCGAACAAGGCCGAAAGATAAGGTCCACATATTGTATAAGGCATTTTTTTCGGGTCTCCCCAAGGCATAGCCGTTTTCTTGACGTTTTCAGGGTTTTTAATATTTGAAGTATCATTCGGATGTTCTATGAACAGAGCTTTTGAACCCATTGATAGTTCTTCATCTTTCTGAGGATCCATATCATGTACCTTATCTCCTCTTAATGGATGCCTATATAAAAGGTACATATATATCAAAACTGCAAGCGCATGCTTATCTGTATTTATGTTTGGAAGCGCCTTATTTTCATCTCCTACTTTCAGCGATTTTGAGGCCATCACTTCGGGGGCAATAAAATCTGGTGTTCCAACTACATCAGGTGGATACTTTCCTGGTACGACAAGACTATCAATATCGATTATACACGCGTTTCCACCTGCAGGATCGATCAATACATTCTTATAAGATAAATCGGAATGCGCCAATCCTGCAGAGTGCAATTTTTTGACAGCTCTACTTATTAATATTCCTATTCTAAGATAACTTCTCCAATCTCCTTTTTCTCTAGGATCTAAGAATCGATTCTGATTGGAAGCACTTGCAAACCATTTGCCTTCTTTTTCATTCCCCTTGATGCCCAGCATATCATTATTTACTGATCCATACTCGAAGAAAAAGTGATTATCATAAGTAGGACAAACAATACCTAACTTACCATTATATTCCACTACATCTGAAGGCCAACAAAGTACTTTACGCCAATATTCTCCTCCTTCTCTCTCAAATATTCTTTCTCTGTAAAGACGAGCAATATTCTCCACTCGTTCCTTAGAGTTTTCATTTTGCTTGTCTCTATAGAATGCGACTACGTAGTTTTTATCCACTCCCCAGTGTACATCTTTCATACCCCCAGAAGCAAATTTCTTCTCTTCAAATTTTACGGTTTTACCGCTATTCGACTGTATAGTTATGATAGACATTATTAGGTATTTTCAGTTATATTGTTTTGTTTTTGTAGAGCATTGCCAATGTTCTATCGTCGTGGTTCCCCCTAGAAAAGAAGTCCAACCAATCAGTCAAATTTTCATCAGCTTGTTCTCCATATAGATCAACTTCTGATTCTATATCTGAGTACACTCCATCCCAAACTTCTATATTATTCAAGTCAGCATCTGATTGAAATTTCGGATCAGAAACCCCATCTGTCATTAGCAACATAGCAGTAAAGTCTTCAACAACACAACACCTTACTCTATCAAATATATCTTCTGGACTTGCTACCTCGGCCATAGTGATGAATCTAGTTTGTCCTGCATATTCGCCACCGTCTCCATCCATTAAAGAGATTATATCTTTACCTTGAGAATATATAACTGCAGCACCATCACCAATTGCATATGATGCGACAAAATAGCCACTAGCTACAGGTTTCATAATAGTGAAAATCAGTGTTGTATTAAAATCCGACAATTTACATTCGTTTATCTCACTTGCTTCATTGAGTGCACTTCTGCAATTTTCCACTACTTTTTTAGCGATAGAAAATAATAGAACTTTTAGCGGTGATTCATCTTTGATCTCGGTATCACTTATTTCTAAAAGCAATTGATCAAGTTCTTCTCCATGTTCATTGGTCAGCGTATGCAATATCTCTGCAGCCGTTGATACCACAATCCTAGAACCTTCTCGAGAGTAGGTTGCTGATCCAGCACCATCTGCCACCGCTAGAAATTGCCAGCCATTGTCAAAGCTCCTGATATCGAAATCATCATCTCTGTACTTTCCTTCATGTGCATGGGATCGACCTCTTGTACTACCCGCAAGCATCTTGAAATCAGGATTCGTTATACTTCCACTATCGACATTCGACTTATAAAACTTACCGTCCTCTGGAGGATCAATCGATTTCCATAGAGACCTTGGATCTGGGTTGATGAACAACCTTATCGTATGATTTTCATAGGGATCTTCTTCTATGAGAAGGATTTCTAATTCCATATCTCCTACCTCAACAGGTGTGCCTGTAATCGTATTATTATCACGATCATACACTAATCCTATTTCTTCCAATCCTACAAATCCACTAAAATTCAAATCTGCTAGATCTGAATCTTCTATATTAACAGCATATGTTTTACCCACCATGCCATTAGGAAGGTTATAAGATATATTTTGAATCATAGGTTCTTCTTCATTGTCATCGCTCTCATCCATATTGGAAAGTAATGGCGATTTTAATTTTTCTTCTTCATTTTCAATCATCGACTCATCAGATAAGTCTATCGTGTTACTCCCTTCTATCGGATTTATCCCCGAAAGAGCTTCTTCTAGCACATCATCATCTTCCTCCAATAGATCACCCCAATTAGTCGAGTCTGACTCTGTGGAGCTAACTGAGTCTTGCTGACTATGCTCTATTGGATATTCAGTGTCTTCGTCTAAAAGATCTACATTTTCCTCTTCTGTACTTTTGAGATCTATTTCTCCAGTTTCAACTGGTTCGTTGTAAGACTCATCTTCCTTATTACTTTGGGTATATGTGGGCAAAATGATCTCATCTGGCAATTCATTTGATGGCCACTGTTCATCAGTATCTATACTTTCCACCGCTTCCAAATCTGCAGATTCCGTATTGTTAGTTAGAAAATCAGTAACCTTTTGCCAATTTTCAATATCCTCAGTAGAAAAACACTCTTTATTGACCAGCTTATTTCGAATTGCTTCTATGAAACTTGCGATCTGATCCCTATTCGTATAATCCATAAGAATTACCCTTGTTGTCTTCCGATATCAAAATGCTGATCTCCTTGTCCGAACGATGAAGTTGTATTACAATTAGGACAAGTGTGCATCCCTCCTCCATCAACACAAAATAACCCCTCACAACTACACATTGCCATAGCAAATCTATTAGCACAAGCTGGACAAGTAGGCACACCTAGTAAATCTTCTGTACTCACCTTAGCATGCGATCTTTTGCTGCCCGGAGTCGATAATTCGTTATATTTTGTATCCAGAGTATAAGATCCTTCTAATCTAAACTTATTGGTATGAATACCATGCAGTCCCCCGAAGTTGAGGTTCTCTTGTGATCGTTTATATTTGATGAGATAATCCTTTTTTGTCGATTGACATTTCCCATAGAAAATTGCATACTGTTCGTCTGTACTCCTTTTAGGAGAAAATTCGTCGATTTGCACTTTCTTAAGTTTGTCCTGATCAAAACTTATCGGATCCATGCTGTCATCTGATGATTCCTCTACTTTCTGACTTTGTGTCTTAATAGAACCAGTGACCCATTTGAAAAACTGAGCATATGCATCCGCATCACTTTCATCGAAGTGAAGTATATTTTTAGATATTTTGTTGAGAATTTCGTGATCAGAATTATTCCCTATAGACACGACAACGGTGTTAGTCTTTGGTTGCCAGATACGTTCCCATACTCCTAAATCTATAGTATAGTCGTCTGTAGGATTCCCATCTGTCATAAAGTAAACTACTGGCTTCCAATCTCCTTTTTGATTAGGCGTTGTCACTTTTACGTTATTCTTTATTTCTGTCATCAGATGGGTCAGAACCGCACCATAACCAGTCCCGGCTCCAATCGACAACCTAGGTGGATAAAACGAAATGATATCGGTCAGTGGCACTAAGGTCTTAGGCACTCCAGCAAATACAATTACAGATATGTACACTGTCTCTAATGCATAAGGATCTTTTTTTAATTCACTTACGATAGTACGCATTCCTTCCTCCACTTGGATGATAGGGTCGCCTGCCATTGATTCTGAAACATCTATAACTATAAATATGGGAAGTCTTCTCATGATTATTTTTTTGGGTTTATGCGCAATTAAAATTCAATGTCAATATAATGTCTTGAAATCTCTTATATCACAAGGTTAATCTCTGGCGGCGGTGGCGGTAGTGCGACATCATCAGCAGCACCGATACTTCGATTACCAATACTTACTGACTCTGAAACCCATTTAAAGAATGACTGAAATGCATATGCATCTGTGGTATCCAAGCTGACCACGTTATCTGTAAGCTCAGTGAGAAACTCTTCCTTCGCTTTTGGTCCTGCAGCACAAGCTACGATACTACCAAATTTCATTTTTCTTATAAGTGGAACAGCTTCTTTGAACTCCAGCAGATCAGAAGGCTTACCATCTGTCATAATAAACAACAATGGCATCCAATCCCCTTTATCAGATCCATTTGATTCTATAACTTCGCTTAGGACTCGTTCTCGAACCATTTTCAGTGCCATCCCTAAGAATGTAGGCCCAGACTGTGGTGTTGTTATTTCTGGTAACTGCACCTGAGCCAATTCTGTTAATCCAAAAATCAGATTAACTTCTTTGTCGAATGTTATAATGGATAAGTAAACAGATTCTAAAGCATGAGGATCTTGACGGAGTGATGCCATCATAGCTTGTAATCCAACATTTACAGATTGTATAGGCTCTCCAAACATAGATCCTGATGTATCTATCAATAGATATACGGGTAATCTCCTCATGTGTGTTATTGTATTCTAAATGAATCTATATCGTTTATAGAAAAATTTGCTGATAAGGCCATTGACCTTATCAGCTATATTTTATAAATCAATTTATTGCTAGCTTATTAATTCAGCTAGTAGGAATTACGCATAATTCTTAGCAATATTCATCAATGTAGCCGCAAAATTTTGGTCTTGGGTTACATCTCCTATAGCATTAAATTTCCATGTTCCGTTTTTTCTATACAGTTTACCGAGTACCATCGCTCTATGACCACTATATGATGGGTCGGATACGATGTCATAATTGGCAACTACATTATCTACTCTAGTAGGAGTACCTTCGTACATTCTAATTTTAGCAAATGGTATTTGGCGAAAATCTTCTGTTCCTACATTGTTGATAAAAAAGAATATCTGATCAATATTGGGATCGACCCTTGTGAGATCTATAGAGATAATCTCATTGTCAAGTCCATCATCACCATCAAGATCCCCAGTAAGATCATCACCACTATGCCTTAGAGCTCCATCTCTAGACACCAATTTCCCAGGAGGGAGTCCAATTTGTGCTAATGCACTTGGGTTATATTCTGGAGAATATAGGTGGTCATATTTTTGCTTATCTTGAAACATCATGATACAAGATAGATCTAAATCTACTGCATGTTTTACTATTTTAGTGCCTCCGAAAAACTTCTTTTGCTCTTTTTCGATTGCTCCCCAGTTTACACCTACACAGAATTTAGTAAGATCTGCAACTCCACCTGAAGCTGTCTTTTTAGTCAGGTCTATTCTTTGACCTTTTTGGAGGTTAATTGCCATTGTTTGAGTGTTTTAATTGTTAAATAATTGGTTCTTCTATGTATATTTTCCAACAAAGTAATTGAGATCATCTTGATATCCCTCTCCAACTGCCTGGAACTTCCATTCGTTATCTTTTTTATAAAGCCTTCCGAATTCTACAGATGTTTCAATAGAGAAATCTTCTTCTAGCTCGTATTTCGCTATTTCAGTATTACTGCCTTGATCTACGATACGGATGTAAGAGTTTCTTACTTGTCCAAAGTTTTGCTTTCTTGTTTCAAAATCATGGATAGTAACGATGAATACTATTTCTGTTATTCTAGGATCTATTTGATTAAGATTCACTTTGATTTGCTCATCATCATCTCCATCAGATGCGCCACCAGTTTGATCATCATCAGCACCTTCTACTGATTTACAAGGAGAAAACTTGTTATTGTAAAAAATAAAGAATTCATCTTGAGGTATCTTACCATTAGCACCCAACATAAATGCTGACGCATCCAAATCGAATTCAGCACCAGTGCTAGAATTTGGATCCCATCCTAATCCTAATGTAACATTTGATAAACCAAGAGATACTCTCTGTCCTTTTTGAAGATTGATAGCCATATTATTATCAGTTTTATATATTAAAAATTCTTTTCCTTATTTCGTTTTTAAACACTACTTCTACAGATGTTTTTTTGCCCTCTACCATAATATAACCACTATCTGCACCTCCATATATTTTTGCTTTGCGTGACAAACTATCTTTATCATGCACAATATTATATCCTAGTTTCTCTAGAATCTCGAGCTGCTCTTTTTTGGTAAACACAGTTATTAACTTAGTAATTAAAAAAATTGGTTTGGCATCCATGATGTACTCAAGGATAAAACGCCTAATTGCACAATAATTATTATTGTCATCAGATATCGGAATCTCAATTTCTCAAATATTTGATGAGTTAGAGTTATATCTGAAGTTTTAAGAGGATATAAAACATTTCTTATACCTACTGCCAAAGTATAAAGAAGTTGCACAATATCAAAATAGAGAAGTTAATTATTTTACTCATCAAGACAATAGCAGTCATAAATTGGGAGACAGACATTCGTATATTTCACTAGCAAAACGATCAAGTCCTTGATTTATGGAAATGATTTTATCAGCTACATCAATAATTTAGGATGAAGGTAGACACAAATATCTAATCGCCTTTATTGTTCAATAAAGCAAAATTTAACACCAGTTACCTCAATTTTAAATAAGGCAGTATTTGGTCGTATAAATTGTTTCGGAAGTAAAAAAGATCCTAAATTTTGACTATCCCACCTACCGAAAGCGGATGACATATTCACCATAATTTCTCCAACGTCAAGTTCAGAAACCGGATTTTTTTTGTCTTAAAGCCTATTTATACAAAAAACATATTTTTTATAATCCCGACGCAAGCATTGGCGAATTTAGGTATTAGAATTCAGCACTTCCTGGAAATCTAGGAAATGGAATTACATCCCTGATATTAGACATACCTGTAACAAACAAAATCAATCGCTCGAACCCTAGACCAAACCCAGCATGAGGACAAGTTCCAAATCTTCTTGTATCCAAGAACCAAGACATTTCATCTTCGTGAATATCCATCTCTTTCATTCTTGCTAGCAATACGTCCAATCTTTCCTCTCTCTGAGACCCACCTACGATCTCTCCTATTCCTGGGAATAGAATATCCATAGCTCCTACAGTATTTCCATCATCGTTCATTCTCATATAGAATGCTTTGATATCTTTAGGATAATCAGTCAAGATTACCGGCTTCTTAAAGTGCTTCTCTACTAAGAATCTTTCGTGCTCACTTTGAAGGTCTACTCCCCACTCTTCTATTTTATATTGGAACTTACCTTTTTTATTCGGTTTACAGTTTTTAAGTATATCGATCGCACGAGTATAGGTTACTCTTTCAAAATCAGTGTCAATACAAAACTGTAGCTTCTCTTTCAATGGCATCGGAGAACGCTCATTGGTAGGTTTCACTTTTTCTTCATCAATCAATCTGTTTTCTAAGAAATCAAGATCATCACCACATCTGTCTAATACACTTTTGATGACATACTTTAGCATTTCCTCAGCTAAGTCCATGTTATCTTCCAAGTCTGCAAATGCTACTTCTGGCTCAATCATCCAAAACTCAGCAAGGTGTCTTGATGTATGAGAATTCTCAGCACGGAATGTAGGACCAAATGTATATACTTCACTGAATGCTAATGCTGCAAGTTCCGCTTCTAATTGACCTGATACAGTAAGATTAGTAGCTTTCCCGAAGAAATCTTGGCTAAAATCTGTCTTCCCGTCTTCTCCTTTGGGAGTATCATCGATATCGAAGTTCGTAACCTTGAACATCTCACCGGCTCCCTCTGCATCACTACCAGTTATGATAGGCGCATGTATATATAGAAATCCTTTATTATGAAAAAACTCATGAATAGCGAACGCTACGTGGTGTCTTATTCTGAATATCGCGCCGAATGTATTGGTACGAAACCTTAAGTGAGCAATTTCTCTAAGATACTCTAAGGAGTGTTTCTTTGGCTGCAACGGATATTGTCCAGGACCTTGTTCCGCTTCTGAAACACCAAGTACTTTGATATCAGTTGCTTTCAATTCCACTGTTTGACCTCTTCCTTGAGACGCTACAATATGGCCTGTTATTTTCACCGCAGCTCCGACTGTAATAAGCTTGATTAATTCCGGATCCTCATTTTCGTAATCAACAACAAGTTGAAGTGTTTTGATCGTCGACCCGTCATTCAATGCTATGAATTGGTTACTTCGAAATGATCTTACCCAACCTGCTACGGTTAATTCCTTTCCTATATAATCTCCAGCTAATATTTCAGCTACTTTTGTTCTCTTTGCCATCGTTCTAAATCTCTTAATTGATAGATGATGCAAATGTAGTATTTTCAATTCTAAATATTGAAAACAACAGTGACAGATAAGTAACTCGTTTCAAAAATGGATATTATTCGC
>CALKXE010000168.1 GCA_938003955.1 uncultured Saprospiraceae bacterium | reverse complement strand
CAGGTGCAAATATATTTGCCAGACAATGGAAGGAACAAAGATTTATTAATTAGTGGTCGAAGTTTTGAATAGATAACAGCACGAATACGAAACACATTCTTAATGCCTTTTAGATGGTTACATTAATTTGTAATCATCTTTTTATTTAGTGTAAACTACATACGAATCGGGAAGCATTCTGTTAACTTTCGTTCCTTGTACTTGAACATGCTCACTGTACTCTATTTTTGAATTAGGTTCAATTTCTTCGAGCACATTAATAATAGTATCTAGGATTAATTTATAACCAAAAATATCATCTTCACTATATCCATTGTATCTAATTGCTACTCTGTCAACTGTTTTATCACCTACATTATGGATAACACCAGATACATTATTATCTACCTTTGACCAACTTCGATCTTTTAATGTTACATACTTGGTGTATGCTGGATCTTCTTTTCCTTTACAAGAGAATAAAAAAGTTGTTAGTAATAATGGAATAAGGTATCTCATGATTTAAATTTTAATCGAATGTATATCAATAAGTTTTACGTGAAACCGCCACAATGACCGCCCCTTTGTAAAAAGAAAAAACCCTAACAACTTGATTATCAAATTGCTAGGGTTAGAAAACGGCGGTCCTTCAAGGACTCGAACCTTGGACCCTCTGATTAACAGTCAGATGCTCTAACCAGCTGAGCTAAAGGACCGTTTCCATATAGGATGCTTAAATTATCTCTAAGCGAATGCAAATTTAGAATTCATTTTGACATTATACAACACCAACAGAACTTTTTATTTAACTATTTTTCCTTGTTTTACTTATCGCTTTGATTATCAGTCTTTCATGCTGAAAAATAAATTGAAATTATTTTAAGGAGTTATAATCATTAGTCTTTTAGTAGTTACTTTTCTGCCATTTTTATCCACAATACTGTATAAGTATGTTCCTTTTTTCAAGTGACTAAGGTTTGCATTTAGTCTACCAGAGTTATTATCAAATCTATCAGACCAAAGTCTCTTGCCAATAATATTGTATAGAACTACATTATATTCTCCTTTAGGAAGATTAGTTAACTCAAACGTTACATCACCATAAGTTGGATTAGGATATGTTTTTACACCTACATTCCTAAAGTCAATTTCTTCTGTTGCTGTAGAAAGTTCCCCTTTGTAAGTAGCATTGATTAAGATACCCTGATCATCGTATGTTAGATTAGCAAGAATTTCCTTATCCTCATTACCATAGAATTGGTAGCTAGTTGTTATTGTTTCACCTAAAAGGTCTGCAAAGTCGCCAAGTGCAGCAGTTAATGGGTTGTTCTCATCTAAAACCGACCAACCAATAAATGGTGCTTTTACTTCTAGAATGGCATTCGTACTAGTTGTTCTCTTTAATCTCAATACGTCATAATCACCATCTGGTAATCTTAATGTACCCCATGAATCAACAAAATCATCATTTTCTGTTTCTACAGTTAATCTTATCGAGTCTATCAAGGTTGACAAACCAGGAAACAAAGTATCAGGGATTACTGTAGCTGGAGCTCCAATTCTAAAGCTTGACTCATCATCATAGGCATCACCGAAAGACATAGGAGCTCTTCTTAGTACAGATTCACCGTCGTTTGTAAATGATAGGTTAATAGCATTAAGTACTGGATCTAATCCGCTTCTTCCGATTTCTACTATTTTATTGTTGAATGATTTATAGTAGATCTCTTGAGCTTCACTCTTATCAAGAAGGTCTGCATCTGGGAATGTGTCAGTCGCATCTCCTTCTGAAGCTTCTGTGTAAATTGTTAGGATAGCTTCATCGCTAGTAATACCTCTAAGATCCCATTCGAGATTTGATCCTATCATGTCTGTGTCAAATCCTCCTGCATCTTCAGCTGATACTGTTCTCAGAGTATCTCCAGGAACTGGAAATATAGAGTTTGTTACGGTTATTTGACCGACAAGTACAGAGGGGAGTATGATTGCTAAAAATGCAAATAATGATTGTAATTTTTTCTTCATAATTTTCTTATTTTATAGACATTCATTATCAAAACGATATTATATAGCGTTTGTTAACTTATACCAAAGATAATTATTAAAAGAATTAAGTTTAAGATTTTAGAGTTTAAGTTCAAGATTAACAACCTATTGTGGCGTTTAGTAAACTAAATGACTATCCAATGCCCTGCATGTCGACATACTTTTTGTACAGCGGAGAGGTGCGATAAAGTTCATCATGATTGCCGACCGAGATGATGCGCCCTTGATCCATGACTACAATTTTATCTGCATTTTTGATTGTAGATAGACGATGTGCAATTACGATCGATGTACGATCATGTAATATCTTGTCTAGTGCATCTTGTACTAGTTTTTCTGATTCTGAATCTAGGGCTGAAGTAGCTTCATCGAGCACTAGTATTTGTGGATTATGAAGGATGGCTCTGGCTATTGTTAATCTCTGTCGTTGGCCTCCGGATAGTTTCATTCCTTTGTCACCAATGATTGTATTATACCCATCTTGAAGCTCTGTGATGAATTCATGAGCATTGCTAATGATTGCAGATTGTTCTATTTGTTCTTTAGAGGTTAGTGTTTTACCAAAAGTAATATTGTTTTCTATGGTGTCATGGAACAGTATAGCATTTTGACTTACAAGACCAAATAATGATCTTACACTACCTAAATCTTGATTAGCTATTGCTATTCCATCAATTTCAATTTTACCGGATTGGATAGGGTAGAATCCCATTATTAGATCAGCCAATGTCGTTTTTCCTGATCCAGAAGGGCCTACCAATGCGACCACCTCACCTTTGTTAATTGTAAGATTAATATCATCAAGTACAATTTTGTTATCTCCTTGATATTGGTAGCTAACATTTTTGATCTCTATGCTATTTGTAAAGTGTAACTGTTTCGGATTTGTAGTCGCATTCTCCTGATTTGTTATCATTAGATCATTAATCCGTTCAACAGCGGCCATTCCTTTTTGGATATTGTAGTAAGCATTACTGAAGCTTTTAGCGGGCTCTATGACTTGGTAAAACGCAAATATGAATGCGAAGAACGTCTGTGGTTCTAGGCTTTCTGCAAAGACTAGTTTTGATCCGTACCAGAGTAGGGCAGTTACAACTGATATACCTAGAAATTCAGAAAGTGGGGATGATAAATTCTGTCTATTCATCAATGATATAAGCGTATTTCTGTAGCCATCATTTTCTTTGGAGAATCGTGATAATTGATTTTTTTCACCATTGAATGCTTTAATAATTTTGATGCCACCTATACTTTCTTCTACTGTACTGGTTATGTTAGCTAGTCTCTGTTGAGCTTTTTGAGATTGTTTTTTTAGTGTTTTGCTAATGCCTCCGATTACAAAAACTGTAAATACTAACAAGACCAACACAAATAAACTAAGCTGTGGGCTCACATATATCATGTATAGAATACTGCCAATTATTATCAACGGTGCTTTGAAGACGATCTCGATCACTTTGAGTATACTGACTTCTACCTCCTGTACATCAAGCGTAATTCGCGAGATTAGATCGCCAGTCCGTTGGTCACTATAATAAGAGAGGGGAAGTCTAAGGTATTTATCAAATAGCTCTGAACGGATATCCCTTACAATTCCAGTTCGCATAGGCACTACAAAGTAAAGTGCTAAGTACCTAAATACATTCTTTAAGAAGAAGATCAATAGAATCAATCCACATGCAATCAAAAGAGCACTTTCTTTTCCCTTAGAATAGATAAGGTTTTGGAAATAAGCGTTTACCCCATCTAACGATTCAGCGGAAGCGGTGGACGGTATTCGATCAAATAGGATTTCAAAAAACGGGATAATCACTGGGATACTGGCCACAGTAAATATCGAAAGAAGAATATTAAAGAATATACTTAGTCCAAAATATCCTTTGTACTTTCTTACGCGATGAATCAATTTCCAGAAAGCACTCATATAAGTATGTAAATCTTTGATTTACCGAACGTTTCGCTCGATAATTGATATAAGTTTACTTGTTTAGATAGTTTATTTCAAACCATAATCTATATCTCGCATCACTACGCTCGATTATCATCTTACGGTAGTTTCTTTGAGTGATAGGGTATATAGTGTATCCCGCAATCTCTTCAGAAACAAATTCATTTTTAGATTTGATTACTTCGGTATAATACTCCATCGCTTTCTCTTTATTATCAAATCTTCTTACGAGTACGATTTCGGATTTTTTATCTCTATCAAGAGGAGATTCACCAAGTTGAAGTTTCTTCAACTTATGGTACTTTTTATTATAGTTACTGACTTGTATTTTAGCCTCTATAACTTTTGCTGGCGTAACACCATATAGCACGATTGCAACATAATGTAACTTCTCGTCTTCGACAGAGAAAATATCATCTACTTCTTCTATGTCAATACCAGTAAATGCATCCTTGTCTCCTTGGAGAAATCTAAGTATTTCATTCGCTCTTGCTTTTTCTGGAGTATTAGGATATCTTGTTATTACATCTTTTAATGCAGTTATATATGGAGCTTTTCCTTCGACGCTACCTGTTGCCATTGCTTTTACAAGAGCAAACTTTGGCCTTAGTTCGTTTGTTTTTCCAAATATTTTCTCTGACTGATCTGCCTTGGTGTAAGCACTTTGATAATCCCCTTTTTCGAAAAGTTGATAAGTTTCTTCATAGTACTTATTTAGTTTTTGCTCCTTACTCAGATTGCCAGCTGCATAGTTAGGATCAGATATTGCTTTTGCAAATTCAGTATCTGGAAATTCAGATAGTATTTTCTCCTTGTAGTAGTTTGCTTTTGTTTTGTTATTAAGATCTAAATATGATAGATATAGATAATAGTACACATCAAGTTTATTATTAAAAGCTGGGAAACGTTTTAGCAGTTCCTCATGTGTATTAGCGGATTTCTCAAATTTTTGAATCTTGTCTCTATAGCCTTTTCCTAATTCGTAGAATGCTTTCTCCAATTTAGTATTGATGACCAATTTTGCTTCGTCGCTATAAGGAATTTGACTTTTTATTGTATTGATCATTTGACCAATTTCGTCTTCTTGAAATCCATCTTCTGGTACTTTTTCCTCCTCTTCCTCTTCTTCCTCTGTTCCGAAGATTCCTGATTTGTCACTTCTTCTCCAATTATCTGATAACTCGATGTCACCCCATTTATTGGCAAAGTCTTTTTGCCCCCTTTGTTTAGCCAAAGGATCATAGGCAAAGAAACTAGAAGATTTTAAGCTTCCACCACCCAGACCATTAATCAGCGCAGTACTTATTCGACCAGGTGCAGCACCTGTTTTACCAGCCAGTTCACGAGCTAATAGATTCTCTTCGACAAGCTTTTCTGCTACTTCTTCTATTTTTTCATCGGACCATGCTACCATGTTTAGTAGGCTGTCCTGCATTTTTATTATTTGTATATTTTGGGCTATTTCAATTAGGTTTTCTGAGTAGTTGCTTACTTCTCGATATCTAGGATCCTCTTTTTCTAATACCATAAGTGTGGAGTCAAAGTAAGATTTAGAGTCTACATAGTTTTCCTTATCGTAAAATAGGTAAGCTAATTTGAAATACGTCTCTTGTTTTAATGCTATGTTACTAGTATTATTTGAGATTGAATTAGAAAAACTTTTAAGTGCTTCATCAAAATTTCCATTTTCAAGTAATATTTCACCCTTTGTAAAGTAAAGTTGATCCAAGAATTCACTGTATTTATATTCCTTCACCATTTTATCCAACTTAGCAATTACTGCTTCATCGGTTTTACTTCCACCCATCATATTAGACTTCTCAGCATTCAGTTCTGCCATGAATTTCATCTCGAAGGATTTAGCCCATTTTTTTGCATTTGAAAATGATTGACTAGCATTAACATAGTCGTTAGACTTCATGTAAAGTTGTCCTTGTACAAAAGCATATCTGGCTTTTAGACCTTTTTCTTTTGCCAATTCGATTGCTTCGTCTAAGTAAGTGATGGCTGTACCGTAGTTTTCCTCTCTTATGTTTATGTCTGCTAGTATTACTGGAACTTCTCTTCTCGCCTCATCTGGCATTTCGCCATCTTCCTTCATTCTTTTCACCATGTAAGAAGCATTAGATAGCTTATCTCTTTGCACTAATGTCTTTGCGTACCACATCATACCCTTTGAGTAAGCGGTTTTATCTTTTTTCTTCTTTTGATCTTTTTTCTTGTCCTCTACGAACTCCTCGTCTCTCTCTTCTTCGTCATCTCTAGATGATTTTTTTTCTATCTTTTTGTCATCTATTTTAGCACTTACTGTTGATTCTTTTTCAGTAATTACTTCTTCAACTTTAGACTCCTCTTTCTTCTTTACATCTTCCTTTTTATCTTCCTTTTCAGGTCTTTGCTTTTTACCTCCTCTTTTAGTTTTCTTTTTCTTCTTTTTCTTTTTTGCCTCTTCTCTTGCTTTCTTTTTAGCGTCTCGTTCTTTTTGCTTGGCTTTATCGGCTTCCTCTCTTGCTTTTTTCTTAGCTTTTCTTTCTTCTTCTTTTGTTTTTTTCTCTTCTTCTTTTTTCTCTTCCTTGTCTTTTTTCTCTTCCTTTCTCTCCTTATCTTTTTCCTTTTTTATTTGCTTAGAACTTTTCTTTTTCTTCTTGTAATTTCTTCCAAAAGGATTGTTCGGATTGAATTCATCTTTAAAATATGCAAATGTTTCTTCTGCTGTTTCGAATTCTTGTTTGAGGTATTGTGCTTCTCCCATCAGAACATAACAGTCATCTACCCACTTACTTGGTTCATGCAGGGCAGCTACAGTAGTTACTTTTTCTATAGCTTTATCTAGGTTTGCATATACTACTTTAGGGTCAGCAACGGTTACGTAGTCGTATAATGGAAGTAACTCAGTATAGTTGTCTTTGTGAGATTGCCTTAACGTCAAGTAGCTTTCCTTCATTAGCTCATTCGCATTGAAGTAACCGTTGTATAGAGACGTTGTGTTATGGTAGAATTTACTGAGCTTTGAAGGTTCTTCACCTTTTTTCTTACGCTTTGAAGCACAGCCTGAAAATATAGCAACGGACAGGATCAATAGTAAGGATAGCTTAAATATATATTTCAAAGTATTACTTTTTATAAACAAATTGATTGTGGAATGATTCAGAATGCCTAAACCACTTCATTTAATAACAGCCAAAATTAAGCCATATAATTTCATTTCAAACATAGATATTGCAACTTTACAATTTCAACTATTGAAATTTTTGCCTCTCATTCCTACGTTAATTCTTTAAATGATATAACAGTAGAACGAATGTTATTACAATTCTAGCATGAAAGACACATGTTTTTTGAGCTATACTTGCCCTAAAAACCGCTTATATAACTAGATTTGTGCAAATTTATTTTAAATATGGTAGTATATCATATTTGTAGTGAATATTCGTATGTTAAAATATTAAAGAAATTGTTCTGTAATCAAGGACAAATTCAACACCAAGAAAGATCATATTCTCATGTCGGCAGATACAAATGACAAGAAGAAATTCAAGGAAAAACTAAAAGATACTTACCGTATCGTAGTTATTGACGTTGAGGACCTAAAAGAAGTAGGTAATTATCAACTATCGATGGGGCGTATCTATACTTACATACTGACTACAGGACTTATTTTTGCGATTATCCTGATCTCATTGCTTGCATTTACACCACTAAAGAGGCTTCTGCCAGGATATGGGGACATTGAGGAGAATTCAAAGTTTATAGAGTTGCGTAAGAAAATAATAAATCTCGAAGAAGAGCTTGAGGTACAAGTCGTTTATACGCAAGGGCTGCAAAACATGTTATCTGGAAACGGTGAAGTGTCAATTCCAACATCAAGCATTACACCAGCTTCTACAGAATCATCTAAGGTGGCAATTTCGGACGCAGATTTAAAAGAATCTAAGCTTACCAGCTCGTTAGATAATCAATATTTTGTACCACCAGTAATAGGAGATATAAGTGCTGCATATGATAGGGCTAATAATCATTTTGGCACTGACATAATCGCACCAAAGGATACACCTATAAAAGCTATTGCTGCGGGAGTAGTCATTGGAAGTGATTTTACTTTAGATACTGGAAATACGATATCCATACAGCATCATAACAACGTAATATCTATCTACAAACACAATAGTGCACTACTTAAAAAATCCGGGGATAAAGTAAGTGCTGGAGAAGCAATAGCCATAATCGGCAACACTGGAGAGTTGACAGATGGGCCGCACCTTCACTTCGAATTGTGGTATGATGGGAATCCCGTGAACCCAGAAAACTTTGTCAACTTTAAATAGAAGAATTTTCGGTTATCTTTGGGGCAATAAGTTACAAATTACAATTATTACAATTTACAAATAGAAAAGATTACTGTTATGAGTCACAACTTAAAACAAGTCACCGACGACAAAGGGGATACACTAAGCCCTACATTAGCGGATGGTGTAAAAAACTATCTTATCGATATCGATGGTACGATCACTGATGATGTGCCAAATGAGGAGCCAGAAAGAATGGTTACTTGCCTTCCTTACGGAGATGCATTAGAAACCCTGAATAAGTGGTACGATGAAGGTCATATCATATACTTCTTCACATCTAGGACCGAAGAACATAGAGCAGTCACGGAGACTTGGCTAAATAAGCATGGCTTCAAATACCATGGAATGGTCATGGGTAAGCCAAGAGGAGGGAACTACCATTGGATTGATAATCACATTGTGAGAGCAACTCGTTTCAAAGGAAAGTTTACTGATCTTACAATCAAGAAAAAAGATATTGAAGTATTCAAAAGATAAAAAGGTTACAAGTGTCTGGCGTTAAAATAAATGTCAGGCACTTTTAATTTATAAATGGACTTATTCCTCTCCAAACAGTTTTTCCAATTCCTGATTTAACTTAGGTAATTTGTTCTTAAAAACTGTGGGATAAGTGAAATAGCAAGTAGCCAAAACGATAAATAGATCGACAGTTTCGAATCCAATAGTAGAAAGGATTACCTTTTTACTTAATCCACTTACAGTCTCTACATCTTCCCATCCAGCATCTAAATTCCAAGGGTATTCCAAAGTAGGATATGCTAATGTAAATGCTTCCACATATGCGTGCATCCCTATATTATAATAAGTATCAGGATTAGTGATGCCAGGAATGAGATGCTCTAGCGAATATATAATCACTCCATCTTCACCATCAGTTTCTACGCCATGAAGAAATTGATGTTTTGGTGAAGGGAATGGATGTTTGTAGACAAATAACCTATCGAATTCACCAACCAATATGTCTTTTTTGTTAAAGTTCATTTGGATGGCACTAGTAGAAATGATGGCTTTAATATCCTCTGGTAGATCTTTTTGTTCTGAGCCTACTGACATGAAACTTCTGCCTTCGAGGTACAAGCTCATTCTGTATTCGTACTTTTCTTTATCAGAAGGATTTAGGTTTTGATAAAATGTAGCGTATTTTTTAAGCCACGAGACTATCTTTTTATCAAGTGGAACTGGGTATTTAGTATGATACCAAAAATCAATGTAGCCATGTGATATAAACAAAATAACCAATAGAAATATGGGTATTAAAATCCATAAACCTATCGTAATACTATTAGCATATTGATAGTAGGCAAGTACAATAGTTCCGACTGTAATCGGAGTTCCTAGAACTTTTGATAGTGAGTATATACGCATAGAGGATTAAATATTTAGGCTTTCGAAACGAATTTTAAAGTTGTAAAATTGCATTTACATCAAACACATTTTAATTCTATGACTTTTGCCTGAACCAAATCTTATAATAAACATAAGATTTATCAATACGCCATCTCTACAATCTTTTCCACATCTGTAGGTGTAATTGATCGATGTTCACCAAGTTTTATCAGTCCCCGTTCTTCGAGTCGAGATGCAACTTCTTTGGCTGTACCTTTATAGTTTTTTGTGTAATCAGATAATTTAGTGTCAATGCCAATAGATTGGAAAAACGCTGTTGTTTTTTGAATTCCAGCTTTTGCCTTTTCTTCTATTGTTCCTTCAGAAATATTCCATACACGCTCCGCATATTGAGCAAGTTTCTCTTTTTTTGTGTCAAAGTTATATTGATAGTGGCTTTCAGCTAAGATGGCCAATGTTCTTGCATGATCTATACCATAGAGTGCTGTAAGTTCGTGTCCCATCATGTGTATCGCCCAATCAGTAGGAACACCTTTCTGAATCAATCCATTAAGTGCCATTGTACACGCCCACATGAAATTGGCCGCTGCTTTATAGTCGGATGGATCTGCCATAATACTTGGCGCTGTTTCTATTAATGTTTGCATTATACCTTCGGCAATCCTATCTTGAATCTTGGCATCAATAGGGTAGGTCATGTATTGCTCGAGTACATGAGTGAATGAGTCTGCAAGACCATTTGCAATCTGCCTAGATGGGATAGAAGATACTACATTAGGGTCAAGTACAGAAAATACAGGAAATAATCCTGCGCCTCCCATTGTTAATTTTTGTTTTGTCTCCGCTCTAGTGATTACTGCTCCGGAATTCATTTCCGAACCTGTCGCAGGAAGAGTCAAAACAGTACCAAACGGCAATCCTTTTAATGTAGGAATTCGTTTAGTTAATATGTCCCATGGATTATCACCTTTATATAGTGCAGCAGAGGATAAAAATTTGGTGCCGTCTAATACAGATCCGCCGCCTACTGCGAGCATAAAATCTATTTTGTTAAGCTTTATTAAATCTAGGGCATCCAGTAAAATTGCATATTCAGGATTAGCTTGGATACCGCCGAATTCAATAACATCGAATTCTTTTAGAGACGACATGACTTGTTCATAAATCCCATTTCGTTTTATACTTCCACCACCGTACAGCATCAATACTTTCGAGCCTTTAGGGATTTCGTTAGCAATAGTCTTTATTTGGTCTGTTCCAAAGATGATTTTAGTAGGGTTCTTATATTCGAAATTATTCATGGATCTCTTTTAATTTGTAATCGTTGAAACAAGGTAAGTATTCAAGTTGTTTGGTAAATCACAATAATATTAGTTTATTTTTGCAACAAATTAAATTTTAAGAATTATTGAATTTAAAAACTACTAATTCCAAAAGACGGACTATAATATTAACAGGTGCTACAGGAGTGGTGGGGTCTCATGTGTTGTACGAGTTATTATTACAATTAATTGAAGGCGCATTTGAGGGTGGAATAATACTACTTGTTAGAGCGGATTCAAAGCGAAAGATCAGTGGAATTGACCGAATTAGATTGATGCTTTCAGCGGATTATGTGCCTGATTATCTAAAAGTGGCCACTTCTGAAGAGCTGCTAGCCTATATTGAAGTTATCGAGTGCGAATTTGGTAAAGATGATCTTTCCAATATTCTTGGTAAATTTCGAATGGAGAAGAATGTATTTCTTATTCATTCTGCTGCAAGCACTAATTTATCTCCAAGTGACTCTGCAGAAATTGAAAATCATGAGGTCAATTATAAAGGTTCTCTAAATTTATTCGAATCATGTAAAGACTTGGTAAGTAAAGTTACTTATATAAGTACGGTATATGCCTGTGGACAATTGACTGGAGTAGTAAAAAATGAATATAGTGTTCTTGAGTCTCCTGTCTTTAAAAATCCCTACGAAGAATACAAATTCAAAACAGAAAGAGCGCTAGCGGATAAGTGTAAAGAATCGAATATTGAATATCAAATACTAAGACCGGGAGTAGTTGTAGGAAGATTAATAGATCGGCCACTTTATTTTCTGCCAAAGTATAATGTAGTATATGCTTTTGCTGCGTTTTTTCATAGTCTCAAAACGCGAGGTGTCGATGAGTGTATTTACATCAGAGTGAATCCTAATACTTCACTTCACTTGGTGAGTGTTGATTATGTAGCAAAAGCAATATCGAAGGCGTACACCGAATCTTCTGTAAAAGAACTTAATATTATTCCCAAGAAAGGTTGCAGTGAAAGTAAAATAAGGCTTCTTCTTAAAACGGTAGGGTATAGTAATTATAAATTTGTGCAGAAACATAATGTACCAGAAAATCCATATCAACGCACATATCAAACTAAAGTAGCTCCATCCTTCGAGCCTTATATAAATGACGAAGCCTTCGAATTTGATAATGAGCAATTAAAAACATTGATGGAGCATGTTAATATGCCCATTGTAGATGATCATTTCGAAGCATTAATATCATATGCAGTATCTCGTGGTTTTGAAATCGTTAATTGAGCATATGATTATCATTTTAAGAATGAGAGATGAACAGTCCGATTTAAGGCAACTCAGAGCTTTTTTTTTGTAATAAATGAAGTGATTAATACTAAAGAAATGGCTTCTTAAAGTTTTCAGCAAAGGGATTTAAAAGCGTTTGTATAAATTATTTGCTTTTTTCAACGATCTAAAATGTCGTTGAATATGTAATAAATCATAATTTTATCCTAAATCATTGCTTTTATTGGGTTGAGCTTGAAAAATAGAGTCTAGTTTGTTATATTTGATTTATCTAATCTTAAAACCGTCATATGATGAGAATTATACTAACAAATATATTGTTTTTCGTAGCTGTAAGTTTTGCTTCAGCACAATTGACAATAGAACCAGGATGTCTTAATCTAGAAGCCAATGATATAGACGAGATTTATATGGATATTTTTATCACGAACTCTGGAACCGAAGAAGAATTAGGGTATTGGGAGTTTGAGCCAGCTGATGACTTTCCGTCGGATTGGAAATTTCAAATATGTGATATAAATCTTTGTTATAACTGGGATGTAACGAGGTCAAGTACTTCATCTTTTCTTATAAATAGAATAGCTGCGGGTGCAACTGCAAAATATACATTGAAAATTCACAATATCGCAAATACCGATACTACTATGTTTCCAATATCTGGAGTGTCATCTGGCACTTTAAAAATATTCGGAAATACTGATTTTGTTGATCCTTCTGCTGTAACATCATGTTCAGTGTCAAATATTAATGTAGATATTGAAGATTTAGTAATCTATCCAAACCCTACTACTGATGTTTTCCAAATAAAGAATGATGCGAACATATCAACTGTTAGTATCTATAATATAGTTGGAAGACAAATTAGTACTGTAAACCATTCTCAAGGAATGTTTCATGATGTATCTAATCTAAGAGCTGGAATGTATTTAGTGAGATTAGAAAATCAAAATGGTGAAGTGGTAAAAGCAATGAGATTAAGTAAAAGATAATATCTTTTGAAAAATAAATAGAATAGAAAGGCACGGATTTTATCCGTGCCTTTCTTGGTTTTATAGCGTCCGATTAGCTATGTAATAAAACGATAACTCAACTTTATGAAACTTGCAATTACAAATATTTTCATTCTTTTGTCTCTAGGTTTTGGACACGCTCAAGTGACTGTCGAACCAGGCTGTTTGATGTTTGAGGCTGATGATATTGAGCAACTATACATATTAATCGACATAACTAATAATGGGGCTGAGGAAGTAGGCTTAGTTTGGCAATTTGAACCAGCAGCGGACTTTCCTGAAGATTGGAAATTTGAGATCACCGATTTAAAACTTCATTATAATTGGAATGTTGGACAGTCTAGTACAAGCACTTTCTTAATTAATTATTTTGAACCAGGAGCGACGCATGCATTTGCTGTGAAGATCCGAAGTAATCAAAGTGATTGGAAGAATACATATAATATTTCAGGATCTTCATCTGGAGTATTAAGACTGTTTGATAATACTGATTTTATAGATCCAATAGCTGAAACGTCATGTGTTGTATCAACTAATAAAATAGAAATAGAAGATATGGTCATCTACCCCAATCCATCAAGGGATATGTTCCGATTGATTAACGATGATAGAATCTCGACAATAAGCATTTTTAATATTATAGGTAGTCAAATCAGTAAACTGAACCATACTCGAGGAATGACACATGATATTTCTAAATTGAAGTCAGGAACGTACTTATTAAGACTCGAAAATCAAGATGGTGAAGAGGTTAGAACACTAAGGATGTGTAAAATCTAATTAAAAAGAGAAATGGATTTTAGTATAAAATAACAAAGCCTAGCTAAAATAAATTAGCCAGGCTTTTCAATTTATTTCTTTGAGATAATTTACATCTTATTTCTTACATAATCCATAAACTCATTTCTTCTAGCTTGATTATCAAATTCTCCACTGTACTCTAAAGTAACAGTTGTAGAATGAGGATCTTCTATCCCTCTACTTGATACACAGTGATGTTTAGCTTCCATTGCAACGATTACATCTTGTGTATCTAATGCTTCCTTTAACGCTTCGACGATTTGTCTTGTAAGTCTCTCTTGTACTTGAGGTCTTCTTGCATAAAAGTCTACGATTCTATTGATCTTAGAAAGTCCGATCACTTTTCCAGTTGATATATATGCAACATGCGCCATACCAGTAATAGGAAGAAAATGATGCTCGCATGTTGATTCGACTTTAATGTTTTTCTCTATCAACATCTTGCTGTATTGATATGTATTATCAAACAATGATATTGATGGCTTATTCATTTTGTTTAGGCCTTTAAATTTTTCTTTTATAAACATCTTAGCTACTCTCTTTGGAGTGCCAGCAAGACTGTCATCATTTAGATCTAAGCCGATAGTCTCCATGATCACTTTAAAATGCTTAGCAATAACCTCAATTTTTTCATTATCGCTTAAGTCAAATGCATCCGCTCTCATTGGAGTTTCGATAGACGTCATCCTATGTTCTTCTCCTATTTCATCATCATTTCTGATTGACGTATTATTTGTGTTTTTCAACATTGTTGTGTTCTTCTTTTGCTTTTGCTAGATTAGCGCGCACTTTGGTAAACGAGTATTACTTACTTTTTGTTCACCTTGAGGTTAAACAATCGTATAATTATCTAATAATTGCCACAAAAACCTATCAATTTTAAAATGTTTTGAAGCTTACTTAATCGGGAATTGGATTTATTAAATTGGTGATTAAGTGACCAATAATTATTCGCTTTTAATTTCATTCCAAGTCGTAAATAGAACATCCTGGGAGGGCTTGTCTATTTGTGGACTAGTGAGAGGTTCTACTTCTTTTAGGGTATTGTGCATGTCAGCTGGCAATGACTGATACAGTCTAGTACCTTTAGTTTTCCAAGCTACCATTTCATCAGTTACCTGTTTGATTATTTTTGCAGGATTTCCTACGACAAGGCTCCTTCGTGGTATTATTGTGTCAGCTTTCACGAATGCCATAGCACCTATAATAGACTCTTCACCGACATTCACATTATCCATTACTACAGTGTTCATGCCGACCATACAGTTGCGTCCAAGATGTGCCCCATGAATAACAGCACCGTGTCCTACATGTGCACCTTCTTCGAATACAACAGTAGTTCCAGGAAACATATGTACAGTACAATTCTCTTGAATATTACATCCGTCTTTTATTATGATCTCTCCCCAGTCACCTCTTATAACAGCATGGGGTCCAATGTATACATCTTTTCCTATTGTTACATTTCCTATTATAGTAGCTTGTGGATGTACAAATGCGCTCTTATCTATAACAGGAATGAATTTTTTAAATTCGAATATCATGATTTCTTATTTACAATAACTTAAATGGAACAATGAGGCGTATTGACTGAAATTATCAAAGATCGGCTTTTTTTAGACGCTCTACAATTTCGAATACAGCCGGACAGACTATAGTATTATTAGCATTCATTTTTGATCTTCGGCTAAATCCAGTCTGATTGGTATGAGGGTATTCTCTGCAAGCTTGAGGACGCACTTCATATATTTGACATGTGTTATCTTCATTTAAGAAAGTGCAAGGCACTCTAGCTATCATCAATTCCCCATCGATATCTTCTAAAAGGTACTTTCGTATAAATGTTTTAGGGGGTATAGATAGGTGCTTAGCGATTCTCTTAGCGTCAGGTCTAGTTACCAATGCCGGAGTCGTTTTACAACAATTAGCACACTTTAGGCAGTCCACTTTTTTGAAAACTTGATCATGCAAGTCAGAAACTAGTTTGTCTGTTGATTTGTGCTTAGGGATTGACTTTAGGAATGCTTTATTTTCATTTAAATTTCCCTTAGCATTTGCTTTCCAATCTTCAACTATTTTTTCCAAAGTACTTATTTTGTTAGAGCAGTTTTCGAGTAATAATTGAATTTCCTTTTCTAAAAGAGACAAGGTATATTCCACTGTTCTCGTTCTCAGTGGTGATATTTAGATTTCTATCCTTTGTTTTTGAATGGAAAACAGATTTTTCTATATCGTTTGTAATGTTGATCTCTGCATCAATTCAGTTTTTATTTTCTATAGATAGTTGATCAGCATTAGATATTAGTTTTGCTTTAATTTTAAGTCCAAGCCCAAGCCCAAGCCTTGATCTGTACCGGCTGAAGTTACAGCGATTGGTGCCCAAAGTATTTCACCGTCCCTTTTCTGATAGGTTTCTGGGTTTTTGTAATTTTTCAACAAATCGGATTTAACCGATGGCGATCCGAAAGGTGCTAAATGTTCCTTCTGACCATATGAAGTTAGACTAAGGCAAATTACTAAAATACTGTGTATATATCATAGATGTATATGAGGGTGAACTTAGAACTAAAGATAGTGATTTATTGATCAATTTGAAAGACAATACTTTAGCTTTTATTTTGATGCGAAAGCACTAAAATAAAAAAAGCCCAATCATTATATTGACTGGGCTTCATTATGTTTTGAATTAAGATTATTCTATTTAATCTTAAAAGCTTTTTTCACCTTACTTACGTAATCTAGTTTTTCCCATGTAAAGGTCTCAACTTTTTTAGTTTTCGTGTTTCCAGATCCATCTGTGAATGTTACTGTTTTCTTTTCAGGTTTTCTACCCATGTGACCATAAGCAGCAGTTTCAGAATAGATTGGATTTCTTAATTTCAATCTTGTTTCAATGGCATATGGAGTCATTTTGAAGATAGAATACACTTTATCAGCTATTTCACCATCATTCATATCTACTTTTGCACTTCCATAAGTGTTTACATAGATGTTCGTAGGTTCAGCTACACCAATTGCGTAAGATACTTGAACTAATATTTCATCACATATACCAGCGGCTACCATGTTCTTAGCTATATGTCTTGTTGCATATGCAGCTGATCTATCTACTTTACTTGGATCTTTTCCTGAAAATGCTCCTCCACCGTGAGCACCTTTTCCACCATAAGTATCTACTATTATTTTTCTTCCTGTTAGTCCAGTATCACCATGAGGTCCACCAATTACAAACTTCCCCGTAGGATTTACGTGATAAGTAATTTTGTTTGTAAATAATTTCTTGATATTCGATTTTAGTTGTTTTTGTACTCTAGGGATCACAATGTTGATTACATCATCTTTGATCTTCTTAAGCATTTTTTTATCAGCATCAAAGTCATCATGTTGAGTAGACACTACTATACTATCAATCCTTTGCGGCTTATTATCATCAGAATACTCAATAGTTACTTGAGATTTTGAATCAGGTCTTAGATATTTCATCTTCTTACCTTCTTTTCTGATGGCAGCAAGAACTTGAAGAATCTTATGAGATAGATCTAATGCAAGTGGCATGTAGTTTTCTGTTTCGCTTGTAGCATAACCGAACATCATACCTTGATCACCGGCACCTTGATCTTCTTTTTTCTTTTTATCAACACCTTGGTTGATATCTGGAGATTGTTCATGGATAGCTGATAGTACGCCACAGCTATTTCCATCAAACATATATTCTGACTTAGTATATCCAATTCTATTGATTACATCTCTTGCAATCTGTTGAACATCGAGGTAAGTTTTTGATTTTACTTCTCCAGCTAATATCACTTGACCTGTGGTAACTAATGTTTCACATGCAATCTTTGAGTTGGGATCAAAGGCTAAAAAATGATCTACTAGTGCATCAGAAATCTGATCGGATACTTTATCTGGGTGTCCTTCTGATACTGACTCTGATGTAAATAAATATGGCATATTATATATTTTTCTTATTTGTAACTATTTGGGAATGCAAATGTAATAATTTATAACCAGATGTGTTTAAAATTAGAATGTCATTCTATCCATTACTTCTTTGGCGAAAGCTTTAGCAGCTTTTTGTTGATCACGTGCATTCATAGTTGTATTAAATGCTACCATGAAAGCCCAATCATTACCTACTCTCCACATATACTTTCCAACTTCAGTAGAATATGCACCATCATCTCCAAATTCTGGCCAATCCTGGAATTTAACATTAGCACCAGACATATTATTTTCGCCATCCGTTTTTAAACTTTGGATCATATATGTTAGGTATTCAGGTACCTCATCAGCAACAGGGTTTTGTTGGACTTGTACCATTACACCAGCATTTTTTATCTCTGATCCGTCCCATTTAAAAAAACATGCTCGTTGCAGTTTGTTTTTTGGACTTGATCCGTCAGACAACATGATACTTGCTGATGGAAAACCAACGTATTTAGCAATCGTCTCTTGTGTAAGTAGATCACATGCATCCGGAATGCCGCTTTTATTAAAGTTAGTCTCGATTCCTCCTGCTGTAGATCCAGCTTTTGCACTGGTCACTGTAGGCTTACTGTCTAAAAATTCTTGAACCGCAGGGTTTTGATTCGTTTCTTCTGTAGCTGGTTTATCGCTTGAAGTTACGGTTGTACTATCTGACTTACATGAGATGAAGGCAGTAATGATAAGAAGTAATATTATTCTCATTTTCTATGTTTTTAATACTTAAATTCTCCGATGCTTGCGTCGGGGTTATAAAAAAGGTGTTTTTACATAAAAACGCCTTATGACAAAAAAGATCCGATTTCCGACCTTATAAGATTGAAAAAAAATATCAACTGCGCCATCCTCTTGTGGAGGGATAGTTAAAATTTAGGATCTTTTTTACTTTAAAGTGCAAAAATAACAATTCTTATGATTCTTTGGGCTGTAAACAACAACAAGGGTTCTTGTGACGCCAGTATTACAAATCGTTTCTTATTTATGTACGAATTTTAAGAAAGTTTAATCAAATACTCGATTAGATACTACGGATAAAAGTTGTGTATGGATTAAAGGCAATTCAAGACTAATATTTACATCATATTCTAATACTAAAAACATGAATGTTATGAATGCAAATGTGAGTAAAGGAGACCAAAAGAAGCTATTTTTGAAGATAGGGTTTATCCTTGTTTTGATTCTCTTACTAATGATACCGAATATGCTCATAAAAGGGCTGATCTACGAACGACAAGGACTCGAAAGTCAATCACAAAGAGATATTGCTGCCAGTTGGGGGCCAAGTCAGAAGATGATGGGGCCTATACTAAGTATACCATATAGCAAAAAAATCAAGACCGATGATGGAATAATTACTAAGGATCATGTATTAAGAGTTTTGCCTGAATCACTCGGTATTGATGTGCAATTGAATACGGAAGAAAGGAAAAAGAGCATATATAAGGCAATTTTATATACTGCTAATCATAATATTAGTGGCCATTTTAATAAGCCGGAGATGTCAAGTTTTGGAAAAAATGTTTCAAAAATCCATTGGGATGATGCTAAAATCGATATAGGCTTTACATCATCAGCCAGCCTAGATAATATAGTAAATATTAAATGCAACAATGTCAATTACAAAATGGAATCTGGTGCCTCTGATTCCGACATATTTCCCTCAGCTATTCATGCCAATATAAATGTAGACACTTTGAGCAAGACGATCACATTTGATACTGAAATAGGGGTCAATGGTAGTGAGGCTATCAAATATCTGCCACTCGCAAGTAACACTCAAGTTACAATAAGTAGTGACTGGGATTCACCCGGGTTTGTGGGGCTTCCGTTGCCTGCTAAAAGAGAAATTTCTGAAAATGGATTTGTAGCCACATGGAAGTCGACAGAATATAATCGGCCGTTCAAAGATACCTGGAAAGATGCTGATGTTAAACTTGCTCATAGAGGAGAAGCATTTGGTGTAGATTTGGTGCAGACAGTAGGTCATTATCAGAAAAATATGCGAAGTGCTAAGTATGCATTGCTTATTATCAGTCTTAGTTTCTTAGTGTTTTTCTTTTTTGAAACCTTAAAAGGAAGCAGAATTCATCCAGTGCAGTATATATTTATAGGACTAGCGCTTTCTATCTTTTATTCATTACTACTTTCACTATCGGAACACATTGGTTTTGGATCTGCGTACTTGATTGCAGCAGGAGCTGTTGTGGGACTTATTAGCTGGTACAGTAAGTTCATGTTGCGACAAGGAAACAACGTGATGTTATTGACTTTGATATTGGGTGGCCTATACACTTATATTTATATACTATTACAAATGGAAGAATTTGCACTGTTAGTTGGAAGTATTGGATTGTTTATGGTCTTGGCGATATCTATGTATCTTAGTCGAAATATGGATTGGTACGGTGAGAAAAGTAAAGTGTCTAAAGGAAATGTGGATGCGGTATTAAGCTAAACTCCTAAATGTGAAAAGTGAAATGAAGATAAATCAGATCGTATACTTAGTCATAGGGCTTATGATTTTTATTGTTCTTAAGTTGTTGTTCAAGTACAGCTCTAGTGAGGATGTTAATATTCTCTTGCGGCCGACTAATTTTTTGTTTTCACTTATGCAGAATTCGGAATGGCAGTATTCTTCGACGAATGATTATTACTATCCTGAGTTTAATATTGTGATAAATAAATCATGCTCTGGTGGAAATTTCTTTCTGATTTGTTTTCTGACTTTTCTTTTTACTTGCCTTGATTTGATAAGGTCTACACGGGTTGTAGTTGGCTACATTATCGCTATATTAATAGGAAGTTTTGTTCTTGCTGTTATTTCGAATGTGTCGAGGATCATCATATTATTAAAGTTAAATCAATTTGGAATCGCTAAGGACGGATGGAGTCACGAAGCGGTTGGTGGTTTTATTTATCTAGTCTTATTAGTCATCTCATTCCTTATTGTAGATATAGTGTTAATAAAGAATAGAGTGGATTCCCCTTTGGAGAACGACCTCCAAACCACTTCTAGTCTTTCTGTTATCAATTAAACCATGTTTTACAATCAATAAACTATGAAGTCGATCAACAATCCTATTTGGTTAATTCTTTTAAATACAGTCCCGTCAATTATATTAATGATTCTGGGATATAATATATGGTCAGTAGTTAAGAGTCAGTTGCAAGTAGATGAAACTGATGCCTGGGCTCTATATGCAAGCGTACTTGGTTTAATGACCTTTTCTGTTGGTGCATATTCCTGTGTGCTTATGTACAGGAAAAGATTAGTATCGACTGTTTTTACGGCGCTGATACTTATTGGCTATTTAACCTTGTTTTGTATTTATGGTATAGATGACATCTCACTAGTACCGTGGTCAATCCCCAGATGGATGGTACCTGAGGATTTGAATATGTATATAGGAAGTTTTTTGATGCCTACATTGATTTATTCACTCGTTCATTTAGTTGTGTGGGCAGTGAAGTTATCAAGAGAATCAAGACCCTTCTTCAGTTTGTTGTATGCATTAGCAATTCCACTTTCCATTTATTTGTTTTCTCAAGTTATTGTTCCAATATGGAATCCATTTGGTCATAATTTTCCAGAGCATGTATTTGTGATATTTGGTGTGATATTGAGTGTTGCATTCTTATTTTTCTTCTTGTCGTGGATATACAGAGTAGCGCTAAAACGAAATGCTTTTAAAACTGAATCTTGGATCTACCGAGTGTTATTATCTGTGGTCTTACCGTTTCTAGGGTTGATGGTCAATAACGGAGCGATTGACATCTTTGCAAGTGCTTCTGGATCGGGGGTATTCGGTGATTTTCATAGTTTATGGTTTTATGGATTGACTTTTTTAAATGCTATTTTCTTTTTACTTCCAGATAGAGAGGGTACTAGATATAATCTATTCAGATTTTTTGGAAGGTCTGTGACGTATATGTTTATCCTATATTTCGTTTTGGTGTTTTTACCATATGTTCCATTTTCATTACCTGGTGTTTTTGTTTTTGGGCTAGGTTTTTTATTGCTTTCGCCGTTATTTTTAATAGTAATTCAGTCAAAAGATTTGTTTGATGATTGGCAGTTTCTAAGTAACTATTTCACGAAATGGGCTTTGTCCATTGTTTTAATTATTGGATTGGCTAGTATTCCTGCAGTCATTACAACTTCGTATTTTCAAGATAGGTCTACGATTACAGATGCATTAGACAAAGTATATGATGCTTCTTTTGATGAGAAAATTAATATCAATATAGATAAGCTGTCTACAGTGATTAAAAATATAAAAGAAAATAAGAAAGGAAGACCAGATTTCATGGGGAGTAATCATTTGCCTTTTCTAACTAGTTATTATAATAATATAGTTCTTGATAATTTGACACTGTCTCGAAATAAGATAAGAAAGCTGGAAGCTGTTTTTCTTGATAAGCCCTTCAATAGAAATCCACAGGTTTTAGGAAAGAGCTCGAGAGGAATAGAAATTAAATCACTTGATCAATCTTCAGAATATGATGAAGCCAGTAAGAGTTGGAACTCATGGGTGAATTTTGAAATAGAAAACACAACTAATGTTGGTTTTAAAGAATATGTTACGAAGATAGAGCTCCCTGAAGGGGTGTGGATTAGTGATTATTACTTGTATGTCGGAGATAGAAAAGAAAGTGGAATACTTACAGATAAGAAATCTGCCAATTGGATTTATAATCAAATAAGAAATCAAAATAAAGATCCAGGACTACTTAGCTATGACAAAGGCAATTCAGTGTCGTTTAAAGTGTTTCCTTTTGCACCAAAAGAGGTTAGGAGGACAGGAATTCAGTTCTCGTCCAAGGACCCTTTCGAATTAGATATTGATGGACAGACTTTACAATTAGGAAATAAAACCCCTCAAAAGTCAGAAGTGCAGGTTGGCAATGTAGTTTACTTATCAGGAGTAGAAAAAAATGAACTTTCGACGGTGGAAAGAAAACCATATTTTCACTTTATCGTCGATGCTTCATTGAGTAAAAAGAACTCTATCCAAAACGATATTGAACGATATTCCGAATTGATGGGAGTTTATCCAGACCTTTCGACTAATGCCCAGATAAGTTTTGTGAATTCTAATATTAGAACACATGAGTTTGATGGAAATAAAGATGTCAGCCATTTAGAGATTGACTATGAAGGAGGATTTTATTTAGATAGAGCTATAAAGTCAATACTAACGAACGCATATAAAAACCCGAGTATTAACTATCCTGTAATAGTATTAGATGCAGAAGATTTTGGAAATGCCATCTTTGAAAATGATTATTCTGATTTGAGCTTCGCTGTTCCAGAATTAGAAAATTTGTATTTAATAGGTAATCAGGATACGATCAACTGTCATTCACTTTATGATATTTCGAATGCGCAGCTTGATTTTGTGCCATTTGATAGAAAGGTAAAAACGAGAGTATGGCCTAGTCTCGATAATCCAGAAGTTTATCTTAAAGATAATCAGATGTCTAGTGTTTTTATAATTAAAAATGAAGCTACAACAAAGCCGAGTACTCCGTGGGAAAATGGACTATCAATGCACGGACAATGGATGATGATGCATTTATATCCAGAAATAGGAAAGAGCTTATGGTATACAATAATTCAAAACAGTTTTAGAGCTAGGATAATGACTCCGCTGACTTCGTTTATTGTAGTTGAGAATGAGGCACAAAAAGAAGTTCTGCTTCGTAAGCAAAAAGAAGTTTTGTCTGGAGATAAAAATATGGATTTAAGTGGTGATCCACAACAAATGTCGGAACCAGGTTTATGGGTGCTACTATTGATCTTTTTATTTCTTTGGTTAAAACACAAGAAAAAACAGCGTGTTCAACCATTCAACTAACTATAATTGATCATGAATAAGTTATTAGTTCCTCTCCAACTTATTCATGATCGGATTATAGCAACAACAATTTTAATGTTTAATAAATCTCATGGCTTTATTCCTAGTACCATTTTTAACAACGATGTTATAAATACCATTATTCCATTTATTGGTATTTATCTTATGATTGTAAGTAGTTTTAGACCACACAGTATTGTATACCTCTTTACCAGAAATATCAAATATTTTTATTGATTTCATTCCTTCTGCGGCTGCCACGTTCAATAGTTCGCTCACAGGGTTTGGATAAAGACGGATACTTACTTGATCACTGAAAACATCCTCTGTGTTGACTGATTGATTGGATAGTTTTGTCACTGCGAATTCAAAATAGTCACTTTCGTAAGTATCTCCTCCAATATAAATAGATTCTGAATCTATTGCCATCTCTCGAGCACTAGTGAATCCAGAAGACAATTTAATAGTTGTGACTCCATCAGTACCAAAATTAGTAGCTATGTTTCCTGAGTTATCTAATTTGACAATGACTTGGCGAGTTCCAAATCCAGAAGTGTTTCCTGCAACTATTAGCGCATTATTATCAATAATTTTGGCATCATTAATTCCAAAACTAATAACAGAAGAAAGCACTACTTCCCCCTGCTGACCAAAGCTAAGATCACGATTTCCATTGTTGTCATATCTAGATATAAAACCTGAGCTCGAACCTGAATATACACTACCTGACACGACTAGTCTATTGTCGTTGTCAATGGCTAGATCACCTATTCTACTTGTTTCTTGCGAAGAACTAGTAAACTCTAGAATTCCACCAGATCCAAAACTGTTGACAAGATTGCCACTGCTATCGTATTTAAGTACAAGATTGTCATCGTCATCGTTTTCACCACTAACATATATATTATCATTTGCATCGACGACTAACTCTTCGGCGATTTCCCATTTGTCAACATCATTAAATAGTTGGACTATGACCCCGTTATCACCAAAGTCTGTACATGGGTTTCCTGTGGCATCATAACATGCAACAACAAAATCAGTATTGCCTCCATTATAAGATCTCCCTGCAGCAATCAATCTGCCGTCTGATAAAAAAGCAGCATCTGCGATCTCAGATTCTGCGAATGAAGATGAGTCCCAATTACCAGAAGCAATCCCATCGACGCCATAGTTAGGGTCAAGATTTCCATCTGTATCCATTTTGATTAAGATATATTCATCTTTGTTTATATTTCGATCCCATCCGATGGCTATTAACCCTCCATCTGGATGTTGAAGCAGTTTACTACATCTTCCAAATCCTTGCCCTATTACAAAGCGTAAAGTGCCATTCTCTCCAAAATTAGAATCAAGATTTCCATCTGTATCCATTTTAATGATTGAGAAATCTTCTTTCGACTCTTTTGTATACCCACCAGCAAATATGTTATTGCCAATCTTCAAAATGGTAAAGATCTGTGCGTTACTTTCATAATATGGAATTTTTACAGAACCATTATTGCCAAATGAGGTGTCCAATATCCCATCTTGAGAATATAAAGTCAGAGAGAATAAAGTGAAAAATGCATAGAGTAAATATGTTTTCATAATTGTGTTTATTTTAATTTAACACACAAAATAGGAATATTCTCACACTATCAGGTAAACAGAATTTTGATTGGTTTTAACAAAGTATTATTCTCATTCGCTTTCACTATTTCAATGAAGTGCAGCGCATATAATCAACCAATCAATAAATTAATCAGAACGATCCCCGCCAAAATTATGAATACTCCAGAAAGGATAAGGTTAATATTCTTGGTTACATATTCTGATTTCCTGGCAATCGTTTCTGCAGCAATCGAATAGATGGCAAACATCGTTGTGCCGCCTAAGAAGACACCTAAAGCCATGAAATATACATATGGCGCTGTTGCAGAAATATACGATTGTGCATCCAATAGCAATGCAGTAGTGAAATAATAAGGTAGCCCGAGCATATTGATAGAGGACATAATAAGTCCTTCGAAGTAGGGAGGCATGTTTCCCTTTTTATCTTTTGCTGCAACGACCTTTTTTGATTTATTGTAGAAAAAGAAAGCCAAGGCAATAAGAACAATTACACCGATTCGTTTTAGCCAAAGTATGATGTCAGGATTAGCATCCAAGTATCTTAGAAAAGTAAATGCAAGTAATCCATGAATTGAATTTACAGTTGCGGCTCCCGCTCCAAATAGAATACCTTGACCACGACCTTGTTCTATAGAGGTGCGAACAGTTGTCATGTTTAACATAGCAGGAGTGATGAAACCAACAAATGCCAAAATGAATCCGATACCTATGTGAGTAATTTCCATTTAAGTTGTACAAAACATGTTTTGAATGCACCAAATTTACTTAAAATATACATGATATTTTCTAAATTATTATTTCAAAATATCTTATACTTTTTTGATTTAAAATCAACTAGAAGGTCAACATCATAAAGCGATTCAGCAATTCTGACGATTCAGCGATTCAGCAAAAATAAAGTTAATTCAATTAGAATTTTTTAATAAAATGGGAAGATTGAAATGCACCTTAAGAATGAATTGTGACTGGCTAATTGAAAAAACCATATATTTGTATTTTCCATAATACGTAATATACAATTTGAATCCACATCTCGATCCATCAGAATCCGAATTTACTAGCGAAGATAAGCAAGTAGAAAAAGCCTTACGTCCCAAATCACTAGGTGATTTTAGTGGGCAACCTAAGATTGTAGAGAATCTAAAAGTATTCATTCAGGCTGCCAAGCAACGTGAAGAAGCGCTTGATCATGTTTTATTGCACGGTCCTCCTGGACTGGGTAAGACGACGTTGTCTTATATTGTTGCAACTGAAATGGAATCGGATATCAAGATTACATCCGGACCTGTATTAGAGAAGCCTGGCGACTTAGCAGGGCTATTGACAAATCTAGATGAAGGTGATGTCTTATTTATCGATGAGATCCATAGACTCAATAATGTAGTTGAAGAATATCTCTACAGTGCTATGGAAGACTATCGTATTGATATCATGATAGATAGTGGTCCGAATGCAAGAAGCATACAATTGACGCTCAATCCATTTACATTGGTAGGTGCGACGACTCGTATGGGATTATTGACTGCTCCAATGCGAGCAAGATTCGGAATTACATGTCTGCTCGATTATTATGACATAAAAACATTAGAGAATATACTATTCCGTAGTGCGGAGATATTAGAAGTACCAATTGATGCAGAGGGCGCAAATGAAATTGCCAGAAGAAGTAGAGGCACACCAAGAATTGCAAATGCACTGCTTAGAAGAATCAGAGACTTCGCTCAAATAAAAGGAAATGGATCTATTGATAAAAAAATAGCTAGATATGGCCTTGAAGCATTGAATGTTGATGATGGTGGATTGGACGAAATGGATAATAAGATATTGAGTGCGATTATTACAAAATTCAAAGGTGGACCTGTCGGGATCAGTACAATTGCTACAGCTGTAGGGGAAGAAGCTGGAACTATAGAAGAAGTCCATGAACCGTTTCTTATCATGGAAGGTTATATACAAAGAACACAACGTGGTAGAGAAGCTACGGCAAAGGCTTATAAGCATATAGGAATTGTTCCCCCGACACAGACAGGTAGTTTGTTTTAGAGGAGGAATCAAAACATTGAAATAGAAAAATAAGGAAAATGGCAGAAGAAAATAAAAAGAAAGGCAATCAGATGAATATTGAATTGTCAGAAGAGGTAGCGGAAGGTATCTATTCTAATTTAGCGATTATCGCTCATTCTCAGTCAGAGTTTGTTGTTGATTTTGTAAAGATTCTCCCTAATGTACCAAAAGCCAAGGTAAAGTCAAGAATCATTCTTACTCCCCAGCATGCGAAGAGATTGCTCAAAGCATTAGTAGATAATGTTAAGAAATACGAAGCTCAACATGGTAAAATTAGTGAGCCAGAGAATAATAACAATAATTTTCCTCCAATGAATTTTACGCCAACGGCGCAAGCATAATTTAGAGGTAATAGATAGTTGATCGGAAAAAGTGTAGTGTATCATATACATCAGTTTTTCCGATCAAGATTTTTATTTGAAATCATGATTTTGATTTTGAATTTTTATCTGTCATCGTAATGTGCGTATGCAGCCAAAACTACCACTGTAATAATTTCATCTTCGATCTCATAAACCATTCTATGTTTCTTATCGATTCTTCTAGAATAAAGGCCCTCTAAATCATGTTTTAACCTCTCAGGTTTTCCAGTGCCTGTTCTTGGATGGTTTCTAAGTTCTTCCAATAAAATTGCAATCTTTTGAAGTAGTTTTTTGTCTCCTGATTTCTTGTGCCTATTTATATCTTTTATAGCAGTCGGAGTAAGTCTTAGTTTGTATATCATAGACCTAATAAATCTTTGATTTCTTCAGCGGATGACAACTCTGTGTATTCACCATTCTTTGCTTGACTAGCACTCTCCTTGATTCGCTTAATCATTTTCTCATTAAAGTATATATCATCTTCGACAACTGGTGTCAAAGCATAAGATTTGTCCTTACCTCGTTGGACTATTATTTGCTCACCTTTATCTACTTTGTCAAAATACATTCTTTGATTTTGTCTAAATTCTCTACTGCTTATAACTAACATGATATAAATATTTATGTGTACCGTATTGGTACAACTTTGAAAACGAACATTTAGTTTCCTTTTTTAGTTTTTTTATACTACATAATTACAACCATTTACATTTCTAAGTATCTTATGTTTAGAAATCGGATAATTGGATACAACTCATTTAATACAAAAAGCAATCAATGGAGAGCGAACATCGCTTAAGCATCTCTATGATATGTATGTGGATGACATGTATTCATCTGCTTTCAGGATTACAAACAGTAGAACGCTTAGCCAAGATGCAGTGCAGGAGGCCTTTATTACTTCTTTCAATAAACTTGAGACATTAGAAAATCAATCAAACTATCAAGGCTGGTTAAGACGAATCGTGATTAATAATAGTCTACGAGCAGTAAAAAGTAAAATCAATTTTAAGGAGTTAGGGGACTATCAAATAGAAGTCGAGGATCAGAAGTACTGGTACAATGATATAAGTTTTGATCAGATCAAAGTAGGAATCCAACAATTGCCGCTAGGTGCTAGAACGGTCTTCGTATTATATGCTTTGGAGGGATATAAACATTCAGAAATAGCGAGTGCACATTCCATTTCTATATCTACATCGAAAACTCAGTATAGATATGCAAAATCATGTTTAAGACAAATCCTTACCAAAATGTACTCGGATGAAATTTGAAGAATACTTACAGTCGAATAAAGAAAATATACAGCACGGTTCTCCTAGGGAGGAAATGTGGGAGAATATTATTGATACAAGAAAAAAGAAGACTAAGATAAGGAGTATCCCTGTTTGGTTAAAATTAGCCAGCTCCTTCATTATTGTTATATGTTCTGCATATCTATTTTTTTCAACATCTAAAACCGCTGAAAATGAGGGTTTTAATATGTCTTCGGAACTGAAATTGCAAATGGCAGCCTTGGCCAATGGAGAAAAAACCAGTCAGCGAATATTAGCCGTAAATATGGTAGATGATGTGAAGGTTGCGGATGATGATATCATTCAAATATTGATAGAGAGGATGCAGTTGGATGAAAGTAAGAATGTCCAATTAGCAGCAGTGAGAGTCCTTACAAAATACATAGATAATGAAAATGTAAGGATTGCTATGCTTGACGAGTTAGCGGCGGGTAATGATCCTTATATCCAAATGAAGGTAATAGAAGCCCTAAACTTCTACAAAGAAAATCAAGGTGTCCAACAATGGGACGCCTTACTAGAAAGTAAAACAAAAGAAAATTCATTGTTCGAAAATGGAACAACGGAATTCTAATATAGTGAGATGCGCACCTCCATTTTTTAATCATTTAAATATTAAGTATGTATTTTATAAAAAGGAATATAATAGTGGGCTTTGTTCTTATGCTCATTGGGTTTTCAAATCAAATTAGAGGAGCACAATCTATATTTATTACAGGAGGATTTCAACAAGTCGCAGTCCATGGAAATGATAATATAGAAGAATTGACAATAACTGATTTACTCACAGGACAATTGGTTTCGACCGGATATTCCTTGTACAAGGATGGGGAGGTTACAAAATTGAGTTTTACAGGTAACCTAAGAGTAAAGATTGTCATACCAAAAACAATGGATATCAAAATAGAACCTGAAGCAATTGTTTTTGAGGGGCAGTACATTTATAGTAGAGATATGCATTACATCCATGTGTTTGATTCTGATGGAGAAGTTGAAATTAATGCGGACGGTTATTATGTGCATCTAGTTAGAACTTCGGGATCTATTTCTGTTGTTACATACGAAAAGATAAAAGCTATAATACCTCATATGCAAAAGAATAGCTTAGTATCATTGGATTCGTACCATGGAGAGATTAGTCTTTTGGTACCTAGTGAATTGCATCCAAGAATTAAGGCAAGTGCAAGAGGGAAGATTAGTATTGGAGCTAATGAAGATAGCTTCAACTTGACAAATCCGACAGGTAATAAGATCATTCTACATTCTGAACAAGGAAAATGGATCAATGTGAGAACAACCGATCATACACCGCAGCCCCCAACGCAGCCAGAATTAAGAGATAGACTAATCAAAGTATATATCGAAGATCAAGGAAAAAAAAGAATGGCTCCAATATCGCGTTTGGAATTGACAGCGATGGGTTATGGACCGTTTATCGAATCAATGGATGATGTATATAGTAGTCATTTTTTTGGCAATAAGAACAGAAAGGAAGTTGCTAAAATAATTGAAGAATATGGTATTCCAACAGCGAAAATGGTAGGAGTAGATTATGCGAGACCAGCAATAAGAATGATTATTTGGCAAGGTGATAAGAAGTATGTTGATAAATATAGATCACAATTTATAGAAGCATTTGGCGAGAAATGGTTACTAATAAAGGATGAAATGACGAAAGAGGTAGATAAATAAATGATTAATGGTTTGAGATTATTGGTGCCGCTGTTTGCTTATCACGCATGCAGCGGCATTTTTCATGTTATCCACTAATAATCTTCATCACTAATTCTTTAGTCAGTGCTTTTCCCGCTGCCATTTCTTTGATTTTATCAAAAGGAAACTTGAAATCACAACCTGATTTCCAATTACCGCAGCCATAAGCTGTTTTACCTTTTATAATTGCTCCTTTTTTGCATTTTGGGCATAACGGCGGCGGATCTGCTTTTTGAGATGGAGGACTAGGAGCTGTTCCTTTTTTAGGTTCGAATACTATAGCATGATCTTCGCCGAACCTCACAAGTCCATCTGCTTTGCTTCCATTGATTGTGAAGCCTTTGAGGTTAGTTGTACAACCTTTTACGATCAGTCTTCGCAATTGATTCTCGGATATTTTTTTGCCATAAATCTGAAATGGCAACATGAACTTACAGCCTGATTTCCATTGAGAGCAACCAAAAGCTGTCTTTCCTTTTATCAATGTTCCGTTATTACATTTGGGGCATTTTGACTGTGTTATTGGTGCTTTGCTTGATTGTGTAGATCTAGTTTTTGTGGTAGTAGTTTTTGTTGATTTGGACTTACTTCCTTTCGTAGAATACTTTGACGTGGTATCATTAGTTATAAATGATTTTTTCTTTTCCATTCTGACCTCTGTAACTAGGTCGTCCACCATTTTCTTCATGTTCTGGATGAATGCTTTGGGGTTGTAAGTTCCCGCTTCAATGTCCTTTAATAATTTCTCCCATTGACCTGTTAGTTCTACAGACTTTAGCATGGTGTTATTTATGGTGTCTATCAATTGGACGCCTATGTCAGTCGGGACTAGATTCTTCTTGTTTCTTCTTACGTATTTTCTCTTGAATAGGGTTTCTATGATCGCTGCTCTTGTTGACGGTCGTCCTATTCCATTGGCTTTCATTAGTTCTCTCAGTTCATCATCATCGACAGACTTTCCTGCTGTTTCCATGGCTCTCAGGAGCGTAGCTTCCGTATAATACTTAGGTGGTTGAGTTTTCTTTTCTACCAGAGTAGGATCATGTGGTCCAGATTCACCCACGTTAAAAGAGGGTAGTATTTTATCCTCGTCTTTCTCCTTTTTGTCGGGGGCATTCTTCTTTGATTTTGGGAATAGTATTCTCCATCCAGGTTCAAGAATTTCTTTACCTGTTGCCTTGAATTCTTCATCCACTGCTTTACCGATAACAGTAGTATTGGCCACTTTACATTCTGGATAGAAGTTCGCTATAAACCTTTTCGCTATCACATCATACACATTAGCAAGTCCACCATCAAGATGTGATTCTTTACCAGTAGGGATGATAGCATGGTGATCCGTAATTTTCTTATCGTCGAATACTCTTTTGGTCTTTTTTATCGGAGCGGATAATACGGTCTGAGTATACTGACTGTATGATTTCATTCCTTGCATTATACCCTTGATCTTGGGATGCTGATCAGTAGGCAAATAAGTAGTATCCACTCTTGGATAAGTGACGACTTTCATCTCATAGAGTTTCTGAACGAGTTTTAGTGTTTGATCGGCACTATAGCTATATCTTTTGTTGCAGAATACTTGCAGACTTGTTAAGTCAAATAGTCTAGGAGCATATTCCTTACCTTCTTTTCTATCTGCTGAGACGATCTCGAAAGGAGCATCTTTTATCTTATCTAATATTGTATTTCCATCCTCTATTTTTTCGAACCTTCCTTTTATTCTATTGAATGCAGTGTCTCTATATATCGTCTGTAATTCCCAGAACGGCTTCGAGACAAAATTATTGATTTCATGATGACGTTCTACGATCATTGCTAGGGTAGGAGTCTGTACTCTGCCTATTGATAGCACTTGTTTATATCCTCCATACTTTAGTGTATAGAGTCTAGTAGCATTCATTCCTAATAGCCAATCGCCGATCGCTCTGGCACTACCAGCGTAGTACAGTTTATCAAAATCACTTCCGGGTTTTAACTTTCCGAAGCCTTCTCTGATTGCCTCATTTGTAAGGGAAGAAATCCATAATCTTTGGACAGGACCTTTGTATTTTGCTTGGTTAATAACCCATCTTTGAATGAGTTCTCCTTCTATTCCTGCATCACCGCAGTTTATGACAACAGAAGCTGATTTGAATAGGCCCTTTATAACCTTAAATTGTTTCTTTACACCCGAATCATTTATCAATCGAGTCTCAAACTTTTCAGGTAACATTGGTAGAGAGTTCAGATCCCACCGCTTCCAGCTTGGTTTATATTCATCTGGTGAATAAAGAGAGCAAAAATGACCAAAAGTCCATGTTACCGCATAGCCATTGCCCTCGAAGTAACCATCTCTTCTTGATTTGGCTCCGATTACAGCAGCTATTTCTCTAGCTACAGATGGTTTTTCAGCGATACAGACTTTCATATGGTTAAAATTTTATTTCCAATAAGATCGACCATTTATTTTTAATCGTGTTTTCCATATTTGATGGTTTTCCCGCATTTGATGGTTTTCCGGCATTTGATGGTTTTCCTGTATTTCTTTTTGACTGTTTTCCCGCATTTCTTTTTTGACTGTTTTCCCGCATTTCTTTGAAATGCTACAAAAGCCAGTCAATAAATGCTACAAAAGCCAGTCAATAAATTCTACAAAAGCCGATCAATTTCTCCATTTTTTTTAAAGCCACGATTCTATCATCCTCTGGGATCTTTCTAGCTTGTCAATCTGCATCTTAATAAAAACTTAAGGCAGTAAAACGTACTTCAACGTTCTTAATTATTTTTTCCTAACTGTCTCCGAAGCTCATTTAACTGTGCTACAGAAGGTAAAATTACATTTTTTTTGATGTTTGTCATACAACTAGTTGTAATTGTATATGATGAAGCTAGTATCATTCGTCTCAGCTATGAAATAGAAAAGGGAACGCATACGAATCAAGATTGAAATCGATTTATATCACATTAATAGCACGAAACATAGAATAATTGTCACATGCATAGATGAATTTGTATCTTTTATCTAATAGATACATATAATAATAATTCGAAATGTAATCTTTGCATTCAATCTATAATCTACCTGCAAATGAAAAATTTACTACTATTAATATTCTTATCATTTTCTTCGATAGCAATCAATGCTCAAAATAGTCTATCGAGTAAGTTGTTGGATGGTGATGGAACACCGGTCATGTTTGCCAATGTTGTTTTGTATTCTTCTCCGGATGCCAAAATGATAAAAGTAGAATCATCAGACGATGATGGTAAATTTGCTTTTAGGAATTTGGAGGATGGATCGTATTATATAGAAGCAAGCTTTATTGGGTACACTAATTACAAGTCTGATCCAATAACTATGAAAGGAGAGGACATTGTATTGTCGGATTTCATGATGGAGACTAATTCTGTAGAGTTAGAAACAGCTGTTGTGAAGGCAAGACGTGCACTCATTGAAGTTAAGCCAGATAGAACAGTATTCAACGTAGAAGGCACGATCAATAGTGCCGGAGATGATGCATTAGGACTACTAAGAAAGGCTCCTGGAGTTCTTGTTGATAATAATAATAACGTGACTGTACTAAGTCGATCAGGTGTACTTATATATATCGACGGAAAACGATTGCCGTTGACAGGTGATGATCTTACTGCTTACTTAAGTAACTTACCCGCCGAGCAAATAGATCGAATGGACATTATCACTAATCCAGGTGCTAAATATGAAGCACAAGGAAATGCAGGGATTATTGACATAAGACTAAAAAGAGATAAAAGTCACGGTATGAATGGCTCGATCAGTGGATCATTAAGTAAAGGTAGATTCGGAAAAGGAAATATAAGTTCAGTTGGGAATTATCGAAATAAAGCATTGAATACTTTTGGAACTATCGGTTATAATGGTGGTTCAAGTTTCAATGAAATGGCATTTAGAAATAATCAGAATGGACTACTTCTTGATGAAACCAATTTTATGAAGAATGCCACTACTGGGATAAATTATAGATGGGGTACTGATTTCTTTATAGGTAAAAATCAGACGATTGGATTCTTAGTATCGGGACAGAATCAGACAAGTGATAATGATTCTGACAATAAGATTAAAATTTCTGCTCTAAGTAATGTGAATAATATTGATAGTGTATTAATTGCAGAAAATGCATCTGATCAAACAAGAGACCAAAGTACTTATAATGTTAACTATGCATTCGATAATAAGAAACATTCGCTAAATATTGATATGGATTACGGTCGATATAGAAACGACTATGCATATGTACAACCTAATAGATACTATTTGGATGATGAGACTACACTTTTGACGGAAGTTTTGACGGAGTACGATACGCCGATCAATATTGATATTTATACGGGTAAGATAGATTATGAAACAGATGTATTCGGGGGTAAAATAGGCCTAGGGTCAAAGTTCAGTAAAGTATCTACAGATAATTCATTCTTGTTTTACAATATCGAAAACAGTCAAAGAGAAAGAGATGACGTAAGGTCAAACATCTTTTTATATGATGAGAATGTATATGCTGGATATGCCAATTATCAAAGAGTCATAAACACAAAGTGGAGTATGTCTGCAGGACTTAGGGTAGAGAAAACAGATGCAGTAGGTGATTTGCAAGCATTTAAGGAGGAACTACAAGAAGATCCTGTAAATCTGGATTATACAAATTATTTCCCATCAGCAGGATTTACTTTCCAACAAGCACACAATAAGACTTGGTCGCTTAACTACGGTAGAAGAATCAATAGACCAGATTACAATGTCTTGAATCCATTTACTGTACAACTGAGTGAGTTGTCATTCATGAAAGGAAATGAATCTCTTAATCCAGAAATAGTAAATAATGTAGAACTTGGCTATACACTGAATTATAGGTATAATTTCAAATTAAGCTATAGTAAGACGACGAATCAGATTACAAGACTAATAGCACCGGATGATGAAGACCCTAGAGCTGGATTTATTACTTGGGCAAATCTTGCAGAACAATCTATATATGGTTTTAATGCAGCATTGCCATTTACTGTTAAGCCTTGGTGGAATGCATTTGTAAACATCAGCGGTGGTTACCTTAATAATCAAGCTGACTATGGTGATGGAGCGGTAGTAGATATTCAGGCATTTACTTATTCAATGTTTCAACAACATACATTTACCCTTCCAAAAGGATTTACGGGAGAGGTTTCTGGGTATTATTCTGGTCCTGGAGTTTGGGGTGGAGTATTTAAGTACAATGCGACATGGGCTCTTAATCTTGGTCTGCAGAAGAAGTTCTTCAATGATATGATGAACGTGAAATTAAGCGCCAATGATATTTTCTATCAATCTGGTTGGGATGGTGTATCTAACTTTGATGGACTGATTGGAGAAGGGAATGGTAATTGGGATAGCAGAAGAATCGCGGTCAGTGTAAGTTATAATTTTGGTAACAGAAATGTGAAATCAAGAAATAGAAAGACAGGCATAGAAGACGAATCTAAGAGAGTAGGTTCATAGGTGGAAATTTTCATTTGAAATTTCGAGAGAATGAGAATTTGATCTAAATCAAATTCAATCAGTCATGGACTTAAATGTTCAATTATTGTTTTAATATTACTTCATTTAATCTATAACGATATCCATAGATATTAGCGGTAAGCGCGGCAAAAATAGGTGTTATAATAGGTCCAATTATTGGGATCATTAATAATATACTAGATACTGTGCCTAAGGCAAGTGTAGCTCCGAAGTGATACTTTGTCGTGATCTCACTATTTTTTATAGATAGATTGTGGAGCTCATTGTAATTATCAAAAAAAGCGTGTCCGACAAAGAATGCATAAACGAAGAACATGGCAACCTTTTTTACAACTGCAGGTACGCCAAAAATACCCAACAATATAGAGAGAAGAATATGAACAACTAAAGCTTGCACAAATCCACGAATCAGGACTTTAATCATTCGAATTTCCGCTTTCCAGAAATTGGAGATGTTTATTGGTTGTTCTTTACCAGATAGTATTTCTATAGTCTTAACCGAAAAATAAAAAATAACTATCTCAAGAATGATGAGGAGGAGATATTTTGATCCACTTGATATTGCAGTTTGAGCATTTTCTCTTTTAGACTCATCGCTCATTTGATCAGAAATAACACCAGCATCATTTATAGGGATATCTACAACAGGAGAAGTGAAGTAAGTTGATACGTCACATATCATCCAGTAGCTGAATAGTATTGAAATCGCTATAGTCGCTAGAGCGATCCACTTATGTTTAAAAAAGCCTCTCCACAGTTTATTATCCATGAAAAAACTGTAAGTGGACATCATTACTTCTGCACAATTAGAAGCATGAGAGAAAGCATCCTTGGTGTTGAGGTTTTTTAGCATGTAGCAATATAGAAATGAATTCACATTCATCCAAACGTATTTTACATCGTTTGGAGAATAACTTATGAATTATTTCATTGGTTTCAGAAGAAGTTTAGAGTTTTTTACTCTTCTTCATCTTCTGGTTCCATAGTCAAATATCCTTTTTCATTTAGGATGGCAAACCATTTAATCACTTTTTTCATGTCACTAACGTAAACACGGTCTTCATCATAATCAGGGACTATGCTAGAGAAGTAATCTTCTATTTTTTCTTTGCTTTCCTTAACGCCTGCAGGTGGGTTTTCAACAACCTGGTCTAACATTCTTTGGAATATTTCACTTAACTCGATCGTGTCACTCATCGTATATATCGCTACAGTCTCCATTGGAGTAAACTGATGCTTTCGCATAGAATAGAATTTAGTTTTTCCACCATCCATTCCTTGTACTAATAGTCCATTTCCTCTTGAATCCATCATTTTATGAAGTCCAGGAAGTCCACTAATTGCTAATATATCTTTAAGATTCATTTCTCTTCTTTTATTGATAAAGTTGATTTGAATATTGAAAACGACGTTCAATAGTCAAAAGTGGCGCAAATATATAAAGTTCTTTGTAAATGTGTTTTATTGAATGCAATCGAGATATAATTATTTTACGTTGAACGAGTAAAAATTAAATATCGACAGTATTATTTTTGTTGTTACGATTAACTCACATCCAATTTATCTAATTCGGTAAACCGGTCATAACCAGGAAAAGCTTTTTTCCCTTCTTCTAATGTTTTGAAAAACATCTGGTCTTGTCTCAGTTGATAATAACTTAACGCAGTGTTATAATAAGTATCTGCTTTGTGGCCATGTGTGTTAATCGAATTGTCGAAATAAATCAATGCATCATTATAATAGCCTAAATCATAACAAAGCCCTCCCATGGCGTAGGCAAGATCAAAAGTTTCACCTATGTAGAAGTACATGTTCCATACATTGTGCATCGTCTCATATATTCGAGTACGCTCATTGTGAGTAATAGAGCTTGATACTTGTTTGAGGCGTGGTAACATCTTAGCGAAGTATGTAGAATCATAAGCACTTAGGCGAAAGTGGGCAATTAATTCCTCCACGTTTAGTTTTGCAACATTGGAGTAGGAAAGATTCTTTATAGTATTGAAGTCATCTGGTCCAAAATCGTTTACAAAATTTTGATATGCGCTTATGGTTTCAGAATATGAGTCACTTTGATCTAAAAACACCATGGCTCCCAATTCCAAATTAAAAGTAGAATGTGTTGGAAACATACTTTCACCACCTTTTTTATAACAGTATAGTCCAAGTGCATGATAGTTGACCCAAATAGAAAAACTGCCATGTGTGATTACTTCCGGTAAAGGTTTATTCTCAAGATCATGAGCTTGATGATATCCCTTATCTAGTGATAATAAGAAAAGTCCCTCTGTTGATAGATTTTTCACGTTGTCAATACACTGCATTGAGGTAACTGGATAAAATAAATATGTCTGATTGATTTGATCCTTATATTCTGATAGTATTTCGTTGATGAGAGGGTTGTCATATACAGGGACGGGAATTACTCCAGTTTGAAAATTTATATCTAAGTCTTTTATTAATGCCTCTGAATCTAGATTCTCTGGATCAACGGATGTCGATAGAGAAATGGAACAGGTAGCAATCTCTTTGTCTCGAACTAAAAATAATTCGGTGGGTAAAGAATCGAAAAAGTAATTTGCGAGTGCTATTATTGGCTGATTGAGCTCTTGCGATTTTATATGTTGGTTTGAGTATCTCAAATGCAATGCGTCTCCTTCGACGGCATCAAAATATGATACATCCAAAACTCCTTTTTTGAAATAAGACTGGAACTGAGGGTGGTCGATAAAGAAAGAAAGATTATCTTCTACTATGTCACTTAGTACATAACAATAAGGTGGAAGTTTGCTATTGGTCGCAAGAATAAGCTTGTCTAAATGTACAAGAATATGAAATGCCAACCGGCCATGACCCGCACCAAGTTCCAAAATATAAACGGTATCAGTTGTTTTTCCTTTAGCGGATAGATCTTTTAGAAACCCAAATATAAGTTGCGCATAAGTTTTACCTACTGAAGAGCTGCTTGTTAGGTTGTGAGGTACTATTTCTTCGCTAAAGGCGCGAGGTCCTTTTTTTTGGTAGAAGTCTCTATTAAGGTCCCAAATTTTACTTTTCGAAAAAAGTTGATTTGATTCTATTTCATAGTGAGCATTGTCCATAGTATTAGCTTTATAAGTGGATGAATATTCATTTTCCAACTTTGCAAGCTTTAACTATCTACCGAATAGCCTTGACCGACGAAATTTTTATTATAGTCCTTTATTTTATACATGTAGAGGTCAACTCACTACATTAAGTAGTTTTGAATGAGCCGATATTCTAAAACATTAGAAGTTGTGGCTAAAAGTAATCCAGTATTCAATGATACCAGTTCTGTCTCTAACAACATCATTAAATGGAACCAATACTTCTATTCCTGAACTCCAATTAAATCCTTCATACATATAACCTATCCCTGCGGATGGATAAAGTAAAGTTTCCCTCAAGGTCACTGTTTGAGCATATTCTAGACTCAGTACATTATATTCTGCCTGCACGTATAGCTGTTTTGTGATTTTTGCTCTAGCATAAGCAAGACCTCCGAAACTCGTAAAATGAAAGTCATCAGAACTATTTAGAATATTTATGTAATCATAATACATCTTACCACCAAGTCCAGCACTAAATGTATTGTTTAGTTTATAGCCTAAGTTAGACTTAAGTGAAAGGGAGAACTGATTACCAAAGAAATTCAAATTTCCAATCTTGATCTCAGTATTTAGTTTTTCCTTTAACCCTGATGGACCATAGTCTTCATCATCATCATCTCTAGAACTTCTTTTTTTATCGTTTTCTTCTGTTTTTTCCTCGGTTCTTCTTTTCTTTTTTCCTCTTCTTTGCGCAGAGGCATCATCCACTAAGGAAAACATAAATACTAATAATAAAAATGGGATCAATATCTTTTTCATCTTGTCAACTTTTGTTTTTTATTTGCATTTGACCATAAACTTAGCAGTTTTACATGATTATCCAATGCTTACCTATTATTTTTAATACTCTTATAACCGATTTTAAGCATATAATGATGCACTGGCTAGCTTAAATAATATATTCTTAACTCTATTTAAATAAGTTTTATATTGATGATGATGAATGGATGGAAATTAATTTTAGTGTTGTTTCAACGAATATTTGTCTTCGTGAGTCCCAAAACTAAAATTATAGTTGGCTTTTACTTTGTTTTGACAAAACTAATGCATCACTTATTGTGCTAGTTTCAATTACAAAGTATATTTTTACGATGTGTCAATACATTTTTAGTCGATTAGTGTTGATATTATAATTTGTAATATATTTAAATCCCTGAGTTTCAATTTGTGCGTTTATGCTGCGCAAATTGTCTTCATTACTATGTATGAAAC
>CALKXE010000167.1 GCA_938003955.1 uncultured Saprospiraceae bacterium | reverse complement strand
TTCTAATACCGCTCATCCTTCACATACGGGAGTCGCTCCATAGTCCACACCTCAATACTCGGAAAGCCAAAATCTTCTACTACTTTACCTCTGATCAAGTAACAGCCCTTTCCTGTAAATGGTGAGCGTGCTAACGACGGTGGAAAATGAACTGTATCAAAAAACTTCCCCTTCTTATCTAGCCATGTGCCGAAACTCATATGCCGTTTATTTACTGTGGTCACATGCTTACGCGCTACATAATAACCTAAGATACTCACCGTCTTCCCCATATATGATTTCAACTGATCGTTCAATACGGTCTGACCTACTTCTTCGGCTATAAGATCAAATGGAGAGCATAGTGGAAAGCCCAACAACTCCATTTCGTCAAATGCTTGTTCGTGCTTTCCTTCCTCTAGAATCGGTAGATCATAACTTTCTGTCTCTACATCGAAAAACGTGGCGTATTGCGCTTGCTTCACCGCTGGATTATGCACCGCATTTTTCTCCCACATGAGTTCATATTTATTCATGCCTGTAAATCGAAATGCTGATATCCGCACCAATATCTCAAGTTGTTCTTTGGATATATCTACCCTATTCACGAAGTCTTTCAGATCATGGTAATCTCCATGCTTTATTCTTTCATCAACGATCCTCCTAGCCACTCTTTTCTCCAAGTCCGCGATGTGTATGAATCCGATATAGATTGTCGTTCCATATATACTAGTAAGATTGGTGCTATTATTGACACATGGTGGCTCTATCTTGGCGCCACACATTCTTGCTTCGTGGACATAAGTCTCCGTACGATAGAAACCACCAAAGTTATTGATCACCGCAGTCATAAATTCCAATGGATAATAGGTTTTCAAATACAAACTCTGAAATGACTCTACCGCAAAACTTGCTGAATGTGCCTTACAGAATGAATACCCACTAAAACTCTCGATCTGTCTCCAGACCTCCATCGATAGTGTGTCAGGATATCCTCGCTCTTCACAGTTTTTAAAGTACTTATTTCTCAACCTATCGAATGTATCAGAGTTCTTACGTTTCCCTGTCATGATTCGACGTAACACATCCGATTCATCCAAACCCAGTCCCGAGAAATGATGGACAATCTTCATCACATCTTCTTGGTAGACCATCACACCATACGTCTCCCCCAGATGCTCTTCGAATACTGGGTGGATATAAGTAAAACTATCCGGATTATGCGAACGACTAATATACTCTCGCATCATACCCGATTTCGCGACTCCTGGCCTTATGATAGAACTCGCTGCTACGAGGTGGATGTAATTATCACACTTCAGCTTGGTCAACAATCCTCTCATCGCAGGCGACTCTATATAGAAACAACCAATGCACTGCCCCGATCTCAGTTGCGCCTTTACTTTCTGATCGTTCTTTATTTCCTCTACTTTGTGAATGTCAATCGCACGTCCTTGATTGCTCGCTACGAGTTTTACTGCATCCTTGATATGTCCTAATCCTCTCTGACTTAGTACATCATATTTATGATATCCAAAATCTTCAGCTCCGTACATATCGAAGTGCGTAATCGGAAAACCTTTGGGCATCATCTGCAATGCTGTATGATAATTAAGCGGTCGTTCTGTGATCAGTATGCCCCCTGCGTGGATCGATAGGTAATTAGGAAACCCTTCGATTAATTTCCCAAATCGGAATATATGCTTCCCAAAATGATGGTGCCGGTCCGTTGCTTTCGGATAATCTACAATGAGATCAATATCCGCCTTGGGTAAACCTAATACCTTTCCCAGTTCTCTGATGATCGACTTCCCTTTGAACGTATTGTATGTTGCCAACAAAGCAGTGTGCTCCTTCCCATATCGCTTGAATACATAGTCCGTCACATCATCCCGTTCATCCCAACTAAAATCTATATCAAAATCAGGTGGCGACATCCGATGAGGATTGATAAATCGTTCGAAATACAGATCCAACTCCATCGGATCTACATCCGTAATATTAAGATTAAACGCTACGATGGAGTTCGCTCCACTACCCCGCCCCACATGATGATATCCTACAGAATGCGCATATCGTATAATATCCCACGTAATCAAAAAATAAGAACTGAAGCCCATCTTCTCTATCACTATGAGTTCCTTCTCTGTTCTAATTTTTGCTTTTTTATTGTCCTTTCCAAAGCGGGCAACACATCCATTAAAAGCCAGTTTTCTAAGTAGGTCATAATCATCTTTTGCACTTCCGGTAAAGGTGATTCGATTATGGTTGTAATCATTCGTCATATCGATCTCACAACTATCTAAGATAGATTGCGTATTCGCTATGACTTGCGGATATTGCTGAAAAGCATGCAAGAGTACTGCTTCAGTATGTATAATCTCACTTGATTTCGCATACATCGTCGGTTCTAACTTGCTGATCACAATATTGAGATCAATACACCGGAGGAGCTTATGCGTCCGATATCCGTCCTTATTCAGGAAAGTGATCGGACTAAACACAACAAGTTTTTCTTGATAGTCTTTCAGATAAGATGAGTACAAATGATTCACTTCTCCTGGGCGTACACCTATATATTCATGTTTGCTGAGTAGATTGATCCCTTTAGGTAACTTTCGATAGACCGTATATGCATGTTTCCATTCTGGAGCGACGATTGGCAGTTGCTCCTTCTCCATAGAATAGTGTGTGAGATGTGCACAGAGTTCTCTCCATCCTTCCTCGTTTTTAGCGATACCGAGATAGAGAAACTCGTTGTCTAGCCTGTACTCTATCCCTAGTATGGGTTTTATGTTATGTTCTTTGCAGGCTCTTATGAATTGGAATGCGCAAGATGTGTTATTTATATCTGTAAGGACTAATTGGGTCATTCCTTGAGCAGCAGCTTGAGCTACTAGCTGATTGGGCGATAACGTGCCGTACTTGAGGGAATAGTATGAGTGGGCGTTTAGGTGCAAATTGAGTTGTTAGTCGATTACGGATGTCGAGTTAATTGACATACTAATGTCGTAATATATGACTATATTTGATTGCACGTTGTATTATTGTCGAATAATCTGACATTTATACCATCTTTAAAAACAGTTATAATGTATAGGCGGAATCAGAACCAATAACTTTCTGAGAAGAAGAAGAAGAAGAAGAAGAAGAAGAAGAAGATTCTAACTATTCATATAAAGAACTAAAGACCGAAAGAGCTTTTCTAGAATTTTTTAAGAGGTATAGTCAACTGTAACTTAGTTACTCCTCCCCGTGCACCTGGTATTCTTTTCAATTCTCCGAAATTAAGATTTAATTCATCTACTAAATCTTCGAGGCAGCTTACTGTCTCTTCATTCAATTGCGGATCAGGTTTCAGACATTTCACTATATTAAACTTACTTAACTCACCTGTCTGCTCTAACACGAATTGAACAACTACTAGGCTCGAATCTGGTAGACAAGATTTCTCCAATTTTGACTTAAAAAAATTGACTCTCTCTTTTCTATTTGCTCTCAAAGAATCTATTTCTAATTCAAACTCAAGTTGGAATAGAGGCACCGGAGGAAGTGGTGGTGGTGGTGGAGGCGGAGGTGGTAATGTTAGTAACCGTGGAACTTGTGATTCTTTTTCATATAACCAAGATGGAATCCTTTTCTGAATTAATCTCAAAGGTATTCTGAGTATTTTATTGTTATCCGTGACATACTCTACTACTCCAGAATCAGTAAGTGAAAATCTGTGCTTTGAATCTCTTACTTCATTATTACTCCTCGTAGCACCACCCCACATTTCAGAAAAAATACTACCCGATTTCACACTATCTACTTGCCACTCATCATTTTTTCTATTTATAAAGAGATACTCATAAAATCGAGGCGTTCCTAGTAGTAACACAATAGAATCAGGAGTAATGCTTTGTTGAAGTACTTCCGAAGAGTACGGCAATAATATCAAAGTATCAATATAACCTCTGCCCTCCAAACCTATAAAGCTATTTCCATCTTGTGTAGGGTAACACACTACATCAATACTGTCTTGACATGACAACAATCCAGTTATCAAAAAGATAAAAGGAATCAAGAAAATGATGTTTGTGTTTCTTTTCAATACTTAATCCGTTTTAGGTTTATTAAAAAATCTATACGCAAAAAACAGAACGATCAAGCCAAAAAATCCAATGTTATTTTTCGCAACTCCCCAAACGATAACTCCAACAAATAGCCCAATCAAAACAGCATTAATCATAGCAGTTGATTTGTCTTTCTTTGCTATATCCAATGATTTCTGTTCGGCTAATTTATCTGTATTATTTTCCTTCATTTCCTCTTTAATCGTTTAATTTCAAGTGATTTCTACGCACACGCATTAATATAAATCATGTAATCAAATTCCCTTTCTCATCCCACTCAGCTTGCGTATCCCTAGTATCATGATTTACGTACTTTCCTTTCATGTTTGCATCATATGATAGTCCATGTTTTGCTAACACATCATCTGGCACACCATCCCAAAGATTAGCCCTATTACCTACATATCCTACATCATCGATTCCCATCTTACTAGTATAGTAGCCTGTCAACACTAGATTCCTAAATCGTCCAAAGAATTTTCTACCTGCGTCATATTGTGTTGTAGCTTCTGTAGTTGGATATGCTATATCATCTAAAATTTGCTTTTGCTGAGCATCTGAACAACTTTCGAATATCTTATTGAATCTCTTGTTGCTTTTACTATTGAGCCACATCAATCCTCCTTGGATCGGGATCTGATGATATGGCAGGTCTTTCACTATGAAATCAATAAAGGCTGGCACTTCAGCATCCGTGGCACTTCCTGCAGTAATTGTGGCTGGTAATATCAAATCACACAAAATCGCAATCAATGACAGGTCCGTATCAGAGAAAAACCGACCATCAGCCTTAATTTTTGTATCGTGCTCTTGCTCTGCAGTTGTTCTTCCATATACACCATCGACCACTTCCGCTTCAAGAACATTCACTTGCCCATCTTCTTTACATCCTACTGCAGCTATAGTCAGACCAGTAGCACCAATACCACCAATCAGTAGTGTTTTTAAACTATCTCTTCTATCCATTATATGTTTTGCTTTTTGAGTTGATCAACTATATATTCTGATGTACGCATACTGAGTGCTAGTATCGTCCATGTGCAGTTTTTATCAGCTTGTGAAGTAAACGGACCAGCATCTACTATAAATACATTCTTGGCATCGTGAAGCTGTTGATATTTGTTTGTTACTGAAGTATTCGGATCATTTCCCATACGAGTCGTTCCTACTTCGTGGATTATCTGGCCAGGAGCTAATAGTCCGTAATCTTTATCTTTCCCAGGTTTCTCACCCATTACTTCACCACCCATATTATGAATGATCTCTTCGAATGTATCGACCATATGTTTCGCCTGATTTCGTTCTTGGTCAGACCATTTATAATCAAATCTTAATGTAGGAATTCCAAAACGATCTACTTGATCAGGATCTATCTCACAACGGTTATCATACATCGCAATCGACTCTCCCCTTCCCGCTATACCAATCGTAGATCCATAGAATCGTTTGACATCTTTTCTCAGACTATCCCCGTATCCACCGACTTGCTTGCCTATATATTCATTCATTTGAGTGGCTTGTCCGCCAAATCCATAGGCAGGCATTCCTAATCCTCCCCACATTTCTATATGATATCCTCTCGCAAAGTCAAGTTTCTTATTATCTCCCCACCAAGGACTGTATACGTGCAAAGCTCCAGTCCCGTCTTCATTATACATCTTCCTATCCATCAAAGCTGGGATAAAACCTGACAGTCCAGAACCAGTCGAATCATGCAAATATCGACCTACATGATCACTACTATTACCAAGACCATTCGGATGCTGTTTGCTTTTTGAATTTAATAATATCCGAGCCGAACTACATGCAGATGCACCGAGCACAACCACCTTGGCCTTCATCTCGTATTCCATCATGTCTTCCTTATTGATGTAAGAAACACCTGTTGCTTTACCTTCGGAGTCAGTCGTAATGTTCTTCACCATACAGTCTGTATATAGATCTATCTGACCACTTTTCATCGCTGGAAATATCAAACAGGAGCCAGAAGAAAAATCCGCATACGCATTACACGACCGGTTACACTGACCGCAGTAGAAACAAACGCCTCTCTCTGGATTGATCCTTTTAGTTAGAATAGATATCCTTGCTGGAATTACAGGAATCCCCGTCTTCCTAGCACCTTTTGTATAGTATAGTTCGTGTAATCTAGGTTTTGGTGGTGGCAAGAAGAATCCATCTGGGTCATTGGGTAAGCCTTCGTTGGTACCCGCTATTCCGATCATCTTATCTAGTCTATCATAAAATGGCTTGACCTCTTCATAGGAAATAGGCCAATTTTCGCCAAGACCATCAACGTCTTTATGTTTAAAATCTTTAGGTCCAAACCTCAATGATATCCTACCCCAGTGATTGGTTCTACCACCGAGCATTCTTGATCTCCACCATCTGAAATCTGTTCCTTGTTTCGTAGTATACGGCTCTCCATCTACCTCCCAGTCGCCCCATGACATATCAAAATCGCCAAAGGCACGATTGGTACTGGCTCCTCTTCTTGGTGATTCCCATGGCCACTTCATCTGAGTCATCGTCTTGGGATCTTTGGGATCAAAATATCCTCCAGCTTCTACTACAGCTACCTTCAATCCGTTGTTCGCTAGGATATTGGCTGCCATTCCTCCTCCCGCTCCAGATCCTACTATGATAGCATCGTATTGACCTGTATTTTCCTTTATCTGCATGATTTCTTATTATAAGCAATAAGATACTACAATGAAGGGGAGATGACCAAATTTAGAAATGAAATTGTATGTTATGTTCGACTATTTGAGGTTAGATTGTTCGACTTTTGACTATTCGACCGCTTTGCTTTTTGAGGTTAGACTGCTCGAGGTTAGACTATTAGGCTTTTGACTATTCGACCACTTTGCTTTTCGAGGTTGAATTTTCAATTCTAGAAATTGGGTTGTTTATATAATGCTTAGGCTAATTTACTTTTGCTGTGCAAATTCTCTTTTTGGTTTCGAATAAATTCGAAACGACATTGGCTATATGCTTTACGAAAACTGTTTGTATATCAATATAACTTTCAAGTTATACTACCAATCTTTACCCGTGTAGTAGACTGTGCCTTTAAATGTAGCGACTCTTCTATTTTCTTGGTTTGTGATATCTACATGATAGATAGCGAATTTCCTTGTCTTATTGACAAGTGCCGTTTTCGCTGTTAGTACATCACCTTCTACTACTTTTGATGTATGTGAAATACTCGTTTCAATAGATACAGCTTGGTGACCTATAGAGTTGGTCGCAAAAGCCAACGCACTATCCGCCATAGAATATGTAATACCTCCGTGTGCGATTCCAAATCCATTCAACATGTCTTTGCGAACGGTAAGCTTAATCTCGCATTCTCCGTGTTGGATATCTACAAGTTCAATGCCGAGCCATTTTGAAAAAGCATCATTATCATACATTTGAGTAGAGACTATATCCGTTGGCGTCATACTATTTAGATTTCAAGATTGAGAGAATTGAGATTATGAAACTCATCTTAACTCGCCTCTTCTTCAATAAATGCTCTCAGATCAGCTAGCTGCTGCTTACTCATTCTTTCTTCAGTATATTGAGGCATGTATGATCGCTTTCCACTCTTTACTGGCACGCCCCATCTTGTAACTTGGTAAAGAGAGTGACGACTGTACTTACTTATGTTTTTCTTCAGGTGTTTGAATGATAGTCGGCTATTGTCCAGATGGAGGAAAGAGTACTCTCCTCTATAATGACAATGAAGACAACTATTTTCATAGATCAGCTTTCCATTTTCAGAGTTACCAACAAGACCAGAACCATTTTTCCTATCAGGTGGCGGCGGCAAAAATGTAGCTGGGCTTCCTTGTAAATATTTGGCTCGTATGCCATCTGCATCCATATTCGATGCTGTTTCTTCAGTAAGACCAATGTCTTCTACATTCAACTCTATTGTCCAAAGATAAGCTAGGATTGATTCCAATTCCCAATCTTTCAGTTCTCTCCCTTGTGCACATTCTGTAGCACACAACTGGATAGCACCCCTAATGTCGTTCCTTGCAGGCTCAACTAGGTCACCGTACTTCTTATCGTAATCTCCATTATAATAGGTATCTCGATTAACTGCGCCATACATAGTGGTCCCTTGTAAAAAAGGCAGCCCTTTTTCATTAGAGTATATAAGTCTAGCTTGTGGATCGGAAACCGTTAAATCTGGGTCTTCTTTTTCTACATTGTGACAAGACGTACAGACAAAGTGCTTACTCTGCTTTTTTGTCTTTCCGCCATTTGGCTTCTGAGAGAACCCTTCATGAAATAGTTGCTTTCCAGCTTCGGCACTTACTCCAGCGATATTAAAATTTGGCTTCTTGCTGCTGTAATCTACGCCTTTAGATTCTAGCACCTCAATTACCGACTTAATATCCTCTGCCGTATTCGCCCCAGATAAAAAAACACCCATTACAAACAACAAAGAAATTGCCGATATGCTATATAATTTAATCATATTTTAAATTGTCTTCCGATTGTAAACCCTAATCTAAATTCTCCATCAAACCAATTTGACTGAGTATATGGTATATAATCTGTTTGTGAAATGCCTGTAGCATTCGTAAAGTTCATTTGAAATACATGCCCGCCTCCAGTTTCCCATTCTAGACCTATACCTACAGGTGAATAATATCCAGATTCAGGGCTTCGGAATTCGGAAAATACGATACGACCATCCAAGATTATCCCCATACTCTTTGTCAATTGTATTCTAGACGCGATACCAACACTTACGATATCATTCTTATCCAACGATGGAACAATATTTCTATACGTCCATGCACCACTTAGTTGAAGTGAGAAATAGTCAGAAAATTTACGTGACGTAATAATTTCTGCGTGGTATGACATTCTATGAGCAAACTTAGAAAAGAAATTAATCTGTCCTATTGTTTGGCTTCTAGGCATTGTAGAGAGACTAGACTGTCCCAAAACAGCAAGACTAAATGGAAGATCACCATTCACATCTTGTTCTGCCAATCTTATCTTAACTATACCGTTTACATTTTGTCTTAGCGGACCACTTCCTTTGGCTCTATTAATACCAATCATCAATTTATCTGTAAGTCCATATTCGAACCCAATCATTACATCGGTAGCATTTTCTAATCCCCCAAAAGTTTCCCAGCCTCCTCCTGCTCCTCCGAAATCTCCAAAACGGTGACCTATACGGAAGTCCATATAGCCAGCTTTTAGCATTTCTGTTGAGTGTGCATTGATTACTCTGGTATCTTTGAACGTCTGATATACCTTCTCTATTTTCTCTTCAGCTTTCTCTTCAACTTTTTCTCCTGTCTGCTCTTCTGTTTTCTCCTCTATTACTTTTTCTTGTCCGAAACAGACGGATGAAATCAAGAGTAGGACGATGGCAAGTAAATTTTTAGTCATAATATTGTTGTAAAATTGAATTTGGGGTTCAAATACGATAATAAAAGTAAAAATATTGAAATCTTTGTATCTTATCCTATGTTATAGCAATTAGTTGATTTTTTTATTCTCAAGAAATAATGACAATAATAAGACAACATTCTAATTATCAATCAAGTATACACAAAAAATATTAAAATATGTATCCAGCGGAATTAACCATACCAATGTCAAAAGATTTAACAGATTTTGGTTTTCACGGTTTGACTTCACCAACAGAAGTAAATGAAAAATTATCATCTCAAGAAGGAACAGCCCTTGTTGTCGTAAATTCAGTGTGTGGATGTGCAGCCGCAAATGCTAGACCAGGTGCGAAAATATCTGTCCAGAATGATAAAAAGCCTGACAACTTATATACTGTCTTTGCAGGAGTAGATAAAGAAGCTACTGAACAAGTAAGAGAGCATTTACTTCCTTACCCAGCTTCATCACCAGCAATTGCACTTTTCAAAGATGGAAAATTAGTGCATATGCTAGAAAGAAGACACATAGAAGGACAAACTGCAGACAAAATTGCAGAGAACTTAAAAATGGCTTACGATCATTTTTGTTAAATATTTAGGATGTTTAGCAACGTTTTGATCTAAAACAAGGTCTATAAGACAGTCGAGAGGCTGTCTTTTTTTTTATTTCATCCTAACTAAAGACGCTAACCTTTCGTATCATATACAGACGCAGGATTAAAAATTCTTTATTTTTTAGAGGATATAGACCTCAGAATAAATAATAAATAGTGTCTTCTAGTTGTCTTAAAACGACAATGAACAAAACTTTTTTTACTGTTTGAGAGAATACTATTAGGAATTTTCTGTTTTGTTAAATGAATATTACTACATTAGCAGTTCCGTGCGAATAAAAATACAGTTGACTTTTACCTATTCGTGAATGATATTAAAATAGAGATTAAATGAAAGGTTTTTACAAACTTTTAGTTGTGGCTTGTGGCCTCATGATTGGTTTTACCAGTACTGCCCAAGATATCCACTTTACACAGTTCTACATGTCACCGCTGAATCTTAATCCAGCCATGACAGGAGTAAATAACTGTAAAACAAGAATGATTGTAAACTATCGTAACCAATGGGCAAGTGCTCTAGGTGCGAATGCTTATAATACATATTCAGTGTCTTACGATCAGAAAATGCCTGTCGGTAGAGAAGATTACTTCGGTATCGGAGGATCACTTTGGGGTGATGTTGCTGGAGAATCTAGATTCGGCACTACACAAGGAAGATTGTCTCTTTCTTATAGTAAGAAGATGGCTGGATATAGAAAAAGTGCATCTTACCTAGTTATTGGTGCTGATGCAGCTCTAACTCAAAGAAGAATAAGCCAAGAAGATCTTAGATGGCCTAGTCAGATAGACGCTAATGGATTCGATCCTACAAGACCGACTGGTGAAGTTGACTTTGACGGTGACTTTATCTATCCAGATATTGCTGCAGGTCTTATGTGGTTTAGTATCTTGGATGAAAAGACTAACTATTATATTGGTGCAGCTCTTCATCACTTGAATCAACCAAACGTAAGTTTCTTAGGATCTAATCCTGTGTCTCTATACAGTAGGATGACTATTCATGGTGGTGCTCAATTCGCCATTGCTCAAAAAATGAGCGTATTGCCTTTCTTCGTGTTTATGTCTCAAGGACCACACAAAGAATTTAATGGTGGTGCTTCTCTAAGATTCGCAATGGGACCAAGTAGAACTTCTAATCAATCATTTCAAATAGGAGCTTGGTACAGATTAGGTACTAAAGTAGAAGGTGGATTGCACTCTGATGCAATTATTCTTTCTTCTAGATTCAACTATGATCAATTTAGCATAGGGTTCAGTTACGATTTGACGATATCTGATTTTTCTGCTGCAGGATCTGGAAATGGATCATTTGAGTTCTCATTAGTATATGAAATATGCGGACCAGAAAGTAGAGGTGTTTATTGCCCTAAATTCTAATAAGATAACAGAAAAGCGATTATTCGCTTGATAATATAAATGAAGCTCTTGCATTTCCGCAAGAGCTTTTTTTATTTTTCAACTTTATTACTCCTTGACAATAATATAGCCAAGGAGTATAACATTTTTATATAATACGGAATTACAACGAATCATATAAGTAAATTATGTTTTCAATTGTATCAAAGTAAGATAGTAACCACTGACTAGAGAATAGTCAGATTATGTTAGAAACACAATTAGGTTTTTGAATGTCGATCCAGTCAGAATCGGACAAAATCGGATTAGCTTATTCTATTGATTTTGAATTAGTTTTCTTTTCAACACATCATTTTAAAAATGAATTCTTGATACGCAACCGTACTATATTCTAGATGATTGTCCGACTTCGCTGAAGTCGCCAAAGATTTAAATCTGAAATTGCTAACATAGTTGGACTTCTCTGAAGTCCTTTGGATATCTACCCACTCATTTCATTATTAAAGTTATATCAACCTACAAGTCATTGCTATTATATACCAATTCATAAATATAAATCTACGTTCCAACTGATAGTCCTTATCTAACTTATAGTCTTAATTCATCTTTGCTGATAAATTCTATTCGTATGATTAAGAAAATTCTATTGTTAGTAGTCCTTATCTTTTGCCTCCAATTGACTGGATTCGCTCAAATAACTCAGACGGTTAAAGGCATAGTTATGGACACAGATTCTGAAATGCCACTGATTGGAGCAAATGTAAAGTTAGTATCCTTAGAGAGCTCATCAGGCACAGTAACCGATATTGACGGACTATTCCAGCTCCCAAACACTCCGATCGGTAGACATGTAATAGAAGTTTCATACCTAGGATATAATACCGTGACAATACCAAATGTAGTGGTCAGCGCTGGAAAAGAAGTAGAATTAGAGATATCTCTATCAGAAGGCTATAATGTAATGGACGAAATAACCATAACAGCTGAAGTAGAAAAAGATAAATCTGTAAATGAGATGGCATCCATTAGTTCTAGAACATTTTCACTAGAAGAGGTAACCAGATATAGCGGCGGCAGAAATGACGCTAGTCGATTGGTAAGTAATTTTGCAGGTGTCGCGACAGCCGACGATTCAAGAAACGACATAGTAATACGAGGAAATAGTCCAGCAGGAGTCCTATGGCGATTAGAAGGAGTACCAATACCTAATCCGAATCACTTTAGCACGCTAGGTACAACTGGTGGCCCAGTCAGTGCGCTAAATACTAATTTACTTAAGAATTCTGACTTCATTACTTCCGCATTCCCTTCTGAGTATGGTAATGCATTATCTGGAGTATTTGATGTAGGATTTAGAAATGGAAATAAGGACAAATTCGAAGTTACCGCTCAGCTAGCCGCATTTAGTGGATTAGAGTTGATGGTGGAAGGACCACTCAACAAATCAAAAACAAGTTCATTTTTGGTAAGTTACAGACACTCATTTGTTGCTCTAGCGACTAATCTAGGGCTAGATATTGGCACTAATGCAACTCCAGATTATCGAGATTTATCATTTAAGTTTGACTTTGCGAAAACTCCAATAGGTAAATTTTCAATATTTGGAATTGGCGGCACTAGTGATATTGAGTTTTTAGCCTCAGAAATTGATGCGACCGATATTTTTGCAGAAGCAGATGAAGATAGTCGTGCTGAATCTGGACTAGGCATAATAGGAGTCAAACATAATATCATAGTTTCACCCAATAGCTATCTCCGTACCGTTGTTTCATTATCAAGAGCAGAGAATGATTTCTCTATTGAGCGCTACTTCCCTAATCAGTCATTCGAAAAATACAATAATACAGATGTATCAGATCAATCAGATCGCATTGCACTTTCGTCTTACTATAACATAAAGCATAATTCAAAAATAACAACTAGAGCGGGTGTCACACTAGAGCAACTTACAATTTTATCTACCGTCAATGATAGAGAAGGAAACCCAGATCTCGATATGGATGGATTGCCTGACTGGCAAAAAATAAGAGATATCGATGGAAAAGTATTAACAGTACAGCCATTCATCCAATCAAAATACAAACTGACCGAGAAGTTGATCATAAATGCAGGCCTCCATGGACAATATCTCGGTCTCAACGATGATTTTATTATAGAACCAAGAGCCGCTGCAAACTACACCCTTACTGAAAAATCGACTCTTAACTTCGGATATGGACATCATAGTCAAGTCCAGCCACTGCCAATACTTTTTATACTTTCGGAGGATGAAAATGGAATATTTTCATCACAAAACGAAGCTTTAGATTTCACTAAAGCACACCATTTTGTTCTTGGGTACGATTATAAACCCGCTGCGGACTGGAGATTGAAATTTGAAACTTACTATCAGCATCTCTACGATGTTCCTGTGGATAGATTCGAATCCACTTTCTCTCTACTTAATGCTGGAGCCGATTTTGTATTCCCAGAAACTGGGCACCTAATAAATGAGGGTACTGGAAAAAATTATGGCGTAGAATTGACTGTTGAGAAATTCTATAGTAGTGGATATTATGGGCTACTCACAGGTTCTATATTTCAGAGTAAGTATACAGGAAGCGACAATATTGAAAGAAATACAGCTTTCAATAATAAGTACGTCCTTAACTTATTAGCTGGAAAGGAATGGCAAGTCAATGAAAGCTACGCATTTACAACAGACTTCAAAGTTACTACTGCCGGCGGAAGATATTATACGCCAATAGACTTGGCCGCTTCTCAGCTATCTAACACCGAAATAAGAGATGAATCAAACGCATTCTCAGAACAATTCTCTCCCTACCTTAGACTAGATGTAAAGTTCGGAATTAGAATAAATAGTAAACGAGGATTATCACAAGTATTTGCATTAGACTTCCAAAACATACTTAATAGAGAAAATCCATTTACAGAGAGATACAATAGAAGTACTGGAGAAGTAAACACTGTATTACAATCTGGATTCTTTCCAGATATCTTGTGGCGGATACAGTTTTGATAATTTGTTAATTTTGCAACAAATACTAAACTATTAAATGATATTCAAAAATACAAAACCCGTACTTGGCTTCGATGATCGTTGGTTCGTATTCCATGGTATACTTCTGGTTTCCATGGGTATGGATCTCATTCTTTTTGGTGCTGTATTACAAGACAATATGCAAATGTTGTTTACTGGCTGTTTTTTGATATCGATTTTCTATACATCTATGTTTTGGGTGTTTTTTAGAGCATTGCACCTATATTTCACTGAACGATACCCAGGATTTGATAATATTAGAAAACGATATATCATACTTATACCTACAGTACTTTTTTGTTTCATTACACTAAAAACCCTTATTGATCTTACTATAGATCCGATCATGCATGCCTATCTTACTCCCGGGCTAAATCCACCAGAAATTTTAGAAGCGATTGGTTCTTTTGTGTTTTTGATTCTTGTGATGTCCATTTATGAGGGCACATATTTGTTTGCTGAATTAAAGAAAAGTAATATAAAACAACAAGTTCTAATCAAAGAAAACATCAGTTCGCAGCTAGAAGGGCTAAAGAATCAGATAAATCCTCACTTCCTATTCAACAGTCTTAACACACTAGCTTCTATAATACCAGAAGACCCCGATAGAGGTGTAAGGTTCGTAACTACCCTATCGAAAGTCTATAGGTATATCCTAGACATAAAAGACCAAAAACTAATATCGGTAAAGAAAGAGCTCGAATATCTATATTCCTATACCTACTTACTGAAAGAACGATTTGGAGAAAACATCCATATAAACATTAACGTAAATGAGGAAGATCATAATAAGTTAATCATCCCCCTGTCTCTCCAGATTACATTTGAAAATGCGATAAAACACAATATCATAACTAGCAAAAAACCACTACATATTGATGTGTATATGGAAAACGAGAACCTAGTCGTAAAGAACAATTTACAAAAGAAATCGACAGTTGGCACAAGCACAAAATTAGGCCTTCAAAATATAAAAAATAGATATAAATTTTTCACAGACAAAGAAGTAGGAGTTATAAGTACAGTTCAACATTTCATTGTAACGCTACCACTACTAACCACAACGGGCAAGACGATATGACTTATAAAGCAATAATTATTGAGGATGAACCACCAGCTGCAAAACGACTGGTCAAAATGATTTCAGAAAGCACATTGGATATCGAGGTCGTTGAGATATTAGACAGTGTCGAAGATTCTATAGCGTTCTTCAAAAGCTTCGAAAATTATGATCTCGTCTTTATGGATGTCCAATTGGGTGATGGATTAAGTTTTGAAATTTTCAAATCTGTAACAATAGAAAAACCCATAATATTCACGACTGCATATGACGACTATGCGTTACAGGCATTCAAAGTAAACAGTGTAGATTACTTGTTAAAACCAATCGACCAGGTAGACATGAATAGTGCGCTTGAGCAATTTAAAGATTGGAATCAAAGTCATGATCCAGTGAATCATGACATGAATTATCTATTAAAAGCATTAGAAAAGCCAAGCTACAAACATAGATTTTTGGTAAAAAAGGGTAAACAACTTATAGTAATCGCAGCTGAAGACATCTCCTATTTCTTCAGCGAAGACGGATATTCTTTTCTAGTACACAAGAGCGGCTCTAAACATATCGTTGACTCTACTATTGATCAATTATGCAGTGCTCTCAATCCAGAAATGTTCCACAGAATCAACAGGAAGATGCTAGTCTCCGTAGATTCTCTTAATGGAATCCATGATTATTTCAATAGTAGACTAAAGCTAGAATTATTACCGACACCGACATTTGAGGTAATCGTGAGCCGAGATCGAGTCAAGATTTTCAAAAACTGGTTAAACAACGGCTAATCTGTTCTTAATAATATGATGTAGAACAGACAAAAGGAATAGTACTTTTGACCAATTAAGGATTAGTTTTGCTGCTGTAATATTTACATGAAGATTCTTAGACAATCAGCAAATGAATAAAAAATTACTACTTGAACTTATCTGGTGGATTGCAACAATTATTATAGTCGTGCTTTTCATTTTACCTATTTATAATACAGTAGGTGATAAATATATATTTTACGTCCAGAACATATTCTTCATTGTACTTTTTATCACATTTACGAGGTATATATTTTTATTGAAGTATACATTCCTTGAGAATAATAAAAAAGTAAAGGTAGCGCTGGTATTTATACCCATCGTTTTATTTTTCTATGCTATGGATAGCTTATTTGACTTTCAGGATTATATCGACCAACAAGAACATATAGGAATGCTAAGCCACTTAACTCCTGATAGAGCAATGGAGATTTCTAAGTATATTAAATATCAATTTTTATTTTTTGGAACTGGAGGTATGATGGTTATTTTCATGTTGCCGATAAAAATGATAGTATCAGTTTGGAAGCAAGTAAACAGAGGAACTTCTTAAGACTTCGGGCTATACGAGCTAGAAAGTACTAAGGCTAATCTAAAACAAACTCACATAACCAAAGTGCAACTTAGTATTTCCGAAATCTAGAGGATTACTAAGCCTCCTACCAGCGGCGAAAGAAACATTAAATATACCTGCAGGAGTTGCAAAATTGATTCCCATTCCAAAACTTATTGCCGAATCCCAAATCTGATCTTCACCATCTTTGACATGTGTGATTCCATAATCTATGAATGGAAAACTGAGATAGGAATTCCGATCCAATAAAAGGCGAAACTCCACAGTAGAAACTAAATATTTATCTGTGAGTATGCTCTGCTCATCAAACCCTCTTAATAGTTTATTACCACCAATCCTATGCAGTTCGTTATCAAATAATTGCTTTGCATTGTATTGTAATCCACCCTCCACTCCTAGCTTTAGAGTTGCTACTTTGAAAGCTGGAATATAGAGTGCAGCTGAAAGGTTCGCTTCAGTCTGGAATGTATTATTCAATGTCAAAGAATCATATGCGGCACTAAAATTAGCATCATCATTAGAAAGAGCCTCGATCGCATTGTTCCTTATAATACTTTTGACACCTACAGTTCCTCCTAGTCTAACATCCCATCCTGTCGATGGATTGAACCGGTAATCTAGATCACTAGAAGCAAACTCTAGTCCTCCACCATTGTAAGTAATATCCAACTTACTAGGAAGCATTTTACTACTGATAATACTTGCTGTATCTAACTCAATCAAACGAGAAGATTTATTATTCCATGAAGCCTTAAGAGTAGAACTTCCATCAAATTGATATAAAATTCCAGCATCAAAAATCGTCTCTCTAAATTCTTCATTAAAATAGATCCCTCCTTTGACATCTGTCCCAATTGGCAAATTAAAAAGATAAGGATATTTGAATCTTAATTCCAGTTGTTGCGTCGGTGCGATTCGTTGAAAATTAGCATAAATATACTCTCCTTGTCCGAGCCTATTATACATCTCCGCAGTGAACTCTCCAGTTATATTAAACTTGGTTTCACCAGCGACTGTAGTAGGTAGAACTCCGATTAGGAAATCAAATCGCGATGCTTTTTTACGCTTAAGATAAAGTTGAACTTGTGCGTAATCATTTGCAAACTTGATGATAGGCATACTGTCCAATTCCAGATATGGTAGATCATTTATTCGGCGAACTATATTATTAATTTTCTCTCTAGAATAAGGATCTTTGGTTTTTATATTTAGATATCGATCTAAAAAACTATTTCTTATTTCGATATTACCATGTAAATTGAGACTGTCAAAAGGAACAAATTTTTTCCTGTCAAGTTTCAACTTCCCGTTCAATCGTCCATCTTCTATTTTCGTACTGTCTAATCTTACCTTGGCAAAGGGGTATCCATTATTTTCTAGATACACAAGAAGAGACTCAGTGTAGTTTTTAATCCTAGACTGGCTGATCGTTTTATCTTTCCATCGTACATTTTTGAGTCCTGCAGCGCTGACGATACCCTGCTGCTCATTAGTGACTTCAATATCACCAAAAACATATTGCTCCCCAATATACACATATGCACTAATCATTTCATCACCAATCAACACTGTATCGAATGAAGCAGTCATAAAACCATCAGCCCATAAGGCAGTAATATCTTCTTGCACCAACGAAATAAATGATAGAGAATCTTTTGCATCAAGTGAATTTTCAAATCTATCATCTATAAAATCAGAAGAAATACTGTCTATGGTTAACACCTCAAACATATAATCTGATTGCGCAAGACTACACGACAAAGACAGGCAGACAAAAATGGCTGCAAACAAATATTTCCTTGATTTCATTAAGTAAACGATCAATATATTAAGCTTAATTATAAGTACTAACGAAGTTATTTCTATTGCTGTTGTTGATTTATGAATAGTAAATATAAATACATTCTAGATGCAATCACTATTGTCTTATAAGGATCTATATATTGATGATTTATGTCATGCAATGTATAAAACTCTAGTTTCTATAAATCTCATCCAAAACTTCCTCTAGAATCTCTGCTATCTTTCTAATATCTCCAAAAGATAAAATGTAACTTTACAGTACAAATCAATAAAGACACAATGTTTAAAATTAATATATATCTAAAATTTGCCCTTATTGCGCTCTTTCTAGGAGGTGGTATCATACTCGCATTTACACAAGGATTTTGGTATGCTTTTATATTTCTGCTTATCGGGATAGGGCTTCTAGCTAGTTATTTTATATTAGGAACAATACAATCTTCCGCCGAGATGGTCCAAGCGATGGACTTAGATGGTGCTGAAAAAAGACTAAATCTAACATACTTCCCTAAATTCCTTCTTAGTTCGATCAGACCTGTTTATTATATAATAAAAGGTACTATTGCTATGCAGAGAAAAGATATGGATGGTGCTGAAGCTCACTTAATTGAGGCACTTAGTCTTGATCCAGCTGATTCTGAAAAAGGAATGGTGTTACTCCAACTAGCAAATATAAGTGCTCAGAAGAATAAGTGGACTGCTGCGCAGAACTACCATAGAGATGCTAAAAAGCTAAACTTAACAGAACCTCAACTAAAACAACAAGTTGATGAATTTGGTAAAGCACTCAAAAATAGAGGCCAAGCTAAAGCTGGACAAGGTATGGGCAGAAGAGGTCAACAAATGATGCAAGGAGGCAAAAGCAAAAGAAGAAGACCTAAGATGAGGTAAGTGTGGCTTGCTGCAAGCAAACGCACGTCCAGTTAATATTTTTATAGCTTGGCTTTTCGATAGAAAAACATGCGGGAAAATATTAACACCACCCCCTTTGTTTCTAATCTAAATATAGCGCCCAAAACTACTCTTAATAAATGCAAGCAAAGTTAATATTTTTATAGCTTGGCTTTTCGATAGAAAAACATGCGGGAAAATATTAACACCACCCCCTTTGTTTCTAATCTAAATATAGCACCCAAAATACTCTTAATCAATAAATGCAAGCAAAATTAATATTTTTATAGCTTGGCTTTTCAATAGAAAAACATGCGGGAAAATATTAACACCACCCCCTTTGTTTCTAATCTAAATATAGCGCCCAAAACTACTCTTAATTAAATAAGTACTATGGTGTATAACATACTGCACAGCACCATCGGTGATCTCGCTGAGATCAATTCATTATTAGATATAATAACTACAATAGGATGAATTCTCTGAATTCATGTTAACCAATCTAGCAAAAATAAAGGACTTACTCCAAGTTAACCTGGCAATTTAAGCTGAACGGCTAATCATAATCTCATAGAGATCAACATGTACTAGATCATAATCTTAATGCTTTTATTGACTACATAGCGCATCAACGTGGTTTATCAGTAATTTTGTTTTATCGGTATTGCCAGTATCTTAGTTTGAAATTTCTTCTTCCGTACAATTTGTTATTAACACAGCACTGCAAGCAAACGCACGTCCAGTTAATATTTTTATAGCTTGGCTTTTCGATAGAAAAACATGCGGGAAAATATTAACACCACC
>CALKXE010000166.1 GCA_938003955.1 uncultured Saprospiraceae bacterium | reverse complement strand
TCGAACCTCCACGGAGCGCTTAGCTGTTAAGCAAATATCTTTTACGAATTAGGGAAAATCTTATGTGGTCCACCCATTACCTAACGTTTATCGCGGACTCTCCACCCCCGAGACAGGAGGGCATGTCTGCCAATTTCATCACCTCACAATGTTATTTTATACTCATTCACTTTTGAACGATTTGATAATACAAATATAGAACGGTTTATTTAATAATGCAAGTTGTGTTCATTAATATTCCACTTTACTGGTGTTTTGTTCAGTATTATAAACAATAACAATAAAACATTCACTTTAAATGTTGAAACACTACTAATTTAGAATTTTTTATAGTCTGTAAACTACAGAAACTGAATAGAAACTCAGATTATGGTTAATTATCTAAATAGTATATTACTATTATTGACTATTTATGATTAAATGTGAGAATCATGGTGACGTTTGTTAGAAGCAAACTATATAATTGAATAAATTTTTTCAAAAACTAGGTATTTATTTCTTAGCTGGTTTCTTTATCTAAATTTAAACTTTTTAACTTTTCCTTGTGACTTCCTCAAAGAGTTTGTGTCTTAATCTGTATTAAGTAACAAATAAAAAAAAAGAAATGGATTTATCAAAAATTGACTTATCAGCATTATGGAACACTGTACTTGCTTGGTCGCCAAAAATCATAGCAGGAATTGTCGTATTAATCATTGGTTTCTGGATTGTAAATTTAATTACCAAGATGATTGGTAAATCAATGAATAAGTCAGGTGTTGATAAGGACCTTGTTCCATTTTTAAAGTCTTTAGTAAGTGTAATTCTTAAAGTATTAGTTGTCATTACAGCAGCAGGTGTTGTAGGAATTGAGATAACTGCATTTGCCGCATTACTTGCTGGTGCTGGTCTTGCGATTGGAGCAGCTATGTCAGGAACATTAAGTCACTTTGCAGCTGGAGTAATGGTTTTGATATTCAAACCATATAGTGTTGGAGATTTAGTAGATATCCAAGGAGTTGTAGGTCATGTTGATGAAGTTCAGGTATTCAATACAGTTATTACTTCTCTTGATGGTAAAAAAGTAATAATGCCTAATGGAATAGCAACAAGCGGTATAATGACAAACTTAACAGCGAACGGTAAGCTTAGAGTTGATTTGAATGTTGCAATGCCTTATGAAGAAGATTTTGATAAAGTAAAGGATATTATAAAAGGAGCACTTAAGAATGTAAAAGAGAGTCTTCCGGATGAACCAACTATCGAGATAGAAAAATTTGATGAAAACAATGTTCTTCTAGCTGTAAGACCTTATGCAACAGACGCAACTTACTGGGATGTTTATTTCAATTCTTATAAAGAAATTAAGAAAGCATTTGGTGCGGCAGGAATAGAAGTTGCTTACCCTACAAGAAAGATTAAAAACGTTTAAGACATACGATAGACACCCTTATTGTATATGTCAACAGGACCTTGTTAATTCAAGGTCCTTTTTTTTTGCCTTTTTTCGTCAATACTTCTTTGCAGACATATTGAATTTAAGTTTTTATTTTTTCCTGAATCTTGGGTCTACTGGTTTAGTACTATGGCAATCATTATATGTAATGATTTTGTTTTGATCACTGATCATATTTTCATCTTTTTCAGTGTTATAATAATAAAGGCACTTTTTGAGTATAATTCTTGAAGTTCTTAAAATAAGCTAATTTTTGTGTGTAAAGCATAGATAATCAATTAGTTATCGATAAATTTCAGATTAGTATAGTCGAATATATCCAGATATATTCATGTATACCCGTGTATACCCGTTTAAAATACGACTATCTCCTCCTTCTCCTCTCATATTTGCATCGTCAACAAATTTAAAGGGCCACACGGCTTTTGATTTTTATTTATTACTCATCCCGCTAGATCTGTGGGATATAAAAATTACACGTTATGAATACATTAAAGAACTCAGTAACACTTATTGGAAATTTAGGAAAAGAAGTGGAGTTAAAAGAATTAGCATCTGGAAGCAAAGTAGCAAAAATCTTAATTGCTACTAATGATTATTACAAAAACAACAAGGGCGAGCCTGTCACAGATACGCAATGGCACAATTTGGTTGCATGGGGAAAAACAGCGGAAATGATGGCTGAAAAACTTTCAAAGGGAAGTGAAGTTGCCATCCAAGGAAAACTAGTTCATAGAAGTTATGAGGACAAGGACGGGAACATGAGATACATCTCAGAAGTAAAGGTCAATGAGTTTATGAGAGTATCGCGTCAAGAAAAAGAAGCTGTACCATTTTAGGTTAATTGATTAGAGAGGTGGAAACCAAAGTTGTTTTGAAAGAGTATAACAAAATATAGTTTGATTGCTAGAACAACTTTGTGATTCATCTCTTTATAATCAAGAATCACTTCATTACTAATTGAATATAAAAAAGGAGTATCGATTCTTTTCTTATATTTGTTTTCTTATAATATGTTACTTCAAAGAAGCCAATGATTGAGCTCCAAAAAGAAGTAAACAATTGTTAAAAATTTCAACTAAAATATAACCATGTCAAAAGTAAAAGAAGAAAAGCTAAAAGCGCTGAAGCTTACAGTTGATAAGCTAGATAAGACATACGGAAAAGGAACTGTTATGAAGCTTGGTGACAAGCAAGTAGTACAAACAGAGGTAATATCAACTGGTTCTCTCGGATTAGATATTGCATTGGGTATAGGGGGCTTTCCAAAAGGAAGAGTGGTAGAGATATATGGTCCAGAATCTTCTGGTAAAACAACTCTTGCAATACACGCTATCGCTCAATGTCAAAAAGCTGGTGGTATAGCAGCTTTCATTGATGCGGAACATGCATTTGATAGATTTTATGCTGAGGCATTAGGAGTAGATACAGAAAACCTTTTGATCTCTCAGCCAGATAATGGTGAGCAAGCATTGGAGATTGCGGAGAATTTAATCCGTTCGGGAGCGATAGACATTCTTGTAATTGATTCAGTGGCAGCACTAGTGCCTAGGGCTGAGATAGAAGGAGAAATGGGAGATTCTAAGATGGGTCTTCAAGCAAGGTTAATGTCACAGGCATTGAGAAAGCTTACTGGTACGATCGGTCGTACAGGATGTTGTTGCATATTTATCAATCAATTGAGAGAGAAGATAGGTGTTATGTTCGGTAATCCAGAAACAACAACTGGTGGAAATGCTCTTAAGTTTTATGCCTCTGTAAGAATCGATATCAGAAGATCAGGTTCAGCAATCAAGGATAAAGAGGGTAATGTTATGGGTAATGCCGTAAAGATGAAGGTTGTGAAAAATAAACTTGCACCACCATTTAGAATTGCAATGGCAGATATTATGTATGGTGAAGGAATTTCTAAAAGAGGTGAAATATTAGATCTAGGTGTTGAGCAAGATGTAGTTGGAAAAAGTGGATCTTGGTTCAGTTACGAAGGAACAAAGATTGCACAGGGTAGAGAATCAGCGAAGCAGTTTCTCAAGGACAATCCAGAAGTTACTGACGAGATAGAAGAGAAAATCCGAAAAAAATATAACGATGATATAGAAGAGGTGCCAGAAACGAAAGTTGAGGCTTAGAATACTCTGTATAATATATATTGAAAAGGCATTGCGAATATTCGCAATGCCTTTTTTGTTTTTTACAAACCCATCTCCGTTATTAGTTAGTTTATATCCTTCCTTTGGTAGGAATAGATTTAGTTGTTTAACCCAGTGGTAATCGGAAACTAATTTTTATCGTTTTGGTGAAATAAAATAAAAAGTGATTTTTATTTGCGTATTATGGACACATAATATATATTTGCGTTATAATTACACAATATAAGATCAGTTGAAATTAGAAAATGGATAATAAGAGAGTAATAAATAAGTCAATAGCGGATGAAACATTAGAAACATTAAATAATGGATATTTCATAAATGCGAGTGGTAATAAGATATATCAATAAGTGAAGAATTAGAAAAGTCTATAGAAGAGACGATTTGCTATTCTCCAGATATGACGGATAAGCTATTAGAAAAGAAAATACCAAATAGCAAGAATGTTGAAACCAGCATTTCCGTAACTAGTGAAACAACATTGGATTGTGTAAGAAGATTAAATAGTGAAGGAAAAAAACACGTTATCTGCTTAAACTTTGCTTCAGCTAGAAATCCAGGTGGAGGATTTTCAGGGGGAAGTCAAGCACAAGAAGAAAGTATTGCTAGAGCAAGTGGCTTATATCCTGCTTTGTTAAAATCTACGGATTATTATGAGGTAAACCGAAATGTAAAGTCATGCTTTTATACTGACTATATGATATATACTCCCGAAACTCCAATTTTTAAAAATGAGAATGGTAAGAATATGGAGAAGCTTGTATGCGCATCTGTAATAACAGCACCAGCCGTTAATGCAGGTGTAGTTAAACATAGAGAACCAGAAAGAGTAGAAGAAATTGTAAAAGTAATGAAGCGAAGAATTTCTAAAGTTTTATCTATCTCTCATGTTAATAACCATAAGGTACTAGTATTAGGTGCATGGGGATGTGGTGTATTCAGAAACGATCCTGTGGATATGGCCAGATATTTTAAGGAGGTGTTGGAATCAGATTATAAAAATATTTTTGATGAGATTGTTTTTGCCGTTTATTCAAGAAATAAAAGATTTATTACACCATTTATAGAAGAATTAGACAAAACGAATATTAAGTAACAGATTTCAAATAGCGAAATTTAAAAAATACGATATGAGTCAGAATCATATAGAAAAGGAGGAAATGATTTATTGCGACCATTTACCCCACTTTGATAAAATCAATATTAAAAGGTATTCAGAAGTTGAAAATCTACTCCCTAAAAAAGGAAATTGCATTTCTGCATTTCAATATGAAGACTCAATAATTGTATACCAAGCTTATAAACACTCAATAGCGCAATTTGCAATAGAAAATCAAAAATTTGGCGGGGATGATTTTAGTTTTACCAGGATGACTTGGATAAAACCCAATTTTCTCTGGATGATGTATAGAAGTGGATGGGCGACGAAGGTGAATCAAGAACGAATTTTAGCAATTAGAATAAATACTGTAGGCTGGGAAGAATTGTTGAAGGAAGCTGTTTTTTCTTCGTACAAGTCAGAATTTTATGGTTCAGAATCGGAATGGAAAGAAAAGCTAGCAATAAGTGAAGTTAGATTGCAGTGGGACCCTAATCACGATACACATGGCAATAAACTTGAGAGAAAAGCAATACAAATTGGAGTTAAAGGAGGTTTGCTAAAAAAATATAACAATGAAATGATTACTAGTATTTCTGATATCACACCATTTGTAAAAAAACAAAGCTCATATGTGATAAAGAATCAGTTGGAATACTTAGAGGTTCCGAATGAGACAATATATAAGCCAACTAGAGATGATTTACATGCAGGCATAACGGACTATAATATATAATTGTGAAAAGTCTTTTTCTTGGGATTTACCTTGATTATACTGATACTTTTTTTACTGGTGACAAAATAAAATAAATGAAAACGATAAAATTTTATAAAACAGGTGATAAATATGGATGCTTTTCTAACTTTTCATCACATCCGATAGTGATAAATAATGTAGAATGGAAAACAAGTGAACATTACTTTCAAGCAATGAAGTTTTTGGATCCTAAATTACAAAACAGGGTGAGAGAAATCAATTCACCTATGGAAGCAGCAAAATTTGGTAGAGATAGAGCACTCCCTTTACGTCCTGATTGGGAACAGGTAAAAGACGATGTTATGAGAACTGCAATCATAGCAAAAGTGACACAAAATCAAGAAGTATTTGATATTCTATTTTATACTGATGATGCAATACTAATAGAACATACAATAAATGATGCATACTGGGCTGATGGTGGCGATGGAAGAGGTAAAAATATGTTAGGCATCATTCTTATGGAGATAAGAGATAAAATAAAGAGCGCTCTAACAAAAGTAGGTGTAATAAAAGGGGACATCACAACTCTCAGGATTGATGCAATAGTTAACGCCGCGAACAAGTCTCTAACAGGAGGCGGTGGTGTAGATGGAGCAATACATAAAGCAGCTGGCCAAGAATTGAAAATGTATTGTGCAAAGTATAAAGGGTGTAAAACAGGAGAAGCAAGGGTCTCGTCAGGTTACAACTTATCAGCTAAATATATAATTCATGCAGTAGGACCAGTATGGTACGAGGGAGAGAAAAATGAAGATAGAAAGTTATACATGGCCTATTCAAATAGTATGGTTCTAGCTCAAGAAGTGAAAGCAAAAGAAATAGCATTTCCAAATATAAGCACGGGAGCATTTCGTTTTCCATTTGATAGAGCAACGGCAATTCAGAGATACGCTATAGTTTCTTTTTTGATGCTAAATGATAATATTGATAAGGTACAGATAGTGTGCTTTTCGGAAAAAGATTTGCAGCGAGTTAGTACAAAATACAACAAGAATAATAGATAATGAAAGCAATAATTAATATATCAAAAATACTTAGTCTAGCGCTTCGTCACAAACCTGAAGTTTTGGATCTAACACTAGATGAAAATGGTTGGGCATCTGTCGAGGATGTACTTATTGGGTTAAAATCGAAAGGGAAAGAAATAGATTTTTTGATGTTAAAACAAGTGGTTGAAGAAAATAACAAAAAACGTTTTTCGCTTAATGAGGATGAAGATAAGATACGAGCAAGTCAAGGACATAGTATAAAAGTAGATGTCGGACTAAAAGAAGAGTTTCCTCCAGAGATTCTATATCATGGGACTGTAGCCAAGTTCTTGGACTTAATAATGGAAAACGGTCTAAAAAAGATGAGCAGACAACATGTACATCTATCACATGAAACAATAACTGCCACAAATGTAGGAAGTAGAAGAGGGAAACCAATAATTTTAAAAGTGTCCGCACAAAAGATGGCGGCAGAAGGTTATAAATTTTATTTATCAGAAAATGGTGTTTGGTTGACAGATCATGTGCCTGCTAAGTATGTGATCAATTAGAAAACTCATACCTTTGCAAAACATTATCTAATATAGCTATGTCCATAACCTTTCATAAAGAAGAAATAGAATTCGCCCTACCAGCGGAAGAAAAAATTACAGCGTGGTTGCTTGACATTGTCAAAAAAGAGAATAAAACAATAACTCAACTCACATATATATTTTGTAGTGATGAATATCTATTGGGAATCAATAAGGAATATTTGAATCATGATTACTATACAGATATCATAACGTTTCCATATAAGCAGGGCCACGAAATAGAAAGTGACATCTTTATATCTGTGGATAGAGTAAGAGAAAATGCTGTAGAGTTTGACACCACATTTGAGTCAGAGCTACTGCGCGTAATCGCGCACGGATTGTTACATATGGCTGGATACAGTGATAAAACAGAAGGCGATCAAGATAAAATGACCGAAATGGAAAATCAAAGTTTAGTAATGTGGAACAGCGCCAATAATCTCAGCTAATTTTACTTCTTCTTACTTTTCCAGCCAAATGCTGCTCTCATCTTATGATAGAGTTCAGTATTCTCATATATACCATTGAAATCTTCTTCACCAGGCCCAAAAGCAAATACCGGTATAAGATCTCCAGTGTGATAATCAGATGTGAATTCAGTTTTTAGATCATTCATTTTTGATCCTTTCTGTATTGCAAACCCTCCTGTCTCGTGATCTGCTGTAATAACAACCAGTGTATTGCCATCTTTTTCTGCAAAGTCAAGAACAGCGCCAATGGTTTTATCGAAATCTATCATTTCAGTTATTATCATATTGGCATCGTTGGCGTGTCCACCCCAATCAATTTGAGAACCTTCTATTAATAGAAAGAAACCGTCATCATTGTTTTTATTCAAGTGTTTAATAGATAATTCGGATGCAGGTTTTAAGTAGTCTCTTCCTTGAGCTACTGGCAGAGGAGAAGAATCAGCTGTATAGAACAATAACTTTTCTACATCGGTCATGTCAATTTCGTTGATCGTTTTGTCCACATGACTTACCACAGTGTATCCCTTTTTGGTAAATTCTTGAGTTAAGTTTCTTTCGTCCATTTCTCGGCGATCAAAGCTCTTTTGGCCTCCTCCAATTAGTACTTCACAACCAGAATCTAGGTAATCTAGCACTATCTCTTCATAATTTTTTCTGTATTTATTATGTGATGCAAAAGAAGCAGGAGTCGCATGATCTATGGTCGATGTTGCGACAAGTCCTGTTTTCAAACCTTTAAGTTCTGCTTCTTCTAAGATTGTCTGTACTGCTATAGTATCTGGACCTACACCAATAGCTCCATTGTAAGTTTTTACTCCACACGCGAATGCTGTAGCTCCTGCAGCTGAATCTGTGATCAAGTTATCATATGCATAACACTTATGTAACCCGATCGTGCTTATTCTTTCAAGATTAAGTTTGTTATTGTTACTATATAAACCTGAACTGATCTGAGTTATACCCATACCATCACCAACCATGAAGATTACATTTTTGGCTTTTCCTTTTTCTTTTGAGATACTTTTTTCAACGATTTGCGGTTCAGCCGTTATTACAGCTTTTCTACTAGTATCACATGAAAACATTGCTACTGTGAGCAAAAAAAATAAGAACATATACTTTTTCATAGGTTATGATTTATAAGAATCAACTCAAGATATATCTTTTACCAGGCAATGAACGTATCGCGCCTTTAAATTCAAGGTTTAATAATATATTAGCAAGATTAGAAGGGGGTAACTTAAGAATATGACTAAGTTCATCTACAGTCACAGAATCTTTTGCCTTAAGAATATCAATCAGTTTTTGTTCCTCTTCATTAAAGTCGATAAACAAAGCTTTTTGAACCACTCGAGACTTATCTGTCTGATCCCATCTCATTATATAACCAATATCAGCTGCCGATTCGAGAAGGTTTGCTTTGTGTTGTTTGATTAATTTGTTGCATCCTTCAGATGCTTCATCAGTAGTTCTTCCAGGGATTGCAAATACATCTTTGCTGTATGTGTTTGCAAATTCTGCGGTGATGATAGATCCTCCTTTTCTTTTACTCTCTACGACGATGACTACATCACTCATACTGGCGATGATTCTGTTTCGCATTGGGAAGTTCTCTCTATCGGGACGAGTGTTTATTGGAAATTCTGTTAACACGCCACCATTTTTTACCATTCTACTGACCAACTTTCGATTTTCTGCTGGGTATAGAATATCAAGTCCATGTCCCATTACACCAATATTTTCAGTATTGGTCTCAACACTTTTTTTATGTGCGCAGGTATCAATTCCGAAAGCTAAACCAGATATGATTTGTACATTATATTCTTGAAGCCCTTCGATAAGTTTTTCACAGTTTATTTTTCCCTGTTCTGTGGGTTTTCGAGTACCGATTATTGCCACGGTACGTTTATGGTTCAGGTTCATATTGCCCTTGAGGTAGAGGACTAATGGAGATGAGTCGAAATGTCTAAGACGTTGTGGATATTCATCAGAATGGAAGACAACAGCTTTCCCATCATGATTAGATAGATACTTCATCTGTTCCTCTGCTCTAGGAAACGTGTCTGAAGATATAATCTTATCAACAGTTTTAGGACCAACTCCAGGTATTTTTAGCAATTCTCTTTTTGATGCTTTGAATACTGCTTCAGGGCTTCCGCAGTAGCTTATTAGTAATTTTGCCATTACTGGCCCTACATCAGGAACCATGGTTAGTGCTATGTTATTAAGAAGATTTTGGTCCATTGTTTATCGAAAATTAGCTGTATGGAAAGCATGAAAATATCATGATTTCCTACTTGGTTGTAATTGTGATCCTATAATATGTAATTGATTTTTATAGAAATATATCTAGTAAAGATAACAATACAAGTTTGATAAATTGGAGATTACCGCTTGAAATTACAAATGCCTGGGTACATATACTCTTTGGTGTAGGCCATAGATATTGCTATTTTTCTTTCTAGTAAACTCCACTAATTCTGTTGCTCGGCCATTGATTTAAATGAATTAGATTTATTGGTATCTCCAAGGACACTATACACCAACGATATTCCTTCTAAGACTTTCTTATTAGTTTTATCAATAGAATAAGCTCTGTTTAGATAGTGGAGTGCCCAATTTGGTCTATTCGCTTTATTTAGTACATCATTTATACTTACATCAGCATACCAATTAAGGAGATAATCCATATCATTCGTTCTGTTCTCGAGATAGTCCATATATTCATTAATATACGATACATCAGGACGTTTTCTCATAACTTCTGCAAATCGACTTAAGAGTAATTTTTCGTCCCTATCTTTCTTATATAGCTCAGCAGCGATACCGGCTTTCATTAAGTTTCCATTTTGATAAGATGGATGTATTTTTACAGCTTTAGTAGCGTATTTGTACCCTTCTTGTAGTTTATCCCACTTGTCAGAATCTGTACTTTCTTTTCCTTCATTATAAAGAGCTGTAGCCATGAATGAATTAGCTCGAGCACTATTGGTCCCATTTTTTACCGCAGAGGTATTGAGGGATAATGCACTTTCCCAAGCAGGTACTCTACTGATTGTTTTGACACAGTAACCTGCTAGCATAATGCCAGATAGTGCCGTGGCTATTACTATACCAGTGCTTCCTTTCCATTTACCTATTTTTTCACTAATTAAATATGAGATAAAAAGGGCAAGTCCTACTGAAGCCATGTAAATGAATCGCTCATTCATAAACGTACCTAGATTGACAGCAATATTGGATACTATAGTCAAAGTCGCTAGATAGAAAAGTATAGCATAACTTGATAATTTCTTCTTTTTTAATCCCAATATGCCCCATATTCCAAGAACTAGATAAAGAAACAGCGATCCCAATGATCTGAAGTCCCCCCAGCCCAATATTGGAATAGCATATGGATAGTAATCATGACTTAATGGATGAGGAAATAAGTAGAGTTGTATATACTTATAAAGTGTAAACATGATCGTAGCTAATTTCTCACCTCCAGTCATACCAAGAAATGGGTTGTTCATGAGATCATTGATCTCGGCGCCAAATTCCGGAATACCGGCAGAAGTAAATCGGAGCACTAAATAGGCGATTGTGGTAACAATAAGTGCCCCTAGTGCTATGAGATTTGGTTTCCATTTGTACTCCGAAAAGAAATATACAGTAAGTGGGATGACGGCCAAAAAGGTAATACTATTTTCTTTTGATAGTAGTGCCAAAAAGAATAAAGCACATGATGTTATTAACCAAGTAATGCTCTTTTTGTCCATGTATCTTAAGACACCATACAAAGTCGCCAATGAAAGTAATAATGCCATAACTTCATCTCTACCTTTAATATTCGCTACAGCTTCGCTGTGTATAGGGTGTGCGATATACAATAGGCTTGTTAAGAAGGGAATGGCTAACCACCAAGTGACAGCAGCCCGTTTTCGAAGCATCATAGTCAATACTCTAAACAGTAATAAACCTGTCAATCCATAAAGTAAGATGTTTATGAAATGGCTGAGGCCTGGTTTTAGTTTGCCTACGATGCCGTATTCTATAGCAAATGTAATAAGAGACAACGGTCTATATCTATTGCCCTCTACGAGATCTTTTTGCTCACCGAAATAACCAGTCATACTCTCGGTAGTCAATAGATCACCAATGCCTGCAAAACCCTTTTTAGTAAATTTATTTTCCGAAAAGACGATTTGATCATCTAGAACAAAACCAAAATTTGTTGATTGATAATAAAGTACAAAAGGGAGTAAAAAAATCAAAAGAGCTTTCCACCAATTCTCATTCCAAAAATTTGAATTATAGAAAGGTATAGTCTCAACAATTACCTTTTTAGTAGGAGTAATGATCGGCTTGGCTGCGACTTTTGCAGCAATCTTCTTTTTTTTACTTTTTGCCATTCTTGGTTTTCTTAGTTGTTGTGGGGCATCACTTATTCTATGATTCCTAGTTTTTTAGCTCTCTCTTCCCAGCTTTTACGCGCGAGTTGTTGCAGATCAGCTACTTTATCTGACTCATCTACGATTTCCATTCCTAGAATGGTTTCTAACATGTCTTCCATTGTTACAACACCAGTGACACTCCCGTAGTTATCATGGACTATTGCAAGATGGGTATCATCATCGGTAAGAAAGTTAAACAACTCCTTGAGCGTTTTATCTTGATGGATCATTTTGACGTCCCTTTTTATACTTAATAGTGTCTTTTCATTATTCCCTTCGACCATATTAGTAAGGATATCATCTTTGAGCACCATACCAGTAATAGAATCAGGTTTTCCACTAAAAATTGGAATTCTTGAGAATCTCATTGGTTTGTGTGTATCGTAGTACGATTGCATCGTCATATTTTCATCTTTCATCTGCATCACCGTTCTTGGTGTCATTACATCTTGTACCTTGAGCGTATCCATGCCTAATAGGTTAGATATAATTGATGATTCTGATGCTTCGAGTGCACCACTGGTCATACCTACGTTGGCAAGAGCTAAGAAGTCAGTCCTTGTAAGAACTCCTTTTCCTTTTTCCTTTTTGAAACTTTTAGTTATCAATTGAGAAACCCAGATTAATGGGGCTAGTACTTTTAGAAGAAATGAAAGTGACTTCACAGTGAAAGGAGCGAGGCTCTTCCAGTTGTTTGCACCTATCGTTTTTGGGATTATTTCTGATAAGAATAAGATTAATAGCGTCATCACAACTGCTACAATCATATCCCAAGATAAAAATCCCCCAACAGGTTCTTGGTCAGCAAAAACAGTAGTTGCTGCGGCTCCAACACCAATTGCACCCAATGTGTGAGCAATCGTATTTAATGTAAGTATAGCCGATAGTGGTCGATCTATATCCTGCTTGAATGTGTCAAGAGATTTTCCTAAATCGGATCCTTTTTGCAATTCCGTATTAACAAATGAAGGCGTGATACTTAATAGTACGGCTTCCCATATCGAACATAGAAATGAAAAACAGATTGATATTGCTGCGTAAATTAATAGTAATGTCATAGCACAAAGAAACGAAGTATTATTGTTGTATGCATATCCATAGATGTTAATATTTTTAAATATGTAATCGACATCTGTTATATTGACCAAATAGTAGGGGTTTCCCTTGATTAAAAGAATGATAAACCTTTTCTTCTCGTTGAATTGGTATTATTGATTATTTTTAACCTTAATCTCAATCAAGAACCTAAAGTTATCCCGACATGCATGCTTGAATATATTTTATAAAATACCTACCATGAACAAACAATTTGCATTTATTTTTGCGATTTTCTCTCTTCTTCTTCTTTCTTGTAAAGGCGATACTACTAAGAAAGTAGTGGATAACGTACTAGACATAGCGATGCTTAAAGAGCCGACCATGCTGAATCCTTTATTAAATCCAGGAGCGACAGAGCGTATTGTTTTTCATAATATATTTGCACCGATGGCAGATTTTCATCCTGAAACATATGAATTGAGCCCAATACTCATAAAGTCAATTCCAGACGGAGAGCCAATAATGGATGGACCTTATAAAGGAGGAACTAAATATACAATAGAGATAAGAGATGATGCCAAATGGGATAATGGGAGCCCTATAACAGCAAAAGATATTTTGTTTACGATAAAAGCAATAAAGCACCCCAGTACAAATGCGGCTGGATATAGATCCTACATGAAACATGTTAGTGATGTAACATTAGACCCTAAGAATAATAAAAAGGCTATTTTTTACTTCAAAGATTACTACATACTAGCAAAAGAACTTGCTGTTACGGTCGAAATTTATCCTCAGTATCATTATGATCCGGAGAATGCAATGGATGAAATATCAATTCCCGAATTGGATAGTGATAAGGCAAAAGATTTAATTGACGTAAGTCCAAAACTGGTCGCTTTTGCAAAGGAGTTTAATAATGTGAAATTTTCGAGAGAAAGCATAAGTGGAGCTGGTCCATACCGCTTAAAAGAATGGGTGTCGAATCAATTTATAATATTAGAAAAGAAAGAAAATTATTGGGCTTCAGATACTGATATTCCTTCTTTAATGGCTAATCCAGATGAGCTAAAATTTCACTTTATAGCGGATGAAACAGCTACAATCAGTCAAATGAAAGAAGGAAATATTGATGTATTCACAAATATGAGTGGAAGTACATTTTTCGACCTTAAAGAGAATGAAACGTATAAAGATGACTTCCAATACTTCACTCCAGAACTAATGAAACTATATTATATAGCAATCAATAATTCTAAGCCGGAGTTGTCGGATCCGGACGTCAGAAGAGCATTGGCAAAATTAGTAGATATACCTAAGTTGATAAATATCCTAGAAGGTGGATTAGGTAGGCAAACAGTAGGTTCAATAAATGAGAAAAAGCCTTACTATAATAAAGAATTAACACCGATTTCTCTTGATATTGCAGGAGCCAAAGAAATTCTTACAAAAGAAGGATGGAAGGACACAAATGATGATGGTATAATTGATAAAAAAATTAATGGTGAGAAGATAGAGATGGATCTTGATATTCATGTAACTGGTTCAGAATTAAGTAAAAATATCGGACTATTACTTCAAGAAAATGCCAAAAAAGTTAATATAAATATCAATATTATAACTAAGAAATACAGAGATACAAAACGAGAAAACATTAAGAAGAGAGATTATGATCTTGTTCCATTAGTACTTGGGCAGGATTTATCCTTAGACGATCCTTATCTGAAATGGCACAGTGAAAACGATGACCCAGCAAAATCAAACGATGTAAGTTACAGGTCAGAAAAAGCGGATGAATTGATAGATAACATCAGATCAACACAAGATGATACTCAAAGAGCTCTATACTATAGAGACCTACAAAAAGTTATGTATGACGACCAGCCAGTAATTTTCTTATATAATCCACAAGAGAAGATAATCGTAAGTAAAGATTGGAAAGCATCTAGTACAATGAAACGACCTGGATATTTTGCAGGAACGTTCGAGTTGGCTAAATAAAAAACAAGGGCAAAGAATAGAGATCGATGGTTTTAAAAGCCTTCGATCTCTTTGTAGTTTAGGGTAATAACTGTTTGTCCTCAAATAGGAGATTCTGATCGAAATTGTCATCATTCTCATTTCAATTGGATTATATTGCCATATAGAATCAATCAAATATGACACCATACTTAGAAGAGGAAGAAGTTTTTGGCGCTACCCCAGAATTCTCGAATGAGCAGCTGTTTCCAGCTTCTTTACCCCAAATGGCAACGTTGGAATATAGCCCATTGGAAAAGAACTTATTGAAAGCTGATATCATTTGGAGTGTTTTATTTTTTAGTGTTGGTCTTATCGTTTCTTTAGTGCTTCGATATGTGTTTGATGTGGAATGGATGGTAGATTATGGAGTATATATTTGGCTAGTATTAGTCGTCCTCACTCTTATTTCTATTCTATTTGTATATTTTGAATTTCAGAAAAAAAGCTACGCTATAAGGCAAAAAGATATAGTTTATAATAGTGGTTTATTCTGGCAGTCATCGATTGTTGTACCATTTAATAGAGTTCAGCATTGTGAAGTATCTCAAGGACCAATAGATCGATTTTATAATCTAGCAGAGCTGAAAATATTTACAGCAGGAGGAGCATCTAGTGATCTGTCGATATCTGGTTTGTCACCAGAAACCGCAGCAAGAATCAAAGACTTTATCGTTATCAAAACCGGCATCGATGAAGAAGAGTGATCAAACACATGACTTTACTGAGCCGACCAGACAATCTGCAGTTGCGATACTATTAATCATACTGAAAACGTATAGAATATTGGTCCGTCAGGCCTTTCCATTTATCCTTCTATTTTTAGTTGGAAAGGGGTTTTCTGATGGAAAAGGAAAAAATATATTGATAGGAATTTCTGTTTTTGCTTTATTGGGAATGGTATATTCCATCATCAATTATTTCAGATATTACTTCTATATCAACGAGGATGAATTGATCATAGAAAGTGGTGTTTTTAAGCGAAGTAAATTGAATGTGCCTTTTGATAGGATTCAGACGATAAACTTTGAGCAGAATATTATACATAGAATTTTTAATGTAGTAAGACTAAAAATTGATACAGCAGGTTCCGCTAAAGCAGAGTTTGAATTTCATGCTATATCGAACGAAAAAGCGGATAGCCTTAGAAATTTACTTTTATCAAAGAAAAAACAAGCCAAAAAATCAGACGACTCATTAGAGTTTGTAAATCCATTGGAAGATAAGGCAACACCTGTTTTTAAGACGATCATGCAACTTGACTTATTAGATTTGATCAAAGCTGGTGCAGTAGAAAATCATCTTAGATCTGGAGGAATTATATTAGCATTTATGTGGTGGATCTGGTCGAGTATCGAAGAGATGGGAATGCAAGAAGATCTTATCAACGGGGAGTTAGAAGAAACGGTTATGTCACAAGTTAATAGTGGGCTCATTTTGGTTGGTTTAGGAATTGTAGTGTTCTTTCTTCTCTCTTTCATAGTTTCAATGATCAAAATGGTAATCACCAACTACGACTTGAAATTCATGAGATCAGAAAACGGATTTAAGATCAATGGAGGATTATTCACAAAAAAGGATGTTTCTGCATTGGACCACAAAATTCAGGTAGTTTCATGGGGAGACAATCCACTTAAAAAACTGATTGGGATCAAAGACCTTAGGCTCAAACAAGCTTCGAGTATCGTGTTAAACAAAAAAACATCTATCAGAATACCTAGTTGTAAAGAAGAACATATTGAGCTTGTAAAAAACACCTTGTATGGGAAGAAAGCTTTTGACAATATCAAATATTCAGGAATAGATAAACGCTACTTTTATCGAAATGGAGGAATATTATCTCTTGTTTTTATTGGCTTGGTTTCTCTGTTACTATTTCTTAATCAGAATACACAAGCAGTATTTTTCGGTGTTATTGGTGTATTGATAGTTTTTTCATTCTATTTATCTTTTCGGAAAAAAAGATACGGGTACAACGAAGAAATGTTAGTTATCAGGGGAGGTACTTATGGAGATAAAACTGAATTATTGCCAATCTATAAAATTCAATCTCTGTCTAAAAAACAATCACCCTATCAACGAAGAAACGGACTAGCAAATTTAATCGTACATACGGCTTCTGGAAAGGTGGGTATTCCATATATTGATAGCGGAGTAGTACAAGATATTATGGACGAATTCTTATATAGAATAGAAACTGACAAACGAAAGTGGATGTGATATTGGTGATTAATTCTTCATGTCAGTGCTTAGATCTACCTTTGTTGGAGACCTAAACCCCAAATTCAATAGTATAAAGAATAAGAAAAATGCAGTAATAACGGCACGTTGGATTGTGTTTTCAACAAGAAAAGAAAGAGCTAACATTATAAAAATTAACACTAAAAATATATTTCGATCCGTTGCAAATAGTATTGGACAAAATAGCCCAAAAAAGAAAAGGAGTGCGCCAAGTATTCCGACTGCAGTAAGTATGTACAGATACTGATTATGAGGATAAATATACTTTTCCTTTACACCATATTTCTCTTTGTGTTTCTGGGTTGTTAGTGGTCTTAGGTCTCCGATTCCATGGCCTATTACTGGAGCATCTTTTATTAAATCAATGGCAATTTCATAAGACATTAGTCTTTCAGAATCCGAATAATTTTTTCCATTTCCTTTTTGATACTGTTCGATATCCCACATCATGTATTGTACTTTATTATGAAATGGTTTGATTGTATGATAAGCAATAAACGGAAGAACTACGATTAGTGCAGAGATGGATAGTCCAATTATATATTTCTTTTTTGCAATAACATACCACAACAGTGTAACACCAATACCCGCATAACATAAAGCTAAGCCAGTACGAACAGATAAGAAATGACAATATCCGAATAAGAACACTCCTATTAAAATTAGAAGAACTTGCCACTTTCGTTTTGATTCTAGTACTCCAAGCACAAAGCATGATACTGTAGCATATGCTAGAATAATACTGTAGTGTATATGATCTATCGGAGTAGGGATTGATTTTCCTTTATTGATACCGCTACTTATTGCCTCAAAATCGAGTACAAAATTTCCAATTACCTGAAAAGAACTTAGAAGTATTACACCAATAAGTCCTAAGTGAACCCACCGGTGCGTTTGATTGTCAACGGGCTTCAGTATATAAAATGCAATGGGAAGTATTAGAAAAGGTAGTTTTAGTTTTATTTGGTTGAGCCAAGCACCGCTATCCTCACTATTAATTCCAGATAAAGCTATAATTCCAAAAACCAAGACTAAACCTGAATAAGGAAGATTCTTCCAAAAGGAAGATAAATTATAACCTTCTCTAGACTTGACTATAGCCAATATGACCATCAAGATCATAGAAACCGATACCATAAACCGAGAATAGATCAAGGAGATCATGAAGATCATTGAGATCCAGAGGAAGTATTTTGTAATACTTAAATTCTCCGATGTTTGCTTCGGGGTCATAAAAAGGATGTTTTTGCATAAAAACGCCTTATGACAAAAAAGATCCGATTTCCGACTTTTAGGTTGGGAAAATTTTGGCGAAAGCGCCATCCGCTTGCGGAGAGGTAGTCAAAAGTTTGGATCTTTTTTACTCACAAATAGTAAAGTAAGATAGTTTGATAGTATAACTGATTAACTATCTATTTCATTTTGTGGCGATGTAGAAAAGATCAAAACATCCTTCTTTTGCCTCGCTGATAGAGTAATCTTCGTAGTGGATATCCGATACTAGACTATTGTTTTGATTTAGTAATTTCTTACGATTCATTCTATTGAGAATATCATAGGGGATTTGTAATATCTGACGAGGCAATTTATGTTGGAGGTCAAAAATATCAAATCTCGTAATCTTTCGGACTGACGCTTTATTTTTGTCGTAGTAGTCCATTATTTTCTTATTACCAAAAACACCTTTAGCGTCTACTTTAGAAAAACTCTTTCCTAGAAGGTTAACTAACTCCTCGATCTCATACTCTCTTACGTGCCATGGATTTCGAGTAATGCTCATTTTTTTATTCGGTGTCGTGACTATGAATTTTCCTCCTGGTCTTAGTACGCGATGAATTTCCGAAACGTACTTATCATCTGCTTCTATGTGCTCAATAACTTGAAAACTAACCACAAAATCAAAACTATTATCTTCTATTCCCGCCAATGGTGGAATGTTCATTTGCTTGAATGATACATTGGTATATTGAGGATCGATGTGTACGGGATGTTTATCTAGTGTGAGGTATTTATCTGCTTTAGGAGCTATATGCTTTATTCCGTATCCTTCTCCGGCTCCGATTTCTAATACATCACCTGATACTATTTTAGCGGCTTCTAAATATGCCAATAGCGACCGTTGAAATACATAGTTGTCAGACATGTCTTCATGCGATACTCTCTCTGCGGTTTGAAGAATTTTCATACGATTATAATTTTATTTTGCTGAAAATTAATGGTAATATTTAATCATTTCCTCGAGTGTCAAAAGCTTCTTACTCAGAATGTTTAAATAAAAATTTAAGGGCAATAAGAACCAATAAGTAATCTTACTTATTTCCTTTGGTCTCCAAAGCCTAATTATCAGCTTTTCACATTACGAATTTTTCATATTTGTGCAAATGTAGAGATTAATACTTAATTTCTCCGATGTTTGCGTCGGGGTCATAAAAAAGATGTTTTTGCATAAAAACGCCCTGTGACAAAAAAGATCAGATTTTCGACCTTTAGGTTGGAAAAAAATTGGCGAATGCGCCATTCACATGGGGAAGGCTAGTCAAAACTTAGGATCTTTTTTACTTCTTTAAAGAGATATTCTTCTAAAGTATGTTGACTAAGGAGTGCTTTTTCTGGTTAATCAAATAAAGCTTCTAGTACCTCATCTAACTCATCAAACGACTTATATCCTACCTTTTCTTCATCTCCACCTTTGAGGACAATACCTGTCACGCCATAAGATTCAATATTAGGTAGGTCGCTTGCTTTGAATATGCCATCAAGGAATACTTCTTTGTTAGTAGTAATTGATTTTATTGATTTAACTTCAACTTCTGATAGCTGATCTATCGATTTGGATAGTGTAAGAATCAGTTTATCATCATCTTGCCAGCCTTCTTCTAGTGTGCATATTCGATACACATTTTCTATAGATGACGGAAGATCTGTTTTGTCAATAAATGGACTAATGATTACATTCTTGATATTTAACCCTTCTTCCGACATGGTTTCTGGGACAGCAAGACCAGCAATTTTAATTCCTGTTAGTGGTCCTTCTACCCATTCTGTTATTTCTTTGAATTGAGGAACCGTTAGACTCCCCTCTGTATTTGGATCTATGTTGTAACACATCATATGTACACCCCACGCAGCAAAATAACGGGCATCCGTTAGGTTTGTAATATCAGTTGCTATAATTTTCATTAGAATTTTACATTTAGTAATCCGACTAATTCTTTAACTTCCTTCAATGTTTCTTGAGCCTTTTTTCGGATCTCATAAGAGCTTGCTTTTACTTGATCCTTAAGCGCTTTTTTATCGGATAATATTTCCTCCTTATTCTCTTTGAACTTGTCAGTCATTTTTACGATAGCTTCTGCTACTGTTACTTTGAGGTCACCGTATCTTAGGTTTCCATCATTGTATGCATCCATAAGTTGTGCATGATTTTCTAAGTCACCAGCTGCTTTCATGAGACGGAATAGGTTTTCTACTCCAGGGCTCATGACATCTGTCGGCTCACCAGCATCTGTCACGGCAGATTTAATTTGTTTTGTGATTCTCTTGGCATCACCAAATACTGAGATATAGTGCTTTTCTCCAGCAGACTTGCTCATCTTACGCATTGGATCTGCAGTAGACATGATTTTTGGTGTCTCGGTATATAGTCCTTGAGGAAGAACAAAATATTCTTTCCCTACCTGATGATTAAACTTGCCAGCAATATTTCTTGAGAGCTCAAGGTGTTGTTCTTGGTCTTTTCCAACAGGAACAAAATCCGCTTTGTATATTAATATATCTGCTGTCTGAAGTACTGGGTAATCAAGTAACCCTACAGAAATAAACTTATTCGTCTTCTCTTCTTCTTGCTTCTGAGACTTGTCTTTGAATTGTGTCATTCTCATGAGCTCACCAACGCCACAGAAACAGTTGAATATCCAACCAAGTTCTGCATGTTCTGGTACTAGAGATTGGATAAATAAATTTTCAGTTTTTACACCTACAGCGGCCAAATTGGTAATGATATCCCAAGTATTAGTTCTCAATTTATTTACATCATAGGGCATGGTCATTGCATGATAATCCACTACTCCGTATATACAATCATACTTATCTTGGAGATCTACCCAGTTCTTTACCGCACCGAAATAGTTACCTAAGTGCATATCTCCCGTAGGTTGTATGCATGATAAGACTGTTTTTCTATTTGTATCACTCATAAGTTGAGATTTTATTTGAGGCGCAAAGATATGTTTTTATATGTTGTGGAGTTGCTATAAAATATGCCCAAATAAAGATTAGATTTTACTTCTCGATCTTCTCTAATAACGCCTCAGTTGTGCTATAATCTGCATTTTCTTCTTTCGCAAGTTCGATAGATGCTAGCGCATATCTTCTTGCTTCTTTGTTTTTTCCTAATTTATATAGAATATGAGCTTGAGTATCGGTGTTGAATGAATTTTTAGTGTCATTTATCGACAGCTTTGTCCATTCAGATGCTTTTTTAAGAAGATCTCGATCTGATGTAATCTCAAAAACTTGCCAAGCGACACTGTTGTAGAATGACCACCCAAGATCAGGATTGCCAGCTAGAAATAATTGTATTTCGGCTTTAAATTTTTCTTGTTCCACAGGGTCAGGATTATACATTAATTGGTTGAAGTAGCTGACCATTGCTTTGTTTACAGCGGTTTTTTCATCATAGTATTTTGCATAATGTACTTTTAATGCTTCAGTATCATCTCTTGCAATTCCACTTTTTGATCTATCAATATCTGCCGCATAACTTAGTTTCTGCTCAAACTTTTCTTTTCCGACGACTGCTTTAAATGCTTCTTTATGGTCCATAGTGTATTTGAATAACTTTGAATCCATTGTAGCATCCGCATAATCAAACAAGAAGTTCATGTTTTTCTCAGTTGTCCAGTCAGATTGCAAGTCCATGTACAAATTGGCTACTTCTTCGAATCCTTTTAATCCTGCGGATGTCATTGCATCTGTATATTTCCAGAGAAAGTCTTCACTTCTCTCTCCTGCTTCGAATCGTTTGGTCATGGTAGTGATCTGTCTTTCAGGATCATTCGCTGCATGTCCTAAATCTACGAAATCCTCTGCAGGTCTAGATCCCATAGATCTATGAATTACAGCACCTTGTTTATCAATGAATATGAGAGTAGGGTATCCTGTTATTTCCCAAGCTTTCGCCAATTTGGGTCCTTCCCCTTTTTCCATATCTATTTTTACATTGACAAATGATTCGTTGTAGTATTCTCCGACTTGTGAATCCGTGAATACATTTTTGGCCATCCATTTGCACGGCCCACACCAAGTAGTATATGCGTCTACAAAAATCAATTTGTTTTCCGCTTTTGCTTTTGTCAAAGCTTCTTTGAATGTAGCTACATTGAAGTCTATACCTTGAGCGAAAGTCATTGAAATAGAAACAATTGAAAAGAAGATAATTTGGAAAATTCTCATATATGATTTGTATTTACTCTTTAAGAATGCAAATATCGGTAAAAATGGTTCATTTTTAGATAGGCAATGTAATTTGACATAGCTCAAAATATTAATTATCTGGAACCATAGCGACAAAGGAACGTGAATAACATAGGTTTAATAATTTCTACGTCTTTTAAAGTAGTTATATTGCGAGAGAAATGGGTCCAATTAAACCGTTTGAAATTACGCTATAATATCATTACAATGATTAACCAACTTGAGAAAATATTAATTTTTTGTTTGTTTGCTGTTCTATGTTTTAATTGCAATCCGAATACGATAGAAACATACAAATACTCACCGAACGATCCATTTCAAGAATCCATTGTATCAAGTCAATACTTCGAAATTGATCCAAAACAGGATAATGTAATTGAAGGAAAAAGAGGAACTCTTGTCGTTCTCCCCCAAGGTTGTTTTACTGACTTTAAAGGTAAGATCGTTTTGGATAATGTAAGGATAGAACTTACGGAAGCATTAACTATTGATGATATGTTGCTGTCAAATTTGACCACTACATCTGATGGGCAACTTCTTGAAACAGATGGCATGATCTATCTTAATGCTACATCCAATGACGAACAAATACTAATTAATGAAGAGAACCCAATTCATATTGAAATTCCAACTTCAAAAAGAAAAAAAGGCATGATGGCTTATAAAGGTCTTAGAAATGAAGAGGGTAATATGAATTGGATTGAACCAAAGAAAATTTATAACTACCTTATTCCTATTGATCAAGATCAATTAAACTTCTATCCAAAAGGTTTCGAAATAGCCGTTGAAAACAATATGCCTTTTAAGAACCATAAGAAAGCAACCAAGGTGTTAATTGATAGCTTGTATTATAGTTTGTCAATCCCGAATGGTAAGGAGTTACTGGAGGGCGAAACTGATATACAAAAAAGTAAAAAGGGACTACTACTATATTTCAATTCAAGATATTTTGATGAAGATGGAAATTCATTATTTCCCTTTTGTGGCATAGATCCGGCGATAATAAAAGTAATAAGAGGCGAAAAATATAGCAGAACATTACTCTCAACTAGAGAGTTTGAACAAAGGCTACAAGTTATATTTGCAAATTGTCGACAGGATATTTTAGAAGCATATATTAATAATATAGACAAAAACCTATGGGAAATTGACAGTTTAATCTTAGCGGAGCTAGAAAGTGATTTCTTAGTGAAGGAGTTCTCTAGATTTTATGAACAAGGACTAATGAATGTAAGAGACGCGGATAAGTATTCTAGCTTGTTGAAAGGGTACTATGAAAAGCAACTTAAGGCGATTAAAATAGAATTAGAGCTAGAAAGTAAAAAAGCGATCAAGTATCTGCAAGAAAAGAATACTGCTGCAGAAATATTATCAACTAAATATAACCAACTCCTTGCTAAGCGCGAAAAGTATAGAATGGAAACGTATGGATTTCAAATGACCGAAACGGGTTGGGTTAACATTGATATTGGAGTGATTGAAAAAGATTGGAGTCCGAAAAAATTAGAAATAATTGCTCAAAAGGGAGATGAATATGATAGAGTATATACTTATGTAATATACACCTCTATAAAAAGTTTATATAGATTAAGTTCTTCAGATAACACACTATTCTATGCAGGAAATATTATGGACAAAGAAATGCTAATGCCAAATAATAAGAGGGCTGTCGCTGTTTTGATAGGTTATAAAGGGGATGAAACGTATTTAGCGATTAAAGAATTTAAAATAGAATCTTCGAACCTTCTAGAATTAGAAATGAAAAAGTCATCAAGTGAAAGGATTAAAATGGCACTGATGGTTTATGATAGTTACGAAGAAGAGAATAATATAAATACAGATTTGGAAGCAATGATGATTTTATCTAAAGAGAAAAAGAGGCGGGAAAAATTGAAATCGGAAAGTGAACTTATAAATAAATTATGGGGCATCACTAATTCCTGCTGCGAAGTTTATATGAAGAGATGATACACTTTAAACAAAAAAAAAGCTCCGTGGGGACAGAGCTTTTCAAATTAACAAAATGACTTAACTATTATACTATCAACTATTTCTATGGGGATAGAAACAATCTCTAAATTTTTTATCACAATTGGCTATTATGATAGTATTTGACGACTGTATGGGCAGAGTATGTCCTTAAAATCGAATTTTTCTGTGAGTAAAAAACACTTTTTATTGTTGTAATTTTTTACGCTTCTTTTGAACGGCACCTATTGCGAAAAACAAAAATTTTGCAGACTTATATAATCTCAAATAATAATGTTGCCTTGACAATTATTTTGGTGATTTATTCGCTTTTATACGATAAAGAAGAAATATAATAAATTGATCGTTATCAGTATTATATTTTACACACTGCAAATATCAACTCTTTTTATATTGTATGCAACATTTTATATCAATAATTTAGAATAATATTCTGTTAATATGATTTAAGGGCGACTTTTGATATTTCAATTACATTGTTTTGTTTTTTGACTTTGTCATGTTTGATACTAATACTTAATGAAGTTGAATTATAGATTTACTTTAACTAATATATTTGGAGGTGTTAGAAATAAACTAGATAGCGATGTATTAATTGTACTGTTCTACTACATTACAAGGCAAACTTTGCTTTATTGACGTGCATTCTCATTTGAGAAAGGCACCCATAATCTTGTTCGAAATCCACTAAAACATTAATTTGAAACGAGATTCAAAACAGAATTGATATTAGACGCAATTAGTGTATTTTTGATTTTAGAATCTTCAATCTTTTTTATGGTTTTGTATTATAGACAAATAACAACCCGCCATGAATAGTAAATGAAATGAATGAATAGAGAACTTGCTATATTAGAAAAGTTAGAAAAAGAACTGAGTCTTAAGCAGTTGCAAATCAAGAGTCTGCTTACAATTACACAAGCGATCAATGACAATGTAGCTGCTGATGGGTTGTTTAATATGTATAAGTCATTTCTTAGTTGGGAAATGGCGATCGAGAAGATGGCTCTTTTTGTAATTGGAGATGAGGGATGGAAATGTGCAAGTGCAATAAACTTTAAGGAAAAGGAAATAAGTCACTATATACCTTTATTACTAGAACATAAGAGGCTTCATACTATAAAAGAGGGAGATCCAGAGTTGTTACATGAATTCGATATTATTATCCCTGTTTTTCATAAAAGCGAACCTATTGCATTTTCTCTTATTGGTGGCATCAAGGACAAGGAGGATATATATAACAAGATTCAGTTTATTACAACGATTACTAACATCATTGCTGTAGCCATAGAAAACAAACGCTTGTTTAACAAGCAAATAGAACAAGAAAAGTTAAAGAAGGAGATGGAGCTTGCTACAGAGGTACAGCACATGCTCATTCCAGATACGCTTCCGAACGAGAAACACTTTGCGTTGTCAAAAATATATATGCCTCACTCCAATGTAGGAGGTGATTATCTTGACTATATTAAGTTCAGTGAAAATAGATTTGCGATTTGTATTGCGGATATTTCTGGAAAGGGTGTCGCGGCAGCATTATTGATGGCTAATTTTCAAGCATTGATACAAAATTTAATATATCAATACAGAGATTTGGAGACATTTGTCTTTGCATTGAATCAGTCTGTCTATCGAATTACCAAGGCGGATAAATTTATTACGTTTTTTATAGCAGAGATAGATACGGAGCTAAAGACGATGAGATATATAAACGCTGGACATTATCCTCCAGTGATGATCAATGGAGGTAAAATGCTAAGACTAGATCAAGGTAGTACTTTTATTGGTGCGTTCGAAAAGCTTCCATATATCAATGAGGAAGTAATCGAACTAGACGGGGAAGCTATGATACTATCCTTTACAGATGGCCTAGCTGAATTGCAAGATCAGAATGACGATTATTTTGATGATGAGAAGATTGAAAAATTCGTAAAGGATCACCATAAAGGAAGTCCGGACGAATTCAATGAACAGTTAATGAATGAAATTGATAGATTTAGAGACGGAAAAGAATATTCTGACGATATTGCTATCTTGACGTGCAAAATATACTAATAATCATTCAGCTTACTGAGATTTTTAGATAAATAGAAATTGGAAAAATGAATACTAGAAAATATCAACCAAGACGCAATAGAACGACGGCAGCCGCCATTTCTTTTATTTTAGGTGCAGTGGGCGGACAGCGTTTTTACTTGCGTCAATGGGGTCCTGCTTTTTTTATGGTGTTTATGGTGTTTATTACAAATGGATTTGTGTTACCAATCTTTTTCCTAATCGGAATTTTCGAAGCGATTCGTTTTCTTAGCATGAGTGACCAGGAGTTCGATAGAAGATATAATAGATATGCCTCTAAAAATAGAAAGGGTGATTATCTAGAGCAAAGAAGAGAACGTCAAGTAGAGAAGAGCAGAAATAAAACAGGTACAAGAGCAGAACGAAGAGCACAACCATCTTCAAGATCTTTAGCAATGAAAGCCAACCCATTCAAAAACAGCGGAATAAAAAAATATAAGGATTATGATCTAGAAGGAGCTATTGAGGACTTTTCACAAGGTCTTAGTATCAATCCAAATGACGTCGCACTTCACTTTAATATCGCGTGTGCCTACAGCATGACAGAGGTAAAAGATAAAGCTTATTATCATTTGTCAAAAGCGGTAGAACTAGGATTTAAGGACTTCGAAAGGATCAAAACTAAAGATGATTTAGCTTTTGTTAGAATTCAGCCAGAGTTTGATGAATTCGAGGAAAATGGATTCAAATTAGGTGCTCGATCCGCGTCACAATCATCAAGTGCTAGAACAGAACAATCGGATGAAGAACTTGTTATTACAGATGATGTATTGTTATCTCAACTTAACAAATTGGCAGAATTAAGAAAGAAGGGACTGCTAAGCACAGAAGAGTTCAATCTAGAACGAAAAAAGCTTCTTAGAAGATAATAGCTGACATTTTATTAAAAAGTAGAAGAATCTAGACACAAAAAGGGTGTAAAAACTGTTTACTTTATAATACAAAATAATAAATAAGCCTTTGATAGCGAAAGATCTCATATCACACGAATTATCTCCACTAAGGACAAGCGACACAGGAGAAGAGTCCATCACTATGATGAGCATCTTCCATGTGAAGCATTTACCCATAGTGAATGATACTCAGTTTCTTGGTCTTATATCAGAAGAAATAATATTAAATAACGATATGGATGAGCCGATTGGCTCGTACAGTCTGGGTCTAGCTAGACCATTTGCCAGAGACACAGATCATATATTCGAGGTGATGAGTAAGATGGCAAGTGGTCGATTGACAGTGATACCAATAGTTGATGAAGATGAAAATTATCTTGGTCTTATATCTATGGAAGAACTTATTCAATTTTATGCTAATAGCTTTTCGTTTGCGGAGCCTGGAAGTATTTTGGTTATATCAACATCCAAACCTCAATATAGCCTAGCGGAGATATCGCGAATAGTAGAATCAGAAAATGCAGCGATTTTAAGTACATTCCTTACATCCGATGAAGACAGCACCAGGGTGCAAGTAACACTTAAAATCAACAAACAAGATATTGGTTCTATCATAGCATCTTTTCAGCGCTATGATTATGACATTACAGCTACTTTTTCAGATTATGAATATATTGATGATCTCAAAGAAAGATATGATGCGTTAATGAGTTACCTCAATGTGTAAGTCAGTCCTTTTCTTATTTTCATTCATTTTATTGGTAGTGAATGTATCCGCTCAATCAGTGGATTATTTTATAGTATCTGATATTATAATCGAAGAAAACAAACGAACAAAACCAGGCGTATTGTTTAACGAGCTCGACTTCCAGAAAGGAGACACTATTTATATTTCGGAATTTGCACTTAGGAAAAAAGAAAATGAAAAGCGTCTGTTGGGCACAGCGTTATTTACAGCGGCAGAGCTTAATATCAAAAATTGGGACACAGATAAAGGTACGGCGGATGTAATTATTACTGTACGAGAAAACTGGTATATATATCCAGGTATAATTTTCGAATTGGCAGATAGAAACTTCAATGTATGGTGGACAGAACAAAACAAAGATTTTGACAGAGTAAATTATGGTGTTAGTGTAGATCATATAAATGTAACAGGTAGAAAAGATAAGCTGAAACTAAAAGTACAGCATGGATATACCAGAAAGTATGAATTGAAATATAACTTTCCATATATCTCCAGAACGTGGGGTGCATTTGGAGAGATCTTTTTTGCCAATCAAAAAGAAATAGGTTATACCACAATTAATAATAAGACTCTCTTCGAAAAACTGGGTGATGAACGAATATTGCTAAAACGATTCCGTACAGGATTAGGAGCTAATTATCGACCTGATGTTTATAACTTTCATGACTTCAAATTAGAATATCATCATAACCAAATTGATGAATCTATAGCTGCAGATATTGGCAAAGATTATTTTTTAGATGGAGCAACAGATCTTAGATATTTTGCACTCAAGTATGACTTTGTTCATGATAAGAGAGTATTTAATCTATACCCAGAAGGCGGTTTTATGTTTTTCGGAAATATTACCAAAGAAGGTCTTGGTATTTTTAATGATTTCAATAATCTATCTGTAAGTACAGGAATTGAAAAATACTTTGAACTAGGAGATAGATGGATATGGGGTGGTCGAGTTAAGGCTAAGGCAAACCTGATTCGTAGTACTGTAGCATTTGCCAATAATACCGGACTTGGATACGGAAACGATCTAGTAAGAGGATACGAACTATATGTAGTGGACGGCACAGACTGGGCACTTTCTAAGACCTCTTTGAGGTTTAGATTGTATCAATCTAATATCAATTGGGGCAAATACATGCTGATTCCGCAGTTCAAACAGATGAATTTCCGAATATTTCTCAGGGCTAATATCGACTTCGGCTATGTGAACGAGCCAACATATATTCAAACAAACACTCTAAACAATAGATTTCTAGTAGGATATGGACCTGCAGTTGATATGCTATTGTACCATACATTCATCATGTCATTCGAGTATAGCTTTAATCATTTGGGAGAGGGAGGCTTGTTTTTGAATTCTTCGTTTAACTTTTAAGATTACTACTGAATCGCAGGATCATTGAGCTAAACGAAGTGAAGATCTGTGAGCCGATATATTCCCGAACTTAACTCGGGAACTACATTCTTTCTAAAACCTTATAATATTCAGCTCTGTGTACCTTCTAGTGGATATTATCATGCAAACATTACTTTTAAAAGTTGTGCTATATTTAGATTCCAGAGTTGGATAATTACAAAGCCTTTGAAATATGAACATAACCATGTTAACAACCACCAGTCAATGGCTTTCGCATTTTCAAAAGTCAACTTCCCTATTTTGCGAAGCAACGCCAAATAGAACACATGTAATAGATTAATAATGTGAACCTACACCTGTCTGCACTAAAATATTTTGTATTTTAGTCTTATTGAAAAACATTATACTACTAAATGAACTTTCCTGAGCATTTTAAGGTTGTTGTCATACAAATCAATTACAATAACCACACCCAATTATTATCACATTATAAAACTAATTAATTATGAATAAATTTCTCTCTTTCTCTCTTTCTCTCTTTCTCTCTTTTTGATGACTATTGCATTTCATGCTAGTAGTCAAGATGCGTGCGGTGTTACAGGTGTTCCAGACCCACAATATTTTCAAAACTTATCACCTACATCGGATCAGCTTACATTAAAGCTTTATTTTAATATTATTAGAGATGACAATGAAAATTTTGGATATGATCAAACACGCATTCCGCTAATAATAAATGAGATAGAAAAAGGCTTTTTAGGAACAGATATTCATTTCGAATTTGTATGCGATGTTCAGATTATAGACGAATCTGACCTTGTAACTGCGGGGACTAACCTAACTTCTCCTACTGGTGGCATATGTACATATGATGATCAAACGACTTGGATTAGACATACAGATGGAATAGATATTTTTATTAATCAAAACGGTAATGGAAGTGGTCCTGGAATAGCAAGTAGTATCCCTGGGAAATATGCTGTGATTAAAGAGGATAGCGGTCCAGCCAATACACTAGAAGGCACGACCATAGTTCATGAGCTAGGGCATTTATTTGGGTTGATGCATATGCATAGGGGACAGAATAATATTCCTTATCATTACCCAAATGGTTTTTGTGGAAACTATTCAGGAGGTTTAGTTAATTTGAATCAGTGCACTGATTATGAGTGTGCCGATGCATTTAGCTATGTTTGTGGATTAGGTTTTGTCCAAGATGAGGCGGCATGTGCAGAGCACAGATCTGGACCAGCAGAACCTATTGGAGAATTTTCGGGCAATGGAAAAATTGCAGGAGATTTAATTCCTGACACCCCGCCATCTCATTCATTAGCGGAGAGGTCTTTGACAGCTTGTGCACCTGATAATACTGCGATTATTGTTTCAGAAAATTTTCCAAGTGGAGTATATTCCTACGAAGTAAAAGATATATCTGGATCACAGTTCCAACCAGATATAACAAATTACATGTCTATAATAAAAGATAAAACATGCCGAAACCACTTTACGGAAGATCAGATAGAAGTAATGAAAAATCACATCAGATCGCATCCATTGCTAAGTAACTTTCATAGTACAAAAGGTCAACTTGCTTGCGATTGTGACTATGAAAACATCATCTACTTAAGAGAAAATGTCAACTGGAGCCAAGTAATTATTGATCAGGAAATAGACCCTAATCAGCTATCAGATTACGAAATCGTTGTGGAAGAGACACTGACTATAGATACAGATTATTCCTTTTATAATATATTATTTACAATGGGACAAGACGCGAAGATTGATATTACAAATTCTGCGGATGTAGAGATTGATGAAAATACAAATGGGAGATCACATTTGACTAACTGTGAAAATGAATGGGAAGGAATAGAATTGACTAATCAATCTAGCTTAAAAATACATAATACAGATATTAAAAATACTGTGTTGGCGATTAAGGCAAACGTAAGTTCTTCATTAGATATAGAGAATTCGACGATAACAAATAGTGCAACTGGAGGAATTGCAATATTTGATAATGCCCCCATGCGTTTCAAAAATAATACTATTGACAACACAAATTTATATGGTATTATAATTATTAATTCCGCAACAGAATATTACGAAATAGATGCACCGACTATCAATAATATTGATGTTGGTATTAATTTAAATAATGCATCAGGAGCGATTATCTGGGGAAACATTACTAAATCCCAAAGGTCGATTTTGTTAAATAATAGTCACGGAAGCACAATCGAGTTTAATACACTCGAATATGACCTATTTGGAGTGCAAGTCTACAATAGCAGTACACTATCTATAGCGGTCAATACTATAGGAGTAGGCAATAATTATGGGAATGAAGGCATAGAACTCCGAAATGTCAATGGCTCTCATCTATATAACAATACAATAAGGGCAAGTAGGTATGGCATAAGAGCAAACCATATCAATGCATTAATCGATTACAATGTTATAGATGTATTCGGCAGATCAAATACCAATAGTGGTGGTGTAAGTATGACTGATGCCACGGGTGTCCAATTGCAAAACAATTATATAGATGCTAGTTCTGTTGCCTATGGTATAGAATCTGTAGATGGTGTAACCAATTGGATACAAAATAATGATGTCACGATCTCATCTAGTCTGACCATGGCACGATCAGCAGCTATCAGAAGTATGGGTTCTATAGATGAGACCATAGCTCAGAATATCACGGATAGCTCTAACAACGCAGATGGCATACTAGCGCAGAATAGTCCAATGAATCATTATGATTGTAATGAAATCTATGATACCCATGATGGTCATGGAATATTGTTTAATTGTAACTTCCAAGAGATACAGGGGAATAAGTACTATAACGCCCACTCTCTTGATTTTTTAATCAGATCTGAGGTAGGTATACAGAATCATGAAGGCAATGAATATTTTGGTGGTAAGACAAGAGCGTATGGTTTAGATGTTAATGAATTAAACAATTCAAGATTTTTAATAAATGGTAATATTCCTAGTAAATTATACTTGCCTACTGATCCATTACCTGATAATAATCAATGGTATGTTGAACAGAATACTACATTGAATATTTATACTTGTTCTGGTTCCCCAGGTCCAATATGGCAGCCATTCAATGGTGTAGAATCAAATATGTGTGCATATTGGTCTAGAATAAAACAAAATAGAACGCTAAAGCCTAAGAAATTTTTCTTACGAGTCTTACATTTGTTAAAATATGAAAGCATTCGACCTGGTTACAGTTTACCAGATTGTATAAAGCTAGATCCTCTACTTATGCAGGAATGCGGGCTATTAGAAATTCTAGATGCAACGGTAAGGATAATAGAGACTGTAAAGATATCCGATAAAAATTCTCATATTCAAAGTTCATTAGATATAATTCAGGCTAAACAAGCAGATTATACAAGTACGCAATCGAAAGGAAACTTTGATGATATAAAGGCAGAGTTATTAATAGCGAAGCCTGAACTTACCTCAGAATATGCAGATGATCAGACAGAGTTAAGTGCTGTAGATGTTGCTCTAGACAACATCTCATGTACTAGATCTCAAATCTTAGATTGGAAGCTAACATTGAAGTCATATATTGATTACTTGCAAGATGGACTTCTAAATACCTCTAACATGTCAAGTATGAATACAATTAGTCAGCAATGCTCGGATGAAGATGGAGATTTTATACATATCGCACGTAGTCTTATGTCATTAGATGATGCTATATACAATGATGCCTATGATGGCTGCCTAGAAGATCCAGCTAATGAAATTCGAAGTGCTAATGTAACAGGAATATTAGAATTAAAAGTGTACCCTAATCCTAGTAATGGTAATATAAATCTTGACTTTTCGACTATGGTTTCAGGGAAATATGAGCTTGTCGAAACAAGAGGTAGTAATATCAAAACTGATTTTATGAACAATACGAAACAAGTAAATATAGATATCAATGTGCCAGATGGTATTTATATTATGAAAATCACTCTCGATACTGGAGAAAGACTTTCTAAGAAAATATTAATCATAAATTAAATTCATTAAGAGCAGCTCAATCTTTGGGCCGCTCTTATTTTAAAATTTATGCATATGAAGTATTTACTTATCCTTCTTTGTTTAGGCATTTGTAGTTCGGCTGACTCACAAAACAAACAAGACTATCATTGGTTTCTAGGAATAGATCAAGGACTTGAACCAGGTGTCAATGCCTATAAAATTGATTTCAATGATGACCTTCCGTCTTTCAAAAATTCGGATAACGGACTTGGCATAGACGGTCAGGCTACAAGTATTAGTTCTGAAAATGGAGGCTTGTTATTTTTCAGTAATGGGTGTGCAGTATTAAATAAAAATGCTGAGGTAATGCCACATGGAGATACACTCAATTACGATGAGTGGTATGAGTTAGCATGGGATGGTTCTTGTATATATGGATATCCTGGGTTTCAAGATATGTTGATTCTAAATGACCCCGCTAAAGATGATGGATATCATATCATTCATAAAGCAAATATATTTAATGGATTTGGTACAAAAACCACACGAGAGTTAAGACAAAGCTATGTTGATATGTCCTTGGATAGTGGTTTGGGAGATGTTGTATTCTTTGACAGCATCGTTTATGAATTAGACACTGTCCTGTATAGTTATCTGACGGCTATCAACCATGATAACGGTAGAGATTGGTGGATTATACAAGGATTAGTAAATGATTCCACTTATCTGACATTTTTGCTAGATGAGAGCGGTATACATTTACATAGTGAACAAAACTCTCATCAATATTTTAATAATTCCCGTTCGAGTGCATCAGGAGTTGCAAGATTCAGCCCAGATGGCACAAAATATGCTGTGTATAATTGGTATGATCAGTTACATGTCTATGACTTTGATCGATCTACTGGACAACTTTCGAATCATCAAAAAATTGAAGTTTTTGATCCTGAGGAGATTGATATTGAGGAGATTAGGTTTTGTAGTTTAGAATGGTCTTCTAATAGTAGATTCATCTATACTGCTTCTCAAATAGAGTTGCACCAAATTGATATGTGGGAAGAAAACCTACAAAATGGTGTACGGTTGATAGATACCTATAATGGAACTTTAGACCCATTTACAACTACTTTTTTTTTATTATCTCTTGCTCCTGATTGTAAAATATATCTAGCTCCAAGAAATGGGACAAATTCCTACCATGTAATAAAAGAACCTAATGAGCTAGGAACTGCTTGTAACTTTGTGCAAAACGGAATCAAGTTACCTAGACCAAGCGGGATCGGTAGTTTTCCCAACTTCCCTCGCTTCCGAGTAGACGAAGAAGAAAAATGCGACCCGACGCTCACTTCAGTATTCGGAAATGCTGTATATTACAGAAGAGACCTTAGCGTATATCCTAGCCCCAGTGATGGTAGATATACGATTAAGGTGCCACATGACTTCCTTAGCGGTACATTATCTGTACTCAATCTTGATGGGCAGGTAGTAGAGAGTAAGGAAATAACTCATGGTACATTATCGGTAACGATAGATATTACTAGATACCCTAGTGGGTATTATCATGTGGAGTTGTACCCTGAAGAGAATGCTGAAAGGGTCTTTTGGGGTAGGCAGGTGGTGAAGGAATGAATTTTATAACAAAACAAAGTTTTTACGGGAAAATTCTCCCAGAAATGAACTATGATAAAAATAAAATAATTCATTTTTCAATTCTCAGCTTTAGTTGTAGAGAGGTCGGATAACTTCAAGTTATCCGACCTCTTTTTCTTTTAAAATACTCTAATATTACC
>CALKXE010000165.1 GCA_938003955.1 uncultured Saprospiraceae bacterium | reverse complement strand
AGAATGGAAAAAATTAGAAACTTTAATCAAGTACTATTATCAATTGCAGGAATAATAGGCATTTTGTTTTTAGTTGCTGCTTGCTCAATATTCATAATTGATCTTTGGCCAAGAGAGTACAAAGAAGAAGGGATGATTGCTGATGAAGAAGTTGAAATACTAAATGAACAAGGCTTAAGAAAAGAAATAGTCTCCTTTGAGAGATTTCAAGTAGCAGATTCTGTAAATCAAGTTTTCATTCTACCAGTTACTCAAGCAAGCCTTGACAACCCAGAAAACTCAGACAAATCACTCGGCCTAATGAATGGATTTAGTGGTAAAGGATATTATAGCGAACTTGTTTACAATAACATAGTTATCCACTATGGGAAAACGGATTCAACAGTTATTGTGTTTAATGACAGACTCAGTTTAGGTGAATTCATGATTGCAAAGAATAAGAATTATCTAATTGCCTCTGGATGCGAGAATGACACTAACAATGATAAATTCCTAAACAGCAAAGATCTACAAAACCTTTATTCATATGGAATTCAAACAAGGAAAACGAAACAAATAGAAACGCCGCCAAATTATACAGTATTAGAAGTTTATGAACCTCAAAAGTCAAATATAATCCTTTGCAGATTTGGAGTTGATCGAAATGAAAACGGTCAATTTGAAGATAACATTGAACCAACAGTCTATATGAAATTGAATCAAAATAATATGACTTTAGAACCGATAGTAGATGAAAATGGAATAAAATTACTACAAGAAATACTCGAAGGGGAATAAAATTCAGCATGTAACAATTAGCAACAAATGTCTGTGGGTGCAGGCTCACCCCACCGCATTTTTGGTTGTGTTGTACTTAACATCTATCAGTGATGTCCAGCATTGTTGATTTTCAAAAGTAGAGACTGTTATTCCATGATTAGTATTTATACTTCAGTTTGGTTGAACTCGTTATTGGGTCTTTATTTTGGATAATGTTTGTTCTATTTTATAGGTGTCGTTTGATTGGATATTATTCAAGTCGTTAAAAAAGTAAGCATCAAATTATATAAGGATGCGAAAACCGATTTGCTCCAATTGTCATTCTAGTAAGTCGAACTTAGCTTATTAGTTGGCTGTTTAACGTTTCGTTTTAAACGTTGTGTTAATGAAGGATTAATTATGTGTTATTCCAACTCTATCGTGTAACATCTTTCTGATTAATTTACAATATTTGGAACACTGTTGCGCAGCAGTATTTAGCTCCCTTCAAACGAGTTATTACTAACCATTTAATTTACGTTATTATGAAGAACATCATTACAATGGTGCTGCTAGGCCTATCTATAGGTGCAATAGCACAAGACATTCAGTTAGATTCGATCATCTATTTTTACAACGATAGCGATTTAATAATAGAGGAGTCATTTGAATATCAAAACGGACTTTTATCAAAGAAAACGATTGGTGATTCAGAGATTTCTTTAGAGTATAATGATCAACAAAATCTAATATCATATGAAGAGTCAAAATTTGGAATATTAGAAGAAAAGACAAACCTCAGTTATAACGAAGACAATCAATTGTCCTATGTTCAAATCATCAAGGATGGCCAAAGTGATGTAATTTATGATTTGTCTTATGTAGATAACAAACTAGATGAAATCGAACTTAAAACGGATATTAATGGACAATTGATATTAGTACGATTACAAGAGTATACATATGAAGATGATATTGTCACGACTGATTATTATTCAGGAACTACAAGCAACTTGCATACGCTTGTACTTACTGAAGAGTACGATGATCAAGGACGTCTAATAAAGAAAAACAGCGAGTGGTTAATAAACGACGGACATAGGGTAGACTCACTTATCTATGCGGCCAATGGCAATCTTGATAGAATCTATGAAGTCGACTACACGGATGCTTCTGATATTCAGACGCAAGTTAAAAACTTGATTTCGGATTCTAGTCAGCGTTTTACTGATATTGACAGTCCTGCTGCTTTTTATGAGACTTTAGAGATGATTTCAAATTATGGCACGATTAACACGGATCATTATGGTATATTTCACGGTAACAAAATCGAATCTATTACTACAGATGATGGATATGCAACATGGGTGTATTCAATATTATCGAGCAATCACGATGAAAGAATATCCGCTGTGCCTATTTTAGTATTCCCTAACCCAACTCAAGATTTTATAACCGTAGAAACGGATAAAAAGATAAAAGCTTTTGAGCTCTACGATATGAGTGGTGCATTGCTTAATAAAGGATCCATTAATGCCAATACAATTGATGTCTCCAATTTAACTCCCGGTAATTTCACTATTGTTTATTCAGATATAGATGATCATTATTACTTTGCACAGTTCTTAAAGCAATAAAATAGTTTTTTTTAAAAGTATAACAAAAGAGGAATCCTATACCAAGGGTTTCTCTTTTTGGTTTGTAGTGAACTATAACCACAAACCTCCAAAAATCACCTCAACAGCGTCACATCCCCAGATAATACATATTCGTTTTGACGGGAGTCAGCATACTTAATGAGATAGACGTATACTCCTGTTTCACAGAACTCTCCATTGAGGGTCCCGTCCCATACTGGGTTTGGTTCTGTAGTGGCGTACATGAGTCCTCCCCAGCGATCATAGACTTTACATTCTAGGATCTGTACGTTGGGAGTGGTGTAGACTGTCCATGTAGTATTTATGTCGTTTGCTCCTGATGGTGTAAAGATATTAGGGACATAGATGTTAATAGGTAGTTTTTCGACGGTTAGATAGAAGATAGATTGATAGTTGCATCCTGAGATATGCTCTATCTGTAATGTCACTTCTGTATCTTCTGATGCAATCAAGGTAGCCACCGGACATGTCGAGCAATCAAATAGTGTCGCTGGCAACCACTGTACTTGCCACTCTGACGTATCAAGGCTTGTGTTAAGCGTAAGCGGTGTGAACTCCGCTATGGTAGTATCTTGAAAGACTGGGATGGCTTCAATATTCGCTAAAGCAGGAAGATCTATAACTGTGATATCGATACAGCTAGGATCTGCGGATAGATTGAGAGTTGCTTGGACAGCAGTGGTATCATATACGGTTTGATAGTTGTCATCACCATTATCCCATGTTGGTATCCATTCAGTATCAGAGTCTATTGTGAGTAGATATTGGAAGTCTTCACAGTCTACATCTAGTGTAGGAGTAGGTGGGTTTTCTAGATAGTTGACTGTAGTGATGTGTAGAGAGTCGCAATCCAGTGCTGCGGGTAGTGTTTCTAGATAGGTGCCAGACTCGTAGACCCAAGTATTATCGATCAATATCGAATCTTGAGGACACAGCAGCACCTCCGACATCGTGATCGGACATGGTGT
>CALKXE010000164.1 GCA_938003955.1 uncultured Saprospiraceae bacterium | reverse complement strand
TACAATGGGTTTGCTACCAACAACATCTCCTTATGGAGGTGGTGAGACAGTAGCTGCAGGGTTCTTCGCTGCAAACACTGATATAGTTGATTGGGTTTCTTTTGAAACAAGAAATACAGCAGCTCCTGCAACAATGGAAGGATCTGGTGTAGGTTTTGTAAAAACAGACGGTTCTGTTGTAGCTTTAGATGGTACATCAAATCCTTTCTTGAAGAATGCAGCGACTCCAGGGTATGTAGTTGTAAAACATAGAAATCACTTAGCTGTTTGTACTGGAGCATCGATCACACTTGATGGTTCTGTGTTACAGGATTTTACAAGTGCAGGTTATACGGCTTACGGAACAAATGGACTTAGAAATAATGGTGGTACAATGACAATGTGGGCTGGTGATGCAACCGGGAATGGAGAAATTATTTATGTTGGTGATACTGATATAACACCGATAAGTACAGTTGTTTTTTTAGATCCGGGTAATACTACCTTTTCTCCAACTTATGTTGTGCCGGGTTACAGTCCAGCTGATTTAAATATGGATGGAGAAGTTATTTATGTTGGAAACACAGATATTACTCCTATTTCGACATCAGTATTTTTACATCCGGGTAATACTGGATTTTCACCAACTTACATTATTAACACTCAAATTCCTGAATAAAATGAAGAATTTATATATTATACTAATAATAACTATATCGACCTTAAGTTACGGTCAAAATATGAGTGTAGGAGTATCGACTCCAGACGGAGAATTAACTTTGAATATTAATTATACTGCAAACGCTGCGTATGCAACGCCATTTAGTATATGGAATAATCAAGTTGTTAGTTTAAGGTGGCCGACTAGTGCAGGAACAAATGTTATCGCTTCTGTCGCATCTCCAACTACACTTTCATATAATGCTGATGGAGCACCTGCAGATGGGGGAGATGGATTTTATTATCAAAAAATAATCTCTTCTAGTGTTAATCAAAATATTCCCTTTTCTGCAGGAGAAACGAAAATAATGGCGACGATTACTCTAGTGAGTAATGGCGACGGGCCAGCAATTGACATAGAAGTTCTTGATGGCACTAATACATGGGTTTCTGAAAACGCGGGTGGGCCATTTTTGAATAATATTGTTGGGAACCAGTTTGATGCGCTTGGTAATACATCAGCAAATGTTCTTCCAATAAAATTAAACCGTTTCACAGCAGCAAAAGAAGATAAAAACGTAAACCTAGATTGGTCTACATCTTCAGAAATAAACGGATCTCACTTTGATGTTCAAAGAAGTAGAGATTTATCTTCTTGGGTGACTATCGGTACTGTAGATGCAGTAGGAGAGAGTACTACAGTACAAGAATACCAATTGGTTGATAAAGACCTTCCGTTAAGTACTAGATCGTCTAAGACATTCTATTACAGATTGAATATGGTAGATAATGATGGATCTTCAGAGATGTCAGAAATTAGAACAGTACGATTTGACCAAGATGGAGCTGACTTCATAGTATACCCGAATCCTTCAATCAATGAAGTATTTGTAAATCTATCTAGTATCACAACTGAAACTGGTCCTGCGACAATGCATGTGATCAATATGAAAGGTGAAAGAGTAAAAGAAGTAACATTATCTACTAATGATGATGTAAGTGTAAATGTCAGCAACATAACAGCTGGAATGTACTACTTCATTGTGAGACAAGGTGAAGAAACTTTTTCTCAGAAAGTAATAAAAATAGACTAAAATATAATTGCTGAGTTTCGCAATATGTGAATCATAGCATACAAGAATTTTATACCTGGTTTTTGTTAATTGTTTGAGGGGCGGATTTCCGCCCCTCTTTTTTTATGCCATAAAGTGAAATAATAAAGTGATAATTGACTAAAATTAAAGTGGCGGTATTTTTTAATCGTGTCTAAATGTTGTGCGACCTCGCTGAGGTCGGGGGTGTATTTTTTATCGATCTAACATAGTTTGACCTCTATGAGGTCATCTTTGTAGATTGACGAAGCCAATATCAAGAGAGGCCGGAGTATGATTTGAAAACCATCTAAGGACTAATAAATGTTAGACATTTTTTGAAATGTCAGACATATCGATAATGAACTACTTTTTATTCTGATAAAAATTAAATCGCTGATCAAAATAGACTTAAACACATCAAATCAACTAACTAACACAACATACTTCAAAATAAATTTTAACTTTGCCGCTGGTTGTGAAATAATTTCAATAGCCATCAAATTTGAATAAAATATAAGTATATGTTAGCTGCCATTCTAGTTGTTTTTGTAATCGGATATTTAGCTATAGTTCTAGAACATCCGCTTCACCTTGATAAAACTGTTCCAGCCCTTATAATGGGAGCTACATGTTGGGCACTTCTTGCTGTTGGGTTCAATAATGGATGGTTATCTGCAGTCGATGGTCACGATCATGTATACAATGTACTTGGAGAGCATGGAGGAGATGAAGCACATCATGGATTTACAGGAGCACTATTGCATCACCTAGGTAAGACAGCTGAGATATTGGTTTTCCTTATCGGTGCGATGACGATAGTCGAGATTATTGATCTACATAGAGGATTTGAAATTCTCAAAGGATGGGTAAAAACAAAGAATAGAACACAATTGCTATGGATAATCGGAATCCTAGCTTTTATTCTTTCTGCAATCATAGATAACCTTACGGCAACTATCGTATTGGTAACTTTACTAAGAAAGATATTGTCTGATAAGGAAGAAAGAATTTGGTACGTGTCATTGGCCGTTATTGCTGCGAATGCAGGAGGAGCATGGTCTCCTATCGGTGATGTGACAACTACAATGCTATGGATAGGTAAGCAAGTGACTACCACGGGTCTAATAAAATGGTTAGTGTTGCCATCGTTAGTATGCTTTATTGTACCATTTATTTTTGCATCATTCAAAAAGGAATTCAGAGGAAACATTGTAGTTAATGCCGAAGAAGATGAAGAGGCTACCAATTTATTGTCTAGTAAGACTATGCTTTATCTTGGCCTTGGGATGATTGTATTTGTACCATTCTTTAAGACACTAACGCACCTTCCACCGTATATTGGTATGATGTTCTCTTTGGGTGTCGTCTGGTTGGTTTCAGAATATATTCACCCAGAAGAAGATTTCTCAGAAGAACGTAAGCATCTATATAGTCCTCATGTAGCACTTTCTAGAATCGAGATGTCTAGTATATTATTCTTTTTAGGGATTTTGATGGCAGTAGCTGCGATTGAGACTGTAGTAGTCGATGGAGTCGGTGCGCTAAGATATGCAGCACAAGGACTTACAGATGCTGTACCTAATCAAGATGTAGTCGTTATGCTCTTAGGAGTAGGATCTGCGATCATAGATAATGTGCCATTAGTAGCGGCATCAATGGGAATGTATGATTTAGCTTCGTATCCCCAAGATTCTAAATTATGGCACTTTATTGCGTACTGTGCAGGTACAGGTGGATCTATGCTTATCATAGGATCTGCAGCTGGAGTTGCAGCAATGGGTATGGAGAAGATAGACTTCATTTGGTATCTTAGGAAGATTACATGGCTTGCTGCAGTAGGGTTTGTAGCAGGTGCGCTTGTATTTTTGGCTATGTATTCTATTTGGGGAGTGTAAGTATGAATGGGCTTTACCCAATCATAAGATAGTATCACCCCTTTGGGGTTTGGTTGATCTTAAAATAGCTAAGGGGCTTCATTTCTTTTGTCATGGGTGTAACCCATGACGCCTTATAATATATATCCAACTTTAAGCGAGTAAGATATGTTTCCGTCATTTACAAAGAACTTAGGTTCGAAATATACAGATTCCCAGGCAACGGATATTCCAGCTTCGTATACAATACCTACTCCAGTTTCTGATGTTTGTATACCATTCCTTGATAGCGTATTTACAGCTATTAGTCCAGCATATGGAATCAGTTTGACACCAAAAGATTCATCTTGTATAGATATTTCGTGATACAGTGAGCCACCAAATTGGACTGAACGCGAATTAAATGATGTAGCTGGGAGTATATTGTATTGATATGCTGCTTCTAAATTAATACTAAGAGGTATTCCTTCACTTTTTTGTTTTACAATCAAGTAACGAACATTAGGCCTAACTATATTTAGCGATAAGCTTCTAATCTTATCAGTTCCTTTTCCAAGATCTATACCAGCAGTTAGTACACCATTCCAAGTGTATCCTGGTTGAATAGCCAACAGGCTTTCGAAATTTCCTCTTGTCAATTGTACCGAGCCATGAAATCCGCTCTCATCGTGATCCATTACATAGTTCTGTGCATAAGATGAACAGACAGTAAACGATAATATGAATGTAGTGGCTAAAAGAATAAATAATCTATTCATAGTGGGGTTGTTTTATTCTTTAACGGTGCAATTAATTAATAATGTATAGCACCAATAAGCAAAATAAAACTACTTCTTTCTTAATATTTGAATTGTAGCTTCTTTCCCTTCATTAAGTTGTAGTTTGATTGGAACCTCAGTTTCAGAATTAAGAATAATAAAGTTTGCAGAGTTAGGAGGCATTCGCCCTTCATTATCAGCAACTATCCTTACCATTGTTGTGTCCTTAAGGATTGGAACAAGTAATTGTTTCATACTACTTTTAATAAGGTAGCTTTTTAGAATAGGCTTATCATCTACATATACGGATACTCTATCCCCATCAAGAAATTCGTCTTCCCAGACTCTTATCATTAAGTTGTCTCCTTCTGCAATGATAGTAAGATTATCATCCTCTTTTAATCTCTTATGGTTCAATTCCCCGATGCTTGCATCGGAAAAGTAACTTCAAATAATGCACAATGTATGTTGATACCTCGCATGCTTGCATCGAGGTAGTTTATTACTGTGTTATTGGCGTTTTCTCTCGATGTCTTAAGCGTCTCTTTTATCTTATCTCTTGTTTTTTGTGGGATAAGTTTTTTATTAGAAACGGATTTAACTTTTTCAAAAAAGTATTCTCCACCCATTAGAAATATATCACCTTCTATACATTTTTCTCCATTGGAATACCTGCTATAGAAGTGTCCTTGGATAAGGCTCTTTTTTTCTTTAAGTTGCACTTTTGCATTATATAAATGAACATAGCAAAAGTCGTCAGAAGGAGAATCCGACTTTGTTGTCAAATTGCTTAATTCATTGAATGTTATCGTATTGTTTTCTCGGTTGATATTTCCCGTGATCTCGGATTCAGTTCTATGAGGTCCTGAAAAATCTGTTACTGATTTGCCACTTATTGAGCCATCTTTCATCTCATCAAATTCAATTTTATAAGTTATCATAGATTGATCAAGTAACTGGATAGTACCAATAAAGCTATGTTCCTGTATTTTTTGTCCTATCAAAATATTGGAAGAAAATATTAATGCGAGCGAATAGAGTATGTTTTTTTTAAAAGTTATGTTCATATTATGATATTGTATAATTGGTAGTTCTTGAATTCAACTAATAAAGGCAACAGCTCCGCTGTTTGCTTAGAAAAAAGCACAGCCTTCCTTCTTTTGGCCTAGGCCAAAAGAAGGAAGGCTGTGCGGCGAAAAAATCCTTTCTATTTTTGGGTTGCGAAACTTAAAAAAGAATGGGACAATTAACACTAGAACAAAGATACCAAATTCAGACTTGTTTAGATAATGGTATGACTCAGACTCAAATAGCGGTATACATTGATAAGAATAAATCTGTAATCTGTAGAGAATTAAATCGGAATAAAGATGCTAGAAATGGATGCTATAAAGCGGAATTAGCTCAAAGAAAAACATGCACGCGACATAAAGAAAAGCCCAAGAAAGTATACTTTTCTGAAGAGATTCAAATATATACTGAACGATTGTTATACAAAGATTATAGTCCTGAGCAAATCGTTGGAAGATCTAAAATCGATAATGTTCCTTGTGTCTCCGTAGAACGAATTTACCAACATATTTGGCAGGATAAAAAGGCTGGTGGTAAACTGCATGTTCATCTAAGGTCGAAAGGTAAGAGATATCGTAAAAGGGGAGCACATAAGGACTCCAGGGGGCTTATTGATGGTCGTATAGGAATAGACAAGAGACCATCAATAGTTGATCAAAGAGTTAGGTTCGGAGATCTCGAAATAGACTTAGTTCTTGGTAAAGATCACAAAGGAGCTCTTTTGACAATTAATGATAGAGCAACTGGCTTGTTGTTCATGACCAAGGTAGGTAGTAAGAACTCATTCGACATCGAGAAGGCAACCATAAGCCTTCTTAAAAATTGGATGCCATTTATTCATACCATCACATCGGACAATGGGAAAGAGTTCGCACAACATAAAAGTATTTCTGAAAAATTGAATTTAGATTTCTATTTTGCAAAACCTTACTGTAGTTGGGAAAGGGGCTCAAACGAAAATCTTAACGGCTTAGTAAGGCAGTATTTTCCAAAAGGAAGTGATTTCACTAACTTGAAAATACAAGACATAAGCCTTGCTCAAAACATATTAAATAACAGACCTAGAAAAAGATTTGGATATAAATCGCCCAATGAAATGTTGGCTCTTAAAATTGATCAACTCAGCTCAGTTGCATTTATTAATTGAATCCACCGTTTTTTATATCTTACGTATTTAATAACTAAACCAAAATTAATTAATTATGACCAAAAAGATTCTTTTGTTAACTACTTTCTGTTTAGTGTGCATGAGCGCTTTTGCTTCGTTCCCAGTAAATAAAAAAAATGTTAAAAAAGCAATTGCTAAAGTTGAAACGATATCAACTCAAGCCGTAACTATAGACGCAACTTCTGCCGATGTTGTTACAATGCCACAATTTACTGTTGATGCTGCGAACGCATTAAGTCCTGCAGCTGCGGCTGGTGGAGACAATGATATGATAATTCTATTGTTATTATGGTTCTTCTTAGGTTTTGTCGCTGCGCACAGATGGTATGCTGGAAAGCCAGCTGGATGGAATATCTTATTCATCCTTACTCTAGGAGGATTAGGAATATGGGCTTTAGTTGATCTAATCAACATATTGACTGATAATTTCTAAACCTTGTTTTAAGAAAAATATTATTGGCTGCCGTGATTTTCATAGCAGCCATTTTTTTTGCTATAAAGAGTTTATAATATTTGACTAATGAAGGGTGGGCCTAATTATCAAAAGAGCATTTAGTAGATCTTTTATAGGACTTAGCGGATTAGTTTTGATAACAGGAAGCTGAGCTTTACAGTAGGATGAAGAGAGCATAAGGCGAACAAAGAAAAAGTAGAGTTCTCTTGATAAATGATATTTAACTCTGACGCTAGTTACATTTTTAGTCTTTTTGACCTATTCAGTAATATAGGCGCCATGTCGTCTGCTATCGGCGCAAGCCACATAGGTGCTTCCAATTTTTGACACTGCATTTACCCCACCAAAGTACAAGGATTTATTATCCCAAATATTTAAATTCGGGATGTCAAGATTTTCTACATCATAGCCTTTCTCTACTTCAAAAGTGGAATTATTCAAATGCAATCTAGGAGCTGATAAAGCGGACTTCATCGGAGAATTAAAATAAAGACTATTTATTAAAACCTGAGCTATCGCATATGGAATTCTGCCTGCGCCACCAGAGCCTAAGGCTTGAGATGTGGACCCTTTATCATTTGTTAGGATGGTTGGGCACATCATTGATTGCAACCTTTGGTTTTCTATCCAATTATGGAAACCATTTGGCATCAGGGCTTCTTCACCAAGCATATTATTCATTTGCATGTCAGTGCCAGGTATAAAATATCCAGAGCCTTCTCCTATAGAGGTCGTCAATGAAACCGTCATTCCCGTTTTATCAATTACATTAAAGTGTGATGTTCCTCCCCATTTTTTGGAGTTAGCTCTTGGGTTGGTTTGGGTGTTTATTCCAAAGTTTTGAAATAAGTAGTTTGCGATTTGTGCTTGGTTGTTATTGAGCTTTGAGGTTGTAGCGAAAATAGAAACTAACTCTTGAAAATGCTCAATGGTCTGTGGGTATATTTTTCTATCTGATGTTCTATCTTGAAAAGTATTAAGTATAGCTGTAAGTAACATTCCTCCAACTGAAGGGAATCCAGTTGTATTTACGTTTTTGCCCAGGAAATTAAATTTAATAGGATCCCTTACTATAGCGTCATACGTTTCAAAGTCGGACCTGGTGAGATGTCCACCTTCTTTCATGTCTTCAGAGACAGATTTCGCAATTTCTCCTTTGTAGAATAAGTCTCTGCCTTCATATGATAATGCATCTAAGAAGTCACCATATGATTTCATTTTGATGATGTCTCCTTCCTTTTTCAAAACACCATTTTCATTAAAGAATAGATGCTTGACAGTTGGATCTAACGCAAATATACCTGAGAGTAAACTAAAGTCGTACGCTTGGAACTGATCTATTGCAATCCCTTCTTTTGCCCATAACATGGCTGGCTCAATCAATTGTTTTAATGGAATAGTGCCATAGGTCTCATGCATTTTATAGATTCCCGCTAGTGCTCCAGGCACAGCTATTGAGCCCTTGCCTACATGGAAGTCTTCCGTAGTATTTCCAAAATCAACGGTTATTGGATGAAACTCTTGTTGTGAAATGCTCTTTTTGTGAATTGGAGTTTGACAGAAAAAGTCAATAACCTTAACTTGGTTATTGTCGTTAATGATAGCAAACCCACCAGCTCCGATTGACGCCATACACGGCTCCGAAATAAAGCTAACCAAATAGCCTGCAATAGCGGCATCTACAGCGTTTCCGCCTTGCTTTAAGATGATTTCTGCTGCTTCGATTGTCTTTTTGTGACCACCAGATAAGGCGTAGTTCATAGAAGAATTTTATCTAAAAATTACCACATAAATCCGATTCCAACTTCAAGTCTTCGGAAGTTGTTATTTTCTATTTTTGTAAAATCTTGAAAGTCAAATTCGTAATTTCCTTTTTGCATTCTTACACCGATGGTAAAGTCAATCATAACTCGATTAGTTGATAGTCTATAGCCAACTGCTGCTCCAGCATTGATACCTCCTTCGGCTTTTATTTGATCCTTATCTGTGTTTTTGAGTGCGATCCCATATCCAGCATCAGCTTTTAAGAATGGAGTGCCATTTTTTTCTCTCAAAAACGAAATGAAAGAAACCCTTGGGACAATAAAGTCATATCCTTCCATGTCGCCATAGTTTTCGAACGATACGCCACCTCCATAACCTATAAGACTCGATCTTTGATAATGATAGGAATACGATATGAAACTACCATCATCTGGCCTTCCTGAAAGGGCACCGAGTGCTATTCTATGATATCCGACGCCTGTTGGGAAATTGTAACGTTTTGGCGGTTTTCTAGTTGTAAATTTAAATTCATTTTTATTCAAATCAAAAGTCATTGTATCACCTTGACAATTCATAGTTACAATCTCTTGGGGCTCATATGTGATGACTTCCCCATGGTATTTCTTTCTGTCCGGTGTCTTCACTTTACCATAAACATTGAATTGGGCAGCTGCATAATTACTCAAGCCAAGAATAAGGACTAAAAAAATGGAAAAAAACCTGGTGATCGTACGTAGATTTTGATTTTGTATCATGAAGTTTTATTGTATGTAAGTGTAATATCGCATTTTACTCTTTAATATAAAAATTTGGCTTCTGTTTATCCGTTAGAACTAATATCTATTTTTTAAACGAGATAAACGACTAAAGTGTATATTTCGGGTCCAATAAAATACGAAGAAAACATATAATTATTAGACATGATTCCATTTTTAGATTCTGATATAAAGCAAATATTATTTGAGCACTATAATATTAAGGCTGAGATTACATCTCTGGCAGGAGAGGTTGATTATAATTTTAAAATCAAGTCCTCAAATTCGACTTACTTACTGAAGATTTGCAGGCCAGATGTGTCTGAGTTAGAAGTTCAGTTTCAATTGGCTTTACTCAACCATCTAAAAGAAGGGGGGATTCATTTTGAGGTACCAGTGGTACTGGATACTGTTAATAGAGTAAAGTATTTTTTTGTAACAAAAGATGATGAGACTTATATAGTAAGATTACATTCTTGGGTAGAAGGTACTATGTTAGATGATGTTAATCCAAGGACTAGGTCTTTATATAAATCATGGGGAGCAACTTGTGGATCATTAAGTAAGGCATTGTCATCATTCGATCATTCGGGTGCTCATAGGTTTGATAAGTGGAACCCAATTGAAAGCCTACACTCCAAGAAGTATTTGGAGTTTATTACGGATGAAAATCATAAAAAACTTGCTATTTATTTTTGGGATATATTCGAGAAGAGTGTTTTGCCTGTAGTTGATCAACTGCGCTCAAGTGTTAACTACAGCGATGCTCATGAACACAATCTATTACTAAAAGATGACTATCTCAAGATATCAGGTGTAATTGACTTTGGCGACGCGATATATAGTCCAACCATTTGTGAACTGGCTATTGCTTGTGCATATTCGGGAATGCATGCTCAGGATCCACTTGAAGCGATGTCCTATGTTGTGGAAGGCTATCACGAGAATTACCCATTGGTTGCAAAAGAAGTTGAGATCCTCTTGCCTTTAATTATTGGTCGATTGATGATAACTGCAGCGAATGCAGCCTACAATATTCATAAAGAACCAGAAAACGAATACCTCCAAATAAGTGCAAAGCCAGCTTGGGCACTTTTAGAAAAACTAAGAAATGTCAACCTGAGATTTGCACATTATTATTTTAGATCTGCATGTAAATGGGAGGCACATCCGAAGAGAAGCTTGTGGAATAATTGGTTCGAGTCGAATCATAGTAAATTATCATCACCTATCAATCTCAAAAACCATAGAGTAATTGATATAGATTTAAGTGTCGGAAGTTTAGATCTAGGGAATAATTCTAATTTCGTAGACATTAAGAAATTTGAAAGGAAAATTAATGAGATCCTAGATGATGAAGATACTACTCTTGGAATAGGTGGATATAAAGAAGTACGACCGTTTTATACAACAGATGCTTACAAAACAGAAGGCAACAATGGTCCGAGATGGAGGACGATGCATTTGGGAACGGATTATTGGACAAAAGCTGGAGAGTCAGTAAATGCTGTAGAAAAAGGAGTTGTCCATAGTGTTCAGAATAATGATGCTGATTGTGACTATGGTCCAACGATTATCATAAAACATGAGACAGATAATGGAGTAGAGTACTTTACACTGTATGGACACTTAAGCCTTGCGTCAATGGAGTTGGTTTCTGTAGGTGATATTGTCATTTCTGGCGATAAAATAGGCGAAATAGGGGAGCGTTCGATCAATGGTGGTTGGCCACCTCATCTGCATTTTCAATTGATATTAGATTTGTTAGATATCAATGGTGATTTTCCAGGAGTATGCTATGTCCAGGAATCAAAAATATGGGCGAGTATATGTCCTAGTATTTCTCATCTTGAAAACGCAAATGAAGAGACAAAAAGTCAAATAGATATTATCAGAACGAGTAGGAAAAAGCTTCTAGGGAAAAGTCTAAGTGTCTCATATGAACAACCTCTCCATATTGTAAGAGGTTATAAACAATACTTATATGATATCACAGGTAGAAGGTATCTAGACATGGTGAATAATGTAGCACATGTTGGCCATGAGCACTCCAGAGTGGTCAAAGCCGCTACAAGACAAATGGGTTTGTTGAATACGAATACAAGGTATATCAACGAGAACATTACTAAATACGCAGAGTTACTATTGAGCAAATGTCCAGCCGAACATGAAGTCGTCTATTTCGTGAACAGTGGTAGTGAAGCTAATGAGTTGGCAATGAGAATGGCAAAGGTTTATTCTGGGCAAGCCGATATGATAGCACTAGAAGCGGGGTATCATGGGAATACAGGTGCGACCGTCGATGTGAGCAGTTATAAGTTTGATGGAAAAGGTGGTCAAGGTGCACCGGAATATACATCTATAGTGCCTATGCCGGATGTGTATAGAGGTGCTTGTAAGGATATATCAATTGCTACTAAATATTATACTCAGTACATAAGAGAAACGATTGGTGAACTAAAAAGTAAAGGAAGAAATGTTGCAGGATTTATCGTCGAGAGTATCCTAAGTTGTGGAGGACAAATTGTTCTGCCTGATCATTATCTGCGGGAAGCATTTTCTGCAGTTAGAGCGGAGGGTGGACTTTGTATCTCTGATGAAGTACAAGTCGGTTTCGGAAGAGTTGGTCGTCATTATTGGGCTTTCGAATTGCAAGATGTTGTGCCGGATATTATTACTTGTGGCAAGCCGATTGGTAATGGACATCCACTTGGAGCAGTTATCACAACAAGGGAAGTAGCCAATGCTTTTGAAAATGGAATGGAATATTTCAATACATATGGAGGTAACCCTGTGTCTTGCGCTGTTGGGTATGAAGTACTAAGTGTTATAGATGATGAGGGGCTGAAAGAGAATGCGCATAAAGTAGGCAGTTACTTGATAGACCGATTAAAAGAGCTCATGGTGAAGCATGAAATAATAGGTGATGTTAGGGGCGTCGGTCTCTTTTGCGGTATAGAGTTAGTGAGAGACAGAATTACGTTAGAGCCCGCTGTGTCTGAGGCCAGTTACATAGCAAATAGAATGAGAGAATTAGGAATCCTTCTTAGTACAGATGGGCCTCTATATAATGTGATAAAAATGAAGCCTCCCATGTGTTTTACCATTGAAAATGTGGATGAAATGATTCAGCGATTGGGTAAGGTGCTACTTGAAGTACATTCTATAGGGACGATAGAAAAATGGGAATAAACTGTAATAAATATATTGGTCAAACTAAATCGATTAGATGCTGTTCTAAGGTTTGATTTTTATTTTGAAAGAGAGAATAGTTGTGCAAATAACTAAATATTGCAGAATCGCAGATTTGTTTGAATCGCAGAATCGCTTTACGATGTTGACTTAATAGGTAAAATGTTTTTAATTTAAAGTATTCGAAACAAAGGAGAATATTTGGCTGGAAAACTCTTGCATAAATTACTAGAGTTCATGGCCTTAAAACGAAAGAGAAATGAAATATAATAAACTAGCGGGTACAGGCTTGGAGGTAAGTGAAATCTGCCTTGGGACGATGACATTCGGTGAGCAGAACTCAGAACAAGAAGGGCATGAGCAAATGGACTTTGCGATTGAATCAGGCGTCAACTTCTTTGATACTGCAGAATTGTATGCAGTGCCATCTACTCCAGAGAATAATGGAAAAACTGAGGACATCATCGGCACATGGATTGCCAAATCAAAAAAGAGAGATCAGGTTATTCTAGCGACTAAAGTTACTGGGCCGTCTCCTAATCTGACTCATATTTCTGAGAATCTTGGGTTTTCTAGAGAGCGTATCATGGAAGCGGTAGAACGAAGTTTAAGAAGATTACAGACGGATTATATTGATCTATACCAACTACATTGGCCAGAGAGAAGGACAAACATGTTTGGGCAGAGAGGTTACCAAAATTCGGTAAAAGACACTTGGGAAGATAATTTTTTGGAAGTAATAGAAACCATGAATGTCCTGATCAAAGAAGGGAAAATAAGGCACTGGGGATTGAGTAATGAGACGCCTTGGGGAACGATGAACATCCTACAGAAAGCGGAGAAAGCGGGGTTTACGAAACCGGTAAGTATACAGAATCCTTACAATCTATTGAACCGTTTGTATGAGGTAGGGATGGCTGAGGTTTCAGTAAGAGAAGATATAGGTTTGTTAGCATATTCTCCATTAGGATTTGGATTGCTAACAGGGAAATACCACAAAGGGACAGACGATGATACGAGCCGAAGAAATAAATATAAACAGATGAGTAGATTCGATAGTACCCAATGCTACGATGCTACAACTCAATATCTCAAGATCGCCGAAGATAATGGACTAACGCTTACTCAGATGGCACTTGCATTTATCAATAGTAGAGTTTTTGTTACTTCTAATATAATCGGAGCGACCAATTTGACACAACTAAAAGAAAATATAGAATCCTCAAATATTGAATTGTCAAGTGATGTACTTCGTGATATAAATAGAGTACATGAAAGTATGCCTAATCCAGCACCATAAGGAATGTAATTGTGCTTATTTTGGGACTACTAAATTCTTGGCAAATTATTTAATCACTTCGCTAGCTGCATTTTGGCTGAACTTGATCTACTTAGAGATATGAATGTTTTTCAAAGACTATTTTGTTTGATATTGTTTTTAACTATTTCGTGCATTTCTTTTTCTCAGGATGATGATTTGACGGTACTTAATGTGTTATATACTCCAACTTTTGAGCATGTTGGAGTACATGTAAATATTGAAGGGGATGAAAACATCAACAGTACCTTTCTGATAGAATATAGATTAACTGGAAAGCTAAATTATCTACCAGGAGCAATTTCGATGAGGGCTACTCCTGATTTGATTGTAAATGGAAGTTCTTTGAATATGAACTTTCATGCAGGATCGGCTATGCATCTTTTTCCAAATACGTCGTATGATCTTCGACTTAATATCACTGATATAGATGGAGGTTCTCAGATCATCGAGCATACTATTGTAACTAAGGAATTTCCATCGACGAATGCTTCTAATAATGTGAAATATACAATTCCTGGAAATGGAGGAGGAGACGGGAGCGCATTAAATCCATATCAAGGATTGCAAACGGCTGCAAATAATGCATTGCCGGGGGATGTAATTGAAGTTTCAGATGGCGTTTATAATTCATTTTCATTGAATGCTTCAGGTACAGAATCTGAGCCAATCGTTATTAGATCCACAAACTTGCATGGAGCGATAATTAATGGTAATAATACGAGTCAAGGTGTAGTAACTTTAGGTGTAGCTACAGACAGTATTCAGCATGTTATTCTAGATGGATTTGAAATAAAAAATGGTGCTTGGGGTATTGATGCGCAGAATACACAATATGTCACGGTTCGTAATAATAAGATTAATGATGTCGATTTTGGTATTTATAACAGAAGAGAAAATGGATGGGAGCACGATCAATACATAAACAATAATGAAATAATAGGCAGAACTCCATGGCCTCAATTGGATGGAAGCATACCTTCTGCAAGAGGAGTAGATATCCGAGGTAATGCCAATGTGGTAAGTCATAATACGATCTCAGATTTTGGAGATGGGATATCTACGGATGGACCGGCAAGCAAAATCTCTTATGCGCTCGATATCCACGATAATTACATAACTAGGGTTGTGGACGATGTGCTAGAGGTTGATGGGACAATATCAAATACTCGCGTCTACAGAAATCAAGGGTTGAATGGTAGGATGGGAGTCAGTGTAGCGCCTATCTATGGAGGTCCAGTCTATGTTTTTCGGAATGAGTTTTATAATCTTGAATATTCTGCTTTCAAAATGAATAATCAGACAACTGGTTTAATAATATTAAATAATAGCATAGCGAAGTCTGATAAGGGGCTTTCGTCAAGTCAGGGCTGGCAGAATACAATATTTCAAAACAATGTAGTGCTATGTGAGCACTATGTGATGGAAGAGTATGGTCTTGTAGCTGGCAGTGTTGATGAGTGGAAAAACAATGCTTACCTATCTCTTAGGGCAGGAACAAATGCTCAACCTTGGTTCAAGTGGGATAACATAAAATATAGCAATGTGGCCAGTATAATAGCAAGTGGTCTAACCGAAGGAAATACGATAGAGGCCTCATATCCGGACTTTTTGAATGTCGCAGTACCAACAAATTATGGCACAGAGGATTTTGTTTCAGATTTCAATTTCGAACTATCCGCAAGTTCAGACTTGATTAATGCTGGGGTTATGTTCGATAACATTTTTGAGAATGATACGGAAGGAGGAATTGTCGATATCGGCGCTCTTGAACAAGGGGCTGTTGCACCGATTTATGGTCATGATTTTAGCAATATATGTGAGCGGAATGATCTAACGATTAGAACATGGAATGGAAATGTCAATAGCGGTTGGTATCGTCCTGAAAATTGGACGCCTTGTGGTGTGCCAGAGCAAGAAACGAATGTAATTATTCCCGCGGCTTTGTTGAGATATCCATTTGTAAATACAAATGTTACGATAAATAATGCCTCGATATTAGGGAATGGGCAATTAGAAATCTCGGATCAATCTCTATTCATTTTGAAAGGGAATTAAAACCATCTTCAATTAGAGTGATGTTGAATAATCTAAAAAGTAGTTAATGATAAAGATACAATTTAAGATGCCTTTTATTTTGGTTGTTTTCGTACTAACCGTCGGAGTGTCTGCCTTATTTTCCTCATGTAATAAAAATACTTTTCAGGTGAAGAAAACAGATCAAGGAGTCTATCAAAAGATGATTTACAAATCGGAAAATGGAGATTTAAATTACAGAATATTTTATCCCGAGAACTTTGATTCCTCTAAGAAGTATCCGCTATTGTTATTTATGCATGGTGCAGGGGAGAGAGGTGATGACAATGAAGCCCAGCTTATCCATGGCAGTGAATTGATAGCAAACGGTATGAATACTTATAATGCAATAGCTATCCTTCCTCAATGTCCTAAAGAAGATTATTGGGTGAAATTCAAGGAGGGGGACAATAATGCAGATGGGACAAAGAGTTTTAATGTTGATGTAGAAAATGGTCCTTCGGAAGCACTAGGTAAAGTAATAGACTTAGTGAATGAAATGAAGCTTTCAGGTTACATTGATAAGTCTAGACTATATGTCAGTGGTCTTTCGATGGGAGGTATGGCTACATTTGACTTGCTATGGAGAATGCCGAATACATTTGCTGCAGCAATGCCAATATGTGGTGCTGGTTCTCCCGAAAAAGCGATTTATATGAAGTCCGTACCTATGAGAATATTTCACGGGGAAGAAGATGGAGTCGTCCCAATACAGAA
>CALKXE010000163.1 GCA_938003955.1 uncultured Saprospiraceae bacterium | reverse complement strand
TCATTGAATGACAGACCTTTCCGATCTTAATTACACCCCATATTGTAGGGCTTCTTAATTCTTCGGTATTAAAAAAGAGAATGGCTTCCACCACGATTGGTGGAAGCACACTCAAAAACACCCTTTATTTTCAATTGGTTTTCGTATTGTCTTTATTTATAAGCTTCCCTCGTCAGCTCCTATAAATGCTAAAATAATATTGATAATGATTTCCATCTTGATTATTTTTTATTGGTTATTGTTATTGTTAATTCTAACGCAAATATATAAGCGATCTTAACAACAAGTAATAACAAAAATCATCAAAAACAGACAATACAATTAGAGTAACAAATCAAAAATGCTATCTTTAAGCATCTGATAATCAATCATATTGCAAATACACGATCTTTTACTATTAATTATAATACAAATATATTAGTATTAAACTTATTAAATAATTACATCTTATACATAAAAAAGACACACCTATTTATCGAAACATCATATATATACATATATAATATCATACAAATCAGCACATTAAACAATTCATGAATCTCAACATATACCAAATAACTTTACTTCTATCAACCCAACAAGTCATAGCCTTAGGTTTATTTAATGATGGGAAAAGTGTCCAAGATTCAAAATACATGAATTTCTTCACGCTAATTCATAGAAATAAGATTAGAAATGACCAAGAAAGCATAGATGTACTTGAGTATAGAAACAAGGCTTCATTTTTAAAATTTAAAGATCGTTATAAAAAGAAGCTATTGAATTACTTATTACTTTCAGAAGTAAGAATAACTCCAGTTGACACAAGCAACGAACTATACTTTGAACTATTAAAATTATATTCCGCAGCTAAAATTCTTCATTTCAGAAATCAAAAAAATAATGCTGTTGCACTCTATAAACATATAAATAATATCGCGTTAGAAAAACAATACTTTGATCTCCTTTTATTTACTACTTCTGAACTTAAGAAACATTACGCCTTCGTTGAGCCTAATAAAAAATTATATAAATTATATACTGAGAGAATTAAAAAATGTGAATACGACATTGATAGAATAAACTACATCAACAGTTTTTATGATGAAATATCACATAATAACATAATCCTCCAAGGGGCAAAATTATCAAGTTTTAAAGAATCTTCTTTAGCATCTGCCCAAAAATTACTCGAAAGTATAAATGAATATGATTCATTTGATTATATATCGAAAATATATGAAATAGCAGCTTTTGCATTTAGCTTAAATGAAAAATATAAAGAATCGATTGAAATATCAAAAAAATCAATTGAATTAAGTACAAATCATTTCGATATTATTCATAGTAAAACTGTTTTAGCTTACAGAGATATTCTTACAGCTTACCTTAGATTGAAAGACTTCGAAAATGCATATATATATCTTACCAAAATATTGCATAATCTTAAATCTGTAGCTCACAACTATTTCCGATTTAAAAGTCTAGAATACACATTATATGCTGTAACCTCAGAATATGATAAACTATACATACTAACGAATGAAATAATATCGCTAAAAAAATTAAAAGAATTCAAAATCCATTATGAAGAATGGACGATAAGAGATGCATTTGTAAGTATACTTATTGAAGCAGGTAAAATCACCCCATCTCTGCTAGAAAATTCAAAGCGAAAATTCAAACTGAATCGATTTATCAATGAAGTCGAATTCTATTCTAAGGACAAACGGGGGACAAATATATCAGTACAAGTAATCCAACTCATCCACTTCTTGATCAGAAAAGATTATGACAAAATAGTAGATAGACTTGATGCACTTAACCAATACACCTTTAGATATCTTAAAAATGATGACACTTTAAGGTCAAACTGCTTTATCAAGATGCTTTTAAAGCTTCCCGAAGCCGAATATCACCCGCTCCGAACCGAAAGATATGTGGCAAAATATGTCAAGAAACTAAAAGAAAACCCATTCGAAGTATCGATGAAGGAATTAGCTATAGAGATAATACCATATGAGCATCTCTGGGATATCATCATGGAGATCCTGAATAAAAACATAGAAAAGAAAACATCTAAAAGGTAAGTATTATATTGCCACTATCAATAGAATAAAAAATGAAAACAATAACAACGGTAGCTGGACTACAAACTGAAATTAGTAAACTCAAAGCAAAAGGAAAAACGGTAGGATTCGCTCCTACTATGGGAGCTCTACATCAAGGACACATGTCACTGATGCAGGCATCTAATGACGAAAATGACATTACAGTATGTAGTGTGTTCGTAAATCCAACGCAATTCAACGAGAAGACGGATCTAGATAAGTACCCTAGAACTTTGGCCGCGGATGAAAAACTGCTTAAAAAGAACGGCGTAGACATCGTATTTGCTCCAACTAATGAAGAAGTATATCCAAAAAAACTCAAGACCGAACTCAACTTAGATTTCAAAGGACTTGACAAAGAGATGGAAGGAGAATTCAGACCTGGTCACTTCGAAGGTGTAGCTCAAGTTGTAAAACGGCTACTTGATATTGTAACTCCAGATGCCCTTTATATGGGACAAAAAGATTTTCAACAATTCACTTTGGTTCATTTTATGATGAAACATTTCAGTGTTCCAACTCAGCTAAGAGTCATACCTATAATAAGGGAAGAGAATGGACTTGCTATGAGTTCTAGAAACGTAAGACTCACACCAGAAAACAAGGCAAATGCAGTAGAGCTCAACAAAGTGCTCAAATACGTAAAGAGAAACAAATACAAAAAATCTTGCAAAGATCTACAAGATTATGCAATGGCTAGGCTTGCAAAAATGCCGGAATTTCGACCAGAATATTTCACAATTGCAGATGCTCGATCATTAAGTAGCATCTCAAATTGTAAAGATTCTGATTATGTAGTTGCATGTACTGCCGTATGGGCAGGAGAAGTAAGACTGATTGATAATATGGTACTTAGAAAGCCTAGAGGATTAAAAATATTTGTTTGATCACAATTGCGCCCAAAGCAATTGAACAATAAACATAATGGAATAATCACGGATTTAAAATAGTTTAGATAACACTAATCATGCAAGTCTGTTTTGTATTCCTATTAATGAAAAAACATCATAAATAAAAAGAGAGGATTACGTTAAGTAATTCTCTCTTTTTATTTATCTCTTTATTCCAAAACCTTTATATGGGACTCAAAACTCAGTATAGAAATCTACATCCAAAACAATTGATTCCAAGCCTAACTATTACTAATTCTGCAAATCATCAAACATTCCTTTGAATGGGTCTGTAAATGAAATCGTATTGTTTACAAAGCTCTTACTTACCATATCTAGTTCACTCAAACCGTGTAATGCAAGCTCCATGAAAGCATATTTTTGATCTTCAGGTATGTTCCTATCAGATAGTAACCTAGCAAGACCCGCTACTTTTGATAGCTTTTCTTTGTATGTTTTTTCGTCATCATCATTCATGAGATCAATCTGATTCCCATCAGCAAACCAAGCTTTAGTCGCCCCGTATGGATCTCGATCTACTCCCTTTTCAGAATCATTTGGCGCTGGAAATATTTCCAAGAACACCTCCTTGATAGCCCCACTTAATAGATGCATTGCTACATTATATGGACCTTCTTGTTCTCCTTCATATACTAACTCTACCTTACCCGTAATAGCAGGCACTACGCCCCAAAAGTCAGTAATTCTAGTTTCTGTTTTTTCATCACCATTGATGATCATTCTTCGCTCGGCAGTACTAACTAAGTTTTCTAAAGCTGAGATAGACAGCCTTGCAGAAACACCACTCTTCTCATCTACATATTCACTTTCTCTAGCTTCGAATGATACAAACTCGAGTAACTCTCTGTGCATATCTAATACAGTTACTGCAGACTTCTGATCTTCATGCAGTTTTGCTTCTTGTCCTGTTATCTCCTTTGAGATTTCTATAGTCGTAGGATAATGTGTTAAGATTTGACTTTCTATTCTATCTTTTAGTGGAGTGATTATGCTACCTCTATTTGTATAGTCCTCAGGATTTGCAGTGAATACAAACTGAATATCAAGTGGAAGCCTCAACTTAAACCCTCTAATCTGTAAGTCTCCTTCTTGTAATATATTGAATAGTGAAACTTGTATTCTAGGTTGCAAATCAGGAAGCTCATTGATCACAAAAATAGACCTATGAGATCTAGGTACAAGACCAAAATGTATCACACGTTCATCAGAATATGGAAGCTTGAGTGTAGCAGCTTTGATCGGATCTACGTCACCGATAAGGTCTGCTATCGAAACATCTGGAGTAGCCAATTTCTCTACATATCTTTCATCTCTATGAATCCATTCTATTGGAGTCTTATCTCCAAGCTCAGCAACCAAGTCAATACCATGTCTCGAAATAGGATTTAATGGGTCATCATTCAGTTCGTTGCCTTCTATGATAGGCATATACTCATCTAATAACGTGACTAATAGTCTTGCGATTCTTGTTTTCGCTTGACCTCTAAGTCCTAACAACAGTACATTATGCCTAGATAATATAGCTCGCTCTATATCAGGAAGTACCGTATCATCAAAGCCTAAAATCCCTTCAAATATTCTTTCTTTATTCTTAAGCTTCGTTATCAGATTCGATCTCAGTTCCTCTTTGACTGATTGCGACTTGTAACCTGATTTCTTAAGTGCTCCTAATGTCTTGATGTTATTCATATATATTTATTATCAGAGAATTTTTAAATTATTGGAAACGAATTCTAGTTATCGCTTTCGTTTCTTTTTATTCTGTTTGTAGTCCATAAAAATGAACTCACCCAATCCTTTTAATGAACTGTAAAAAGCCTTTCCATTATTTGCATTCGTAAATTGATCAACAAAATTGACCAAGTATGGATCTCGGGCTATCATAAATGTTGTAATTGGAATATTTAGCTTTCTGCATTTCACAGCCAGGCCTAAAGTTCTATTCATAATAGTACGATCTAGCCCAAAACTGTTTTTATAGTATTTCTTTCCTTTTTTGATACAGGTAGGCTTACCATCTGTGATCATCATTATTTGTTTGTTTGGGTTTTTCCTTTTCCGTAGAATATCCATCGCTAGCTCTAAACCAGCGACTGTGTTCGTGTGATAAGGGCCAACTTCCAAATAAGGTAGATCCTTTATTTCTATCTGCCATGCATCATTACCGAAAACGATAATGTCTAATGTATCTTTCGGGTATCGGGTTATAATCAACTCCGACAATGCCATAGCTACTTTCTTCGCTGGAGTAATCCTATCTTCTCCATATAGAATCATACTGTGAGATATGTCTAGCATAAGGACGGTACTCGTCTGACTTTTAGAATAGGTCTCATGTACCTGGAGATCGCTTTCTGTCATCTTAAACTCATCAATACCGTGATTGATATATGAATTCTTAAGAGACTCTGTCATTGATATATTATCCAACTTATCACCAAACTGAAATGGTCTTAGCTCTGAGGTTAGTTCATCTCCACTTCCAGTTATTTTAGTGTTATGATCTCCTTTTTTCGATTTTTTGAGCTGATCGAAAATATCGTCTAATGCTTGTCTTCTTAATGCAACTTCCATCTTAGAGGTCGGCGTAAACTTAGGATTCTTTTTGTCCTTGTTGCTAATGAGTCCTTTATCTATGAGATCTTTGATAAAGTCAGCCATTCCATAATCATTATCGGTTAGCTTATATTCTTTATCGAGTTCAGTGAGCCAACTTAACGCCTCCGTCACATCACCACTAGTGTGCACTAGTAATTCTTTGAATACCTTCAACAGTTTTTCAAATGGATCCTCGCCGCCTGGATCTGGTATATATTCACTAAATCTCCAACCTTTCATCTACTAAAATTTATCTACGTGGTAATGAAAGTAACGCATTATCCTTAGATAAGTTGAATCCAAGAGGTTAAGAAATTGTAAATTAAATTAACTAGACGCGATCAGAACAATCTCCTCTAATAATTTACTCACGTGTTCTTCCTTTGTCAAAGCATTAATAACAGTCATCCTTAGATAGCGTACATTACTTATTTCAGTGGATGTAATATAAAAATCACCGCGTTTCACAAGCTCATTTCTAAGTCCTAATTGGTAATCATTTCCGCTTTCCCCCGCTGTATATCTAAAACAGATAATATTTGCTTCTGGATAATACGGACACTCAAAATCAGAATGCGAAGTAATCAACTCATAAAACTTCCGTGTAATACCATATTGATTATCAATATAATCAGACAATCCTTTTTCGCCTTCTGCTGCAAGCACCCAAAACAACTTAGTCCCAATACCTGCTTTAGTGCATTCGATAGTATAGGGCATCAAGTCGAACCCTGGCTTATCTTTATCATGGAATAGATAACTTCCTTTTTGTTGAAATGTATTGGCCAGACTGCTTCCATCTTTAAATAATACTGCAGCACATAAAGTCGATGTTCTTAACATCTTATGCGTGTCCCAAATCATAGAATCCGCCCGTTCTAATCCAGACAAAAAATGCTTTTCTTTATCAGAAACCAAAGCTGAAGCTCCATGAGCTCCATCAACATGAAACCACAAGCCATTTTCATTACAGAACTGTCCTATCTCATCTACCGGATCATAAAGTCCTGTGGATGTAGCACATGCATTTGCGACAACAGCCATGACACGTTGGCCATTCTCTACGGTACGCTTGTATCGTTCTTCTAGAAGCTCAGGTTTCAACACCTCCATACTTGTGGTCGGCACAGTTACCAGATTCCGTTTTCCCATTCCTATTATGGATATAGCCCTTGCTATAGAATAGTGGGCAACTTCTGATCCCATCACAACCAAGTCGCCAGGATTCCCCTCATCCCAGGCTTCTGGTGCAATCCGAGCTCTCGCAGCAAGAAGTGCCGTAAGGTTTGCCATAGAACCTCCATGTGTCAACACTCCGCTTCCATTACCATCTTTCTGAGAAAAGTCTTCTATGCTATCTCCTACAAACCAGCCAGCCTTTTCCAACATCCAATTGATGATCGTTTGTTCAATCACGGCACCACTAGGTCCCATCTCATATATTGCCATTGGATTATTAATCGCTCCACAAATAAAATCCGCTACCGCAGATGCCATATGAGAAGAAGATACCTGATGACCAATATAATGAGGATGATGCATCCGCTGACTATTATCTAGGTAAGTTTGTAAGAATTCAGAAACGTTATGTTCATTTATTCCTCCTTCTTTGATCCACTTCTTCAAGCCTAGATCACCAGATAATTTTGATGCAAGCTGCTGCTTAAGCACTTTGCCACTCCCTGACATACTTGTTTCTATATAGTCTTCAAGTTGTGGAAGAATTTTCTTGATAATTGCGGATAAGTCTGATGGAGTATTTTTCATAATCTCTAAAACTTCATAAATTTGAACACCTCGTTTTCAACCACTAAAACATACATTCCGTTTGGATAGTTGGATGTATCAATATGATTATGACCAGCTTCTATAAGTTCACTATATATTTCAGCACCATTCAAATCAACGATTTTCATCTTTGCTTTTCTATCAGACGAGACCTCCAGCGTATTAGAAATCAATGTTTGGGTGACATGAAAATTATTCACTTCTAAAACAACTGTCTCTATAGCCGTAATCATACAATCCGAATCTAAAGGCTCTAATTCTATTGGTTCCTGTGGGATCAAGTTTCGTCCTTCGAAGCCAGGATAATCTGGCTCATACCTTAATGCCCTAAATACATTATTTTGGAATATTGGCTCTCCTTGTGTAGCGGGTCCTAAATTACTCCTCATAGGATTGATATAATACCAAACGATTTCTCCATCCTCATTAACTTCGAAAAAATGACCTGCACCACCAGAACATATCAACGCATTCCCATTAGACATAAACTGCACGCTTGATATCCTACTAGAGAAAAAATCAGTTTCATCATATGTCCAATCTGGCTGAGTAGGACCAAATGGATCCACCTCATTAATTTCATAAGTAAATCCATTAAGAGGAGGTGTCCACCTCTCGACTCTTGATCTATTTGCCATCCAATTATTATTGAAGACCGAAAGACTTCCACCATTGGGCGAATCATCAGCGATCCATTCTATATTATGCTGATTAAACAATACTTGATCTTCGACGCTGCCACGATCATATACTTGTGGATTGCCGTATCTATATAATAGATCACCTCCTTTACCAGAGTTTCCACCAGCCGAAGTTCTAGCTTCTTCGGTTGTCGTACTATGATCAATAATCCATATCTCACTAAAATCCCTAGAACTTACAGCTATTTGATCTAAACTTTCATTGTATGCGATTGCATTGAAGTGAGCCCAATCCTGATCTAAGCCTTCTGTTGGTGGCAAATAATTAAAATCCATTTTACCTGGATTTTCGGAAACAGCTCCAAAGTTGGGTTTATTAGGAAATTGATCTTGAATTAAATGATCTGACATACTCCATTCCCATACTATTTCTAATTCATCAGTTCCAACTATTTTGATTTCGAATATTTTCTCGATCCATATAGCGGCATCATATTCTCTGCCTGCAGCGATAGCTTCTTCGGCTGATAGTGGCGTCCATGCTAATGTCAGAAAATTACCATTTGGGAGTGGCTCTACATCGTGATGTGACTGCATATTTTCATCTGAAAAATTGTAAGACCATAACAAGTCTCCATCCCAGGAAAAAAGCTCAAACTGCCCCCCTACTCCTCCACCTGAAAAATCGCCATTTGTTCTACCGCATCTCAGAAGGTTTCCATTTTCTAGAAGGTAAACTCCTAGTCCTGGTTGAAAATCACTCTCCCAAGTATTTACCTGAAAACCACAATTATCTATTAAGTGAGTTGACCTGCTATTCGTAAATAGAGTATATCCATTTAATGCTTCTTCTTCATTAACAAATAAACCCACCGTCTGATCTTGCGAAAACAAACTAATATTCATCAATAAAAACAAACTAAGGAGTCCGTATTTCATATATTCTATATTTTGATCTAAAAGTATAAAATCCTATTGACTGAGATCAAAAAAATTAAAGAAAGGTCGCATGGATTATTCATTCTTAGAATATATCATGCGGAATAATGAAAACGTTCCAACATGTTCAATCTGTAAAGGCATAATAACGCGTTCTTTTACAAATGTCCTTTTGTCTACATAATTCAAAATTTCTTTTAAAATTCTCACCTTGGATTGGAAAGAAAACGACTTATACCATTTGAGTTTGACAATGCCGTATAAGATTTAGGAATTATACCAATTACTATTGAATTTGCCGCATACATTCGTCTGCAACATTCAATATGTATCGGCATTTACCAATATCCTTATGCGGCAAATTGAAACACAATTGGTATAATTCGAGAAGAGTCGAGGTGTAAGAGTGGCTTTCTGCTAAAGAAAACGCGCGTTAAAAACGCAGATTTAGTATTAGCTATAGCGAGAATTTTTTAACGATGGATATCATCGAATAAAGCTAAATATATGCGACGATTATGAACTCAATTGGTATTACTCCCTTATGCTATATTAGGTTGCATTTACGTTGCTATTACTTAAATATTTTTGCAGGAACTCTAAAACGCCGTTTCGTATTCTAGTTTTGTTTCAAATCACCATAGTAGCTTCTTAATTATACAAGATAAATTAACACCCATATTATCTTAATACTTCATAAACTTGAACACTTCATCTTCTGTCACTAAAAAATACATGCCACTAGAATAATTTGACACACAGATCTGATTAAGACCTGTTTCCATAAGTTGCTCATCCATCTGAATACCATTTAAATTTACAATTTGCACTTCACTTCTTTTATTAGATGAGAACTCTAAAGTTTCTGAGACCATTGTCTGAATGATTCGAAATTCATTAGCTACTATATTCTCAGTTTCTGTTGTAGTAATCAAACAATCAGAATCAAAAGGCTCTAGCTCTATAGGATCTCCAGTCACCAATTCTCGACCATCAAACCCAGCATAGCTTGGTTGATACTTTAAGGCCTTAAATACACTATTTTGAAATATTGCTTCACCCTGTACTACAGGACCAAAACTACTTTGCACAGGATTGACATACTCCCAAACTATGTCTCCTTCCTTCGTAATTTCAAAAAACTTACCTGAACCTCCTGAACAAATTAATGCATTCTCATTGGACAAAAACTGGACGCTTGATAGCCTAGAGGAAAAAAAATCAGGCGAGTCATATGTCCAATCAGGTATAGCCGGTCCATATGCTTGTCCATCTTCTAGTTTATAGATAGCGTCATTGACTGGCGGTGTCCATCTCTCAGCTCTTGATCTATCGCTCATCCATAAATTATTAAAAACTGACAGACTACCTCCATTTGGCGCATCTTCCGAAACCCACTCAATGTTATGTTGCTGAAATAATACTTGATCCTCGGGACCACCACGATCATATACTTGCGGATTTCCGTATCTGTATAAGATATCACCTCCCTTTCCAGAGTTTCCTCCAAAAGAAGTTCTTGCTTCTTCAGTCGTCGTACTATGATCAATAATCCATATCTCACTAAAAATTTTAGAACTTACGACGATTTGATCTAAGCTTTCATTGTAGTCAATGGCATTGAAGTGTGCCCAATCCTTACCCAGGCCTTCATCTGGTGACAAATAATTGAAGTCCATCCTACCAGGATTCTCAGATATTATTCCAAAATTAGACTTATCCGCAAACTGATTCTGTACTAAGTGATCCGCCATGCTCCATTCCCACACTATCTCTATATCATTCGTTCCTACTATTTTGATTTCGAATATTTTCTCGATCCATATATCGGCATTATATTCTCTCCCCGCAGCAAACGCTTCATCAGCTGATAGAAACGTCCACGCCATTGCAAGAAAATTGCCATTTGGAAGTGGTTCTATATCATGATGAGCTTGCATGTTTTCATCAGAAAATTCGTAATTCCACAGAAAATTACCGTTCCATGATAGAAGTTCAAACTGTCCTCCCGCGCCACCGCCATTAAAACTTCCTGATATTCTACCAGATCTCAGTAGATTTCCGTTTTCAAGTAGATAAACCCCTAGTCCTGGCTTAAAATTACTTTGCCATCTATTTATAACTAATCCACAATTATCTATTAAATAGGTCGTCTCATTATTTGTAAATAATGTATAACCATTTAATGCTTCTTCTTCATTGACAAATAAACCAACTGTCTGATCTTGTGAGAACAAAACAATCTGAGTCAATAAAAACGTACTAAATAACCACAATCTCATGTATTTCATTTTTCTAACTGCAAAATCAGCGCAATGTATAAAACCATATTGAACGCGATCTATAAATAATATAGAAACGTCGTATGGATTATTCATTCTTAGAATATATCTTGTGGGCTAATGAAAACGTCCCACTATATTCAAACTCTACAGTCATTTTTAAGGCGTCCTTTTCCAGAGGCTACGAATCTGTCTACTTATATTAAGACACTGTTCATCATAGCTCTCTTTGTCTCTCTTTTTCTGGGCCTGATTCAACCGTTTAACATGGATCAAGTGGAAGATTCAACATGGAAGTACGCAATACTGTTTGGAGCCATTACTTTTATCTCTGGCATAACTTATGAACTCATACTCAGGTACGTTTTTAAAATGAAAAAAGAAGGAGAGAGTTACACTTTCTTTAAATGGACACTTCAGGTGATTGGGCTTTTGATCTTCATTTCACTATTCAATTACTTATATCTAGCCTTCGAATTTAATATGCCTTTGAGAGGTTTATTATATATGATGTGGGCCACATTTTTAGTTGGAGTATTCCCAACGGTTTTCATCGGCACTATATCTATGTTAAAAAGCGAAAAGAACAATTCGCTAATTGCAGCTAGCCTTAACAAGAAGGCTGTACTACACCAACCGGCAGTCCATAAATCATCAATATTTGACCTTTCTACTGATAATATTTGGTTTCTAGAATCGCTTCAAAATTATGTAAATATTTATTACTGGAATGGTGAGGCGATAGAAAAGAAGACTGAAAGATCTACCTTAAAATCATGTGAAGGATTAATTACAAATACTACACTCTTAAGATGCCATAGATCATATATCGTCAATACTGCCAAAATCGAAAGCATAAGTGGAAATGCACAAGGTTTAAAATTGAAGCTATCGGATTATGAGATCCTCATCCCTGTATCCAGAAGCTACATCCCTCTATTCAAAGCGTGACATTCGTCCCTAAGCCTTGTTATACATCACTCTCCTATGTGTCACTCATCCCTCTACTTGACATTAATCACATAGAGAATAATCTTTCATTTACTTCCTATATGTTTGAGTTATTAATAAAAAAGATCCTAAATTTTGACTACCCCACCGCAAGCAGATAGCGCATTCGTCAAAATTCCTCCAACCTTAAGTTCGGAAATCGGATCTATTTTGTGATAAGGCGTTTTTATACAAAAACATTTTTTTATAATTCCGACGCAAGCATCGGAGATTTTAATTATTCAAATTTATAATTTAGAAAATGAAAGAAATACATGATATTCTTCTTTGGATTCATATCCCGGCTGGCACGATCAGTCTAATACTTTTTTGGATACCTGTAATGGTCAAGAAGGGAAATAACATCCATCGAAAAGTTGGAAGAGCCTATTATTGGAGTATGTGGGTAGTGCAGATTACCGCTCTTATACTTAGTGTAAACAATGTCTTTCTAGGTCAGTATATTATGGCTGCCTTTTTAGGGTTTCTAGCAATTCTTACTGGATATCCTCTCTGGTACAGTTACGAAATACTGCAACAGAAAAAAGTTTGGTCAGATCAATATTTTAATAGAAGGAGAGCATTTGCTTGGGTTCTATTTATAGCTAGTCTCAGCATGGTGATTGGTGCAATAATCATGAAATTTCAAGGACCAGGAATTCTAATGTTATTTTTTGGAGTACTTGGTATTCCCGCAATGAAGGATGCTCTCATGACCAAAGAAAAGGCTATTGCTAAGGAAAATAGAATCAAAATGCACATGCAAGGGACCATCATTTCTGGTATTGCAGCTTATACCGCCTTCCTCTCATTTGGCGGCCGTGCGCTATTTGGAGATTTATTACCAGGATATTTGCAAATTTTGCCATGGATTGCACCAACGATTATTGGCGTTACTGTGTTGAGATTTATGAAGAAGAAGTATAAGTAATCTTACTTTTTACCCAATCTTTCTTGCACCACTTTCTTATAACTAACTCCAATTGGAATCTCCTTCTTTCCGATTTCGATATCATTAGATGTATAGGCAGTTACTTTATCTAAATTGACAATAAATGACCGGTGTATTCGCATAAATGAATTAGGCAATTCTTTTTCAATATCGGTCATCGAAGATTTAGTCATATAGGAGGTTTCGGCGGTAAAGATTCGCACATATTCTCTTAGACTTTCTAGGTAGAGAATGTCATCGAAATTGATCCTTTGGTGTTTTCTACTTACGTTTACAAACAAGTGATCTTTTATAACCTCAGTAGTTGATTCTATAGTTTGCACAATTGGTGATGCTTCTTTCAACTCATTATATTTTTGCAGGGCTTTTAGGAACCTTGATAACGTAATTGGTTTCATAAGATAGTCAACTACATCGAGTTCGTAACTTTCTACCGCGTAATCTCTGTATGCTGTCGTGAAGATAATGGCAGGAGGATTCTTTAGCGTTTTTGCAAGTTCGACTCCAGTCAAAACAGGCATCTGAATATCTAAAAACACGAGATCTATATCTTGAGATTTGATAATTTCCAATGCTTCTAGTGGACTATGCGTACTTGCCACTAATTCTAGAGAATTGATATTCCCTATGTGTGATTCTATCAATTCTCTAGCCAATGGCTCGTCATCAACTATAAGACATTTGGTTTTTGTAATCATAGGTCAATTTCTAGTTTAATTTTAAAAGCGTCTTCATTCTTTATCTCTTCGATGATATATTTTCCTGGATAAGAAATTTCTAATTGCCTCGTCATTTTACCTATTTCATAATTATATATTCCATCAAAACTATTTGTTTGAAATATAGAATTGGAGATATCAATTATTAGTTTTCCATCCGCTTGTTTCATTTCAATAATACATTTCTCGAAAGGAATATGTTGTAGTGTAAATTGCTTAAAGTTATATTCTAAAAATGAAAATATAATAAGAGGTGAAACGAGGACATTTCCATCTGAGGTATTCAATTTTAAATCAATTTCACATCGTCCATCAAACCTAATATTTTCTAAATCTACAAAGTCTTCAATAGCCTTCATCTCATCTTCCAAACGGACGTTCTCATATTGTCCTTTGTATAAAATATAGTCAAGCACCTCCGATAATTTCTCAACTACTAAAGGCGACTTCTCAGAATTATTCTTAGCCAATACTTCTAAATTACGAAGTGTAGAAAGTAAGAAATTAGGATGAATTTGAGTTTTCAATAGATTTAATTCCGCTTCATTTTTTTTAATCTGCAGCTGTTCTACTTCTACAATCCTTTTGTATTGATACATGATAAATTCTATACATACCAGTATCAACGGAGACGTCAAAGAAAAATTCATGTAATAACTAATCAACAACTCAAAGTTAGCAACCATCTCTAGAAAAGTGGGTGGTGTAAATCCATCTACAATCGCCGTTCTAAAATAATAATCGTGAACGTAATAAACTAGGAATGAGTACAAAAAGATAAATACAATAAAACTAAGAATTGCCTTCAGATATTTATTCTGATATAGCAACTTTCCCAATAAAACAAAAATCATAAAATATGCACCGATCAATTGAAATGGTAAGAAAAACAACTTACTATAGAGTGCTCTTTCAATTGGAATACCAATCGCATATATTGTAGTTGCAAAAAATAGAAGTGTAATCACCCAAAAAATCAAGTGCTCCTTCCAACTCAACATTAGAGGATTATTGTTTGTGATCATATTTTTGTTAGATACACTCACCCGACTATATCTATATTTGATTGTTTAATATCTGCCATCTTATACAGCTTTAGATTTAATTCATATTCTATAGCTGATTCTTGAATATCAAGCGTATAGTCATTTTGATAGATAATATCAAGTTGTCGTTTCACATTACTGACACCGATACCCTTCTTATATGATCTTTCATCTGATTGTTTATGTTCACTTTTTGTGTTGAATATTTTGAAATCAAGGATTCCATTTTTAACAATCAAACTGACTTTCACAATGGGATTATTAATATCTCCACTCACTCCATGCTTGAAGGCGTTTTCGACAAAAGACATAAGCATCAATGGAGCTATTTTAGCATCATCGTCATCGATTTCATATACAAAACTTAAGCTTAATCTCTCTTCATATCTTATCTTTTCGAGGTCCAGATAATTTAAGATAAGGTCTATTTCCTTTTGGATTGGGACCAAAGTAGCAGTGGAAGACTCTACCATGTATTCCATCATATCTCCAAGCTGTTTCACAACACTACTTGTTCGTTTGTCTTTTTTAAGTGCTAAAACATATATATTATTTAGCGTATTAAACAAAAAATGAGGATGCACTTGAGATCTTAGAAAATTTAAATCAGTAATTTGTTTTTCTTTCTGAAGTTTGGCAAACCTTCTTTTGACGACGAATGCATCTTTTGCAAATTTCAATAGAATAAAAAATAAAGGTGTTACATAAATCAGGATTAGATACTGACCCAGGATAGCGCTAAAATTAGTAAGTATGTCAACTATAGAATTTCTTTCTAGTTCTGGATGAGTAAATCGTTCGATCCAATATATCATCATATATCTATAGAAAACAGTAAAAAGGTATGTACCTATTGCAAACCAGAACATCAGTTTTATATATTTCCGTTTCACAAGTAGAGGGACAAGAAAATAAGCAACGTAATATGAATTCAATATCAATATTGGTAGTGTAAATACCTTATTTACAGATGCTACCCAAAGATTACTACCATATAAAACCTCAAAGAAATAGAATACTGCTACATTAAACAGCCAGAAACAAATGTGATTTCTAACTCTGTGCAGATGCCAGTTCTCAAGAAAGTGGATTATATGTTGTCCAATCGTTTTCACACTCGCAATTTATTATTAATAAGCTGGAAGAAAGGTATATATCTATGAATTAACCAATCTCACATCCCAATTCCACTTTTTTATCAATGAATACAATTATTGATAATAACCCTGCATATGTTGACTAATCCCGCCAACTGATAGACTTTTAATTTTCAGCTCTAGATTCCGTCCGATACTTGTGTTATTATTTAATTAGAAATTCACAAAATCATATATTATGAAAAAGTACCTTTTCCTATTCGTTTCATTTTTATTTGTACTAAATAATACAAATGCCTCAACAAATCCTGACTCTCTTAAAGTATCTATAGATTGGGACAACGAAGTCAACAAATCTCACAAGTACAAAAAAGTATTTTGCAAAAAGGATAATAAGTATATAGCATGGCTCTACCTCACAGGAAAAAAAATAGAAGTATTAGATCCGTTATCTGGTGCTAAAGTAACACGCCGAAAAGGACGAAATGGCAATGCACCATTGGTATTTACAATAGAAAAAAATGGAATTATCACACAAGAAAAAGTTAGAAATGCCGTCCACCCAAGTACAAAAGAATATTCGTCTCCATTACTAGATCGAATGGGCATAACTACTCCTACTATAATAGGTTCTCTACCCAAAGGCACAATAACTTATACAAGCGATGATGGCAAAAAGATAAAAATAGGAATTGAATTCAGTGATTCAATAAGAGATGTAAAAATCGAAATATTATCAATGGACGAAGAGCCTCTATTTATCGTAGAAGATCAAAAATTAAAACCGGGCAATTATGAATATTGTTGGGATGGAAGAATGAACGTTTCTGGAGATTACATTCTCAAATATACAATAGACGGGCAATATATGAGTCAAACAATCAACCTTGAAGACAATGCAGGAAGCTGGTTGTATAGAACACTTAAGAAAATATTCTAACTAAAATATTCAAAATGTATTGACCACAATAATGGTCAATACATTTTCTCGATTTTAAAACCACTTAATTGTTAGATCAATCAACTTTTGTTTGAAGTCATTATAGGGTGGCATTAGTAACTCCAATGCATTTGGAACATTCTGCTTTAGTACTCCCCTAGCATTTGAGAATGCTTGAAATCCATAATAGCCTCCACTTTTACCTATACCGCTATTATTAGACCCTCCAAAAGGTAGATTGGTATTATAGAAATGTACTCCATTATGATTGATACACGAACCTCCAGCCCTTGTATTATTCATGATATGAGCTGTATTTTTTCTGCTCTTACTATAGATATATAGTGCTAGTGGTTTTTCTCTTGCATTTATTGTCTTGATTACTTCATCCACATCTGTATAACTATGAACGGGCAGCACAGGTCCGAATATCTCTTCTGTCATCACCTTACTATCCATTGGTACATTTGACATTATAGTCGGTGCGATATAGTTTTCATCAGAATTAGTGTTCCCTCCGACTTCTATCTTTGCTCCTTGGGCTACTGCATCTTCGATTAAGCTTGCTACCCTATCAAAATGTTTTCGATTTACTATTCTAGAGTAGCTTTCTTGCTTTGCTGCATCTTCAGTATAGAATGCCTTCAGATTCTCAGTAACCGCTTTTATAAATGTATCTTTTTTACTTTCATGTACAAATATATAATCCGGAGCAATACAGATCTGACCGTTATTTACAAACTTACCCCAAGCCGTTCTCTTTGCCGCTAGTTCTACATTTGCTGTTTCATCTATTATTGTCGGTGACTTACCCCCTAGCTCTAAGGTTACCGAAGTAAGGTTTTTAGCTGCCGCTGACATTACGATCTTCCCTATCTGAGGAGAACCCGTAAAAAATATATGATTAAAAGGTAGATCTAACAATGCCTTCGAAGTATCTATCCCACCTTGTACCAATGCTACTTCTGATGGATCAAAAACCTCGTCTATAATCATCTGCATTACTGCTGATGCATTTGGTGTCATCTCTGAAGGCTTGATCATAACAGTATTCCCTGCCGCGATAGCTGATATCAATGGAACAAATGTTAAATTTATTGGGAAGTTCCATGGTGCAATAATCAATACAACTCCTTTTGCCTCTTGATGTATATAAGAACTCGAGCCCATTAACGCCAAGGGTGTCTTTACAGATTGCTTATCCATCCATTCTCGAAGATGACTTTTTGTGTGTTTTATTTCGCTGGTTACGGGATATATCTCTGTCAAATCAACTTCACTCGGATGCTTTCTGAAATCCTTATATAGCGCCTCTTTTATCTCAGGCCTGTACTTCATAACTGCTTTGTGAAACTTCTTAAGCTTAGCGATTCTCTGCTTTGCAGTCGTATTGCCTATCGCATATTGATGTTTTTTTTGCTTCTCAAATATTTCATTGATATGGGTAGCTGGCGTTTCTTTTACTTCTGTAAGCATTGTATTAGACATTTGCTGGTATTTTAGATAATCTAAGGTACTAATGTATAACTAGAATATGAACTCGGGGTTCAATAAAACAAAAATCGGTTCTATAAAATCTTTAAACTAACAGGAATGGGTAACTTTACTCTGAACCAATTATAAATCATGAAGTATCTATTTCTACTAACAATATATGCTTGTTGTTTGCCTTTATCAAATGCACAAGTTAAAGTTCTCACTGAATCAAGAATCGATGTAGGTACTGAAGACGAAGTATTTGATTTAGTTGATGAGGAGCCAAGATTTATAGGATGTGAAAATATAGATGGTAGTTTTATAGAAAAAGAAACCTGTGCTGATGGAAAATTATTGGAGTACATATATCAAAATTTGGATTACCTAGAAGCAGAAGATAATAATTTTGATATAATGGATGTGCCCGTCAATTTTATTGTTTGGAAAGATGGGACGGTACGAAATATATACGTCTCTTCATCAAAAGGTATTCAGTTCGAAACAACTAAGGTTTTCGAAAAAATGAATAAAACAAAAACCATGTGGCGACCCGCTTATAAAAATGGAAAGCCAGTCAATAGTCGTCATAGAACCTCATTTAAAATGCATTATGATGGGGGGCCTGGTCGGGCCCCAAAGAACATGACAAAGGGTACTTATATAGTAGAAGTAGCCGACTTAGATAAACAACCAATATTCCCAGATTGTCCCCAACGAAAAAACTTAAATTGCACAATCGAAAAGCTTCAAAGCTTTATAAAAGAAAATCAAATTTATCCAAGGAAAGCTTTAATTCATAAAGTTGAGGGTATTGTGAATATAACCTTTGTCATTGAAAAAGATGGATCTTTAACAGACATCAACGCATGGGGATATGCAAGACGTGATCTAAGGGAAGATGCAATAGAAATATTTAAATGGATGAATCATGAAGAAATGAAATGGACTCCTGGTAAGATAAGAAACAGGCTGGTTAGAACATTGTATAGGTGTGATGTTGTTTATAAACTAGCCGAAGAAAAGGATTAAATTGGTTCCAATAAACTAATAGAATTAAACAACTACATTCTTTATCAATTACTAACCATGAAGTATTTTATCATAACTACCGTTTTATTTTTCACTTTATCGTCAGTTGCCGCTCAGACATCTAAGTCACCTAAACCATTGTCTCCACCAGTCTCTCCTCAGCCAGTTGAAGAAGAAGTATTCAAAGTGGTAGAGGAAATGCCAAGGTTTCCTGGGTGCGAAAACAAAAAATTAAGTGATCGTAAGAAAGAAGAATGTGCTAAGGAAAAAATGATTAAATATATAGATGAGAATCTAATTTATCCAAAAGAAGCACTCGATCAGGAAATTGAAGGGATGGCTGTCATTCAGTTTACAATATGGAAAGATAGATCAATAAAAAACATAAAAATAGTGCGAAACCCGGGAGCTGGAACAGGAGAAGAAGCTGCAAGGATAGTAGAGTCTATGAAAGAAATGGATGAAAAATGGAGAGCTGGGCATCAAAGAGGGAAACCCGTAAATGTGCAATATACACTCCCTGTAAAATTCAGATTAGAAAAACCATCCAAAAAAAGGACTAAAACGAACTCCAGAGATCCATTTGATGCTGACAATAATATTGTAGATATGAGCAGTCTTCACGAGGAACCTCTATTTCCGGATTGCCCACAACAAAAAAACTCTGATTGCACAATAGAAAGCCTTAGAGAGTTTATAAGGAAAAACCAGCTTTATCCAGAAAAAGCATTAGAGATACAAAAGCAAGCCATAGTCAATGTAAGTTTCATCATTGAGCTGGATGGAACGCTTTCAGATATACAGGCTAGGAAAAATGTAGAAAAAATGTTCGTAGATGATGCCATAGAAATATTCAAATGGATGAATCAGGAAGAAATGAAATGGACTCCAGGCAAGAAAAACAATAGGGCTGTTAGGACGCTTTATAGGTGTGATGTGGCTTATGATCTGGAGGAATGGGAAGCGAGGAATTGATTTAGATTTTATATTTTATTTTTGCTGACGAAAAGGCTTCTTTCGGCTTCTAATGAATTAGAAGCGACATTAGAGTGAGTGGTTGGATTTTAAGTTCTTGATTAGTGATATGGAGTTCTTTTTAACCAGCCACAGATCTTCCCTACACTCAGCTCAATGATCTTTCTTTTGTGGTTATCCTTTTAGTACTATGTCTTGATCTCCTGCCCACTTTTTCATATCCGCTTTCTTAATTGCTGCGGCCATAAGATCTGGAAATAAATCTGGTGTGCAGGCAAACACAGGAACTCCAATCTCACTGAATTGACATGCATTATCCTTATTATAGCTTGGGCTTCCTTTGTCATCAAGTGCTAGCAGACAAATAACTTGAACTCCGCTATCGACCAATTCTTTAGTTCGGCGGTGCATCTCGGACGCATTACCCCCTTCGAAAAGATCTGTGATAAGCACCAATATCGTATCATCCGGTTTACTAACGATCTCTTGGCAGTATGTCAATGCTTTATTAATATCTGTCCCACCACCGAGTTGGACACCGAATAGCAAATCTACTGGATCCTTAAGATCTTCCGTCAAATCCGCAACTTCTGTATTGAAGGCCACCATGCTTGTTTTTACATTCGTCAGTGAAGCCATGACGGATCCAAATATCCCAGAATAGACAACGGACTGACCCATCGAACCACTCTGATCCAAACAGAGTATAACATCCTTTAGTGACTTCTTACTTTTTCGCCCATATCCCAATAGTACCTCTGGTATGACCGTTCGGTATTGGGGCTGATAGTGCTTCAAGTTTTTGAGAATCGTAGCATGCCAGTTGATTTCGCTATGCTTCGGCCTCTGTTTTCGTTGGCTTCTATCTATTGCTCCTGAGATAGCTGCGATTGTTTTTTGCTCTAACTTCTGCATTAAATCATCCACTACCTTTTGGATGACTCTACGTGCTGTGTCTTTTGTTTTGGATGGAATTAGTTTCCCTAACTCCATGAGTGTCGCTACCAAATTGACATCTGGTGTTGCTTTCTCTAATATCTCTGGTTCAAATATCAGTTTCTTCTTCAGCTCAGGAAATTTCATCGCATCGTTTTGCAAAACCTCAACTGTACTCGCTGGAAAATACTTCCTTATATCTCCCAACCATTTAGACAAAGATGGCGCACCACCGTTCCCTCTTCCACCAGGTTTGCTAACCCCATTTCCGCCGTCATCACCGTCACCATATCCGAATTCTCCCGTCTGATCAAACTCATATAATGCACCCAGCGCACCATCGATCTGAGATAACTCTTGAGACAAAGACACACCAGTCCCATCCGCCTCATCTCCCCCGAGAATTAGCCTCCATTTTGTGATATCATTAATGTCTGATTCCATCTATATTGTTTTTTTAGCCCTTAAGAACTCATAATACAGCGATTTTGCAATTCAAGCAATTCTGCGTTTTAGCAATTTTTCCTACCCCATCAACATCCCTAAAGTCTCAAATATATCCACCGCCGCTTCTTCGTTCCATCCTTCACTATTCTCCTCACTTTCTAATACTTGCACTTCCGACGTTTTCCCCTTCTTTGCTTTCGTTCCTATTTGTCTTCTTTCTCCATGTTCAAATCTCGAAAATGCCCTTCTTAGATAAGGTAATAGATCCATAAATATTTCTTGGTCAAGGCTATTCACCCAATCATAGATGAGATTCCATAATCGATTATCATAGATTAGGATCATCCCACTCCCCTTAAGAAAACCTTCGATCCAACTGGCAACATTCTGTGGCTTATTGGCCGTCGACAAAGCCAAACTTATCGTTTGAGTCGCTTCTTCATAATCCAATCTTTCAGCATCGAGTAACAATCTGCATGTGCATCCTAAAATAATATCATGGACACCTTTTTTATCGAGCACCTTCGCAATTGCATCCAACCAAGATTCCGTTACTTCTTTATTATCATTGATTTTTATAGCATTCTGCAAGTCAGAGATCAGCATAAATACCTGCTCAGAATTCTCCTCATCCAATCCATAACAGGCATTGGGCAACCCAATAAAGACCTTCGTCAACAATCTATCTACAACCTTATTCAATATCGTAAGATCTGATTTCCTGACATCACCATATCGACTGATTGTAATCAACTTAGGTAATGCAGTCATGAGATCTTGCACATCGATCGATATAGTCGACAATTCGTCTATCCGGCCGAGTAATTTATCAATACACTCTTTCAATTCCGCAGGTAATGCTTTGCCTAGAAGTGCAGATACTTCGGTGATCTTCTTACTATTTGCGCAGAGTTGATCTACCTTTGACAGGCAAGCGAGATGAACAGTATTCCCCAAGTAAGCCTTATCGATAATACTAATCATGATACTCGGATCCCACTTCAGCATCCATGTTTCTTTGAATGTACCTTTTGTGCGACTGGATTTTGGCCTAGCCCAAGCGATCTCCAACATTTGTAATCGATGAAAAAACACACTCCGCTTCAGTTCGTTTTCTTTCCTAAGGTCCAATACCTGATCCTTTGGTGCAGCACTAAGTCTTAGTCGTAGTGATTTTACTGTCTTCTCAAAATCTTGCTGCAATGGTACTTTCGGAATATCATCTGGTACTTGTCCAATTGCATCTCCTACGATCAATTCTTTTTTTATCAATTCTAAAAGTATAGCATCACCCATACACATCACAGTCAGTGTCGCCTCGTTCAACTCCGCTAAGGTGACATGAGACTTTCCTCGTAACTGACAGAGAGAAACAGATAACTTATACGCTTCCAACACATGCGCTGTAGACATATCTTGCCCTTGTTCTCTAAACAATGTCGCTACTTTTGTCAACCACTTTATAGGAATATCCTCATCGTGTGCCCAAAGATGCTCGTACCATCCGGGACTAGAAATCCCAGCTCCGTATCCACTGTACATTGATAACCGATCATTTGTCCATGGTATCCAACTGGCTTTTAATTTTGTCCTAACTTTGGGGAGAGACTTAATCAACTTAGCATCTCCTTTTGCTGAGCCTTCAGTATCAATCAATGCCGGTCCATGCCATGCTCCGCAAATAACCACAATATTATCATACAATTCCAATTGTGCAGTTCGGATTATTTGACGCATATATGCCTCCCTATAAATATTTTGCACATCCAGTGAAGATGAGATATTCTCTTCTCGAAGCGCAGCCATAGCCATCATAACTGCTTCAAAATGCTCCTCTGGACTATCTGTCTGCCCATTGGATTCGAACATATAGTCCCACCAGACTTCACTGTTTTTATATCCCGCTAATTGTGCAAGATGAGACATCGGATCAGAGTGGATGATTTGCATTGCCTTTTCTTCATTTACGTCGTCTTCCTTTTCAGTCTCGGAGCTAACCAATTCTTCTATTGTTGGTTCTGGTACATCTTCTTCCTTTAATTTTTCTTCGAGTATTGGTTTTTGATCTTGGCGAAAAACAGTAGCTAGACTTACATTCGCAGGAAGATCCATAGACCTTACAGGTATTTTATGCTGATTCGCAAATGCCGCAGCCACCCACTCAGGAGAGAAAGAAGCATACGGATAGAAAGTCGATTTCGAGGAATCTTTCTCATTATAAATCATAATAGAAACTGGAGGCTGAAGACCAGACACACCGATAAATGGCAACACCTCATCCAATTCAGGTGGACCTTCTATTAAGATCATATCCGGTTTGAGTTCTTCCAGTCGTTTGCGGACCATCTTTGCAGAACCTACTCCATGATGTCTTATTCCTAAGATGTGGATTGGCATATTAAGTGGATTTGATTAGGAAGTTGAACCATAGCACCTTACTGATTTTGTTTCTTTTCATTTGTCCTACTGCTCCTTACACGCTCTATAAATATCTCTAAAGTCTTCCCGTGTCTTTACTACCGTCTCTAGATACTCTCTCCATATTACTTCATCTTGTACGGGGTCTTTCACTATTGCACCGATCAATCCAGAGGCTATATCATTGGCTTTTAATTCTCCACTTCCGAAGTGTGCAGCTAATGCCAGTCCACTGTTTACAACAGAGATTACTTCTGCCGTACTCATTGTTCCTGTTGGCGATTTTACTTTTGTCTTACCATCTTCTGTGACACCATGCCTTAATTCTCTGAATATTTTCACGATTCTAGCGATCTCAGTTACAGCCGGTATTTGTACTGGCAGCTCTAGGTTTTTGGCTAAGCTAGATACTCTTGTTTTTACAATGTTTATTTCCTCTTCCGCGGTCTTAGGAGTTGGTAATATGACTGTATTAAATCTTCTTTTGAGTGCAGATGATAATTCATTTACACCTTTGTCTCTATTATTGGCCGTAGCGATCACATTGAATCCCCTTACCGCTTGATATTGAATATCTAATTCGGGAACAGGAAGCATCTTCTCTGATAAAACGGTAATGAGCGTATCTTGGACATCGGCTGACATTCTGGTTAACTCTTCGATTCTCACACACTTTCCAGTCTTCATACCACGGATCATTGGCGTCTCTACTATGGCATCTTTTGATGGACCATCGGCGAGGAGCTTGGCATAATTCCATCCATATCTTATTGCTTCTTCACTCGTACCCGCTGTACCTTGTATAAGCAGTGTCGAGTCTCCACTTACCGCTGCAGCGATGTGTTCTGACACCCAAGATTTACCAGTACCTGGGATTCCATATAGTAGCAATGCCCGATCCGTAGTCAGTGTAGCAACTGCAATCTCCATCAATCGACGATCGCCAATATATTTAGGTGTTACTTCGAATCCATTCTTCAACTTCTCACCCATCAGGTAAGTCACTACAGCTTGCGGTGACATAGACCAATTAGCTGGCACTTCATTGGTATCTTGTTTTATTATTTCCTCTAATTCTTCGGCAAATTGGTGCTCTGCATTATTTCTTATGATGCTCATAGATATTGATTTTAGAGTGTGTTTATTCTTTGTCTTATTAAGATTGATTGTCGGATCGGCTCCAGTACGTTCGATAGCCATACTTGGTACCATTGTGTACCTTCTTGTGCTTTGCTTACCTCTGCAAGATGACCGAAAGCTTCTCGATGAAAATATCTGGCCATCACCCTTCCAAATTTTACATTAGGCATAAACCTTCCACTTTTACACATATTGAACAGCTCCGAGACCATATTCTTACTAAATGTTACTGACCATTGATCATCCGAAGATCGGGATTCGAAGAGTGATAATTCGGTACGCAATCTATTATTAGATACATATGCTTCAAAAGCTTGTTGACTCATGAGTGGCGCTAATAAGTGTACATCTTCATTATGAATTGTAACGGATATAGCATCGGCCAGTTCAGTATTATGTGTAGCAATCGTGTTAAAAATAATAGCGTCTTGAAATATGGCTATATCCTGGCCTGACACTCTTGATTTGAATGCTGGGTCTAGCAAAAAATACTTTACTACATCTTCCATATTCTTCTCCAGTAATTCCGACCAAAAAGAAAATGGAAGTGATCCAATAAATGAATTCATCCAATAGTAAGGATCAAAATCAAAGAGTTGAATATTCATGTTTTTTGAATCAAAACCCATTAATCTATTCAGAAAATCGCCATTCCAAAAATCATCTTGCGTTTGTGGAAGAGCAATTACATTTGTCTTCTTCGCCATTATACTATTCAGGATACCACTCGCTCTCACTTGATGCATATAGTCAGCTAATCCTGATCGTACGGCAGACATCAAAGGTGCATAATCCAGACGAGCAAGCATACTACATACGAGCAACTTAGATGATAACAATCCTTTCTTATTAATCAACTCACCTTCGTATTCCGAGGTGTAAATATTCTCAAGAAATAAAAAATCAGCCTTATCCAAATCGACAGACATGATCTTTAGAAATGCCATCTGTTCTCTCTGACCTTCTGTCTTCCATGTATTTCCCAACAGTTCATTGGCTTGTTCTTTGTTTTCTTTCCTCTTTCTTATGTAATATTCTTTTCGATCATTTATACTTCCTTCCGACCACGTATTATCCGATAATGTGCTCACCTTATAACTGTCTACCTTATAGAAAGTAAGAATTTCTCTACCTCGATTTCCTACAATGTTTGTTATTGTTTTTTTTGAGGCCTTGTCTAGCGAAATACCAATATCAATGAGGTCTAGCACTTTGGCAGCAGTTACTAACTCCCCACGCTGATCTACTTTTTTGACCCAACTTTTAAGAAGATCATTTCTCACATGATAGTCTTGAACAACGATTTCAGAATATACATCCATCACCACCTTTTCACAGTATGGTTTGGTTTCATCTATCCGTTTGATTGATTGCCCTTCAATTTTGGCTAGCCCGACCCCACGGTTATTATAGTAAGTACTGTAAGTTAGAATGTCTAGTAATTTTGCTTGATCTGTTTGCATTTCAGCTGTACTGTCAATAGAGTTCAGCTGGGACTTTATGGCTCTTGGAAGCTTCTCTGGATCAATTTTTCTTCGATCTACACCTAACAATGCGACCTCCTTCACATATTTGCTATCCATCATAATGCAGTGTATTTATCATCAAAAAACACCCCTAAAGGAAGCGCTTTCTTCCCACGATAGACTAATGCTATATCAACTGTTCCTCCACCTGATAATAATAACCAACTCATTGCTTTACGCTCAGAGAAATTAGATTCTACGGGTATGATATTATGATCATTATCCATAAGGCACCACTGATTTTCTTTTTTAATCAATGCTGTTTGGCTTAGTAAGTAGGGTTGATTATTGATCCACGGATTGAGTTTTTCATTATCGTGGTGATTTACAATCATTGACTCCAAGGTGTCATGAAAAACTGGTTGATTTGGCAGCTTCCATTTTACTTCTTTTTCTGTTCTTACTATGCCTCTTTGCTCATGAATAGAAGGAAAGAACGCTACCTCTGCCTCCAATATACTATTGACCATCATGGTATTTATTAAAGGTGCAAATGGTGATCCAAAATTCAAAACCAAACAAAACCGATTGCTTTCTATTCCATGGATCCATGTTCGATTAATCGTGATCTCGTCAACGACTTCATTTTCTATACCGAGCACGACCCAATGATCTTTGATGGCAGTCACAGTTTCATCAGTGAGTAGTTCCTTCTTTGACTGGTTCCATCCGATAAGGTTCTTGATCGTCTGCATATATAATGGAGATAACGATTCACGATTCTTCCATGCCTTTAATAGAAGATTGATCTTACCTATTATTTCAAAAGCTTCAGTATACCATTCTTCAGGGTTACTGTAATCTGTCTTTCCGAGTTTTCGCACCCATCCTGCCAGTCCGCTCGCTTTAGCATCGACCATCCTCGCTGCCATATCAGAAAAATATGATTTTGGTTTATTCGGCAGTTCCAGCAATCCTACTCTAGCGACATCTTGAAGCCAAAGCGTAAGCTCCTCTACTCCACTATTCACCAAGATCATTCTTTCCTTTAATCGCTTTGCCTTCCCTGCATCTGATTTGGCAATATCGAGTTCCGTGCGTTCTTCTTCTGGCTTAGGTGCGTTAGATTTCCCTCTTCGTTTCTTTAGCCATTCGTCTACCCATTCTGGTTCTGTTGTATTTGATTCACTTTCTTTATTAGCAAATACCAACATCAAACCTAGACCATGCTTACAGGGGAATTGTCGCGAGGGACAGCTGCATTTATAAGCTGTGTCTTGTATATCTACTTGCGTAAAATAGGGGTTCTTACCACTTCCTTTTATCTGGCCCCAGATCGCCCGTTCTGACATACCAATCTCTTGCCACTTAATCTGATCCGAGAGTTTTCTACCCGCTTTATATGCTGCGGAATTCGGTGCTAGTGATTCTATTTGTTGATCTGTAAAGAGCAAAAGTTAATGTGATTTTTGAATATTATATTAAGAAGTTAAATATATGATTTTTACGATCTGATAGCCTAGTTTCTTTCTAGGAGAATTTCATAAATAATGAAGATGATCATTATCATATGGTAGAAAACCTAATTATAGATACTATCCCTTAAAAAAGGTCTAAAATTCCAATTTAAGAATGCCGCTTGATTTTATTCCAGATAAAAATTAATTTTAGTACATTTATCAATTGGTCCTACTATCATAACAAGCTTGACCTCTTTTGAAGAAAATTTCACAAAATCAATCAAATGAAACATTTATTATTATTCTCATTCTTAATTATTCTCTCTTCTTGCTCTAGTAATACAATAGAGATAGACAATCCAACGGACCAAATTATAAAAGTAACACTGGGCGATCGGCCTATGATAAGTGTGCCTGCCCACGGCAGTAGAACTACAAGTATATCGGAAAGCATTATAGAAGTACTAGTCGATGGCGAACCCACTGGTCAAATCGATCTTAATCACGGAGATAAATTCATGCTTAACCCTTCATATTCTAAATATTATATTGAGGAATCAGCATATGGAAGAGACGATAGAGCTTTAGCTGCCAAGTTCTTGAGTAGCGTAGAGGGACTTGATAAAAATCCCGATGACATAGGAATGAATATTTTTGAATTTGACGGCAAACCATATATAGGATATGCAAAAGTAGATAGCAGTCTTTTAATTAAAAACATTTGGCATTATGGCGTCAAAGATCTCTTACCTAAGCAGGTTCAAACGTCTAGTGGATCAGTATTAAAGAGAAAAATCTATAGAGAAGAATATTTCATTGAGCATGCAAGAAAGCTATATAATGAAGCTATGCTTAGTGAGTAGGATTTGTTACCCCGAGGAATCTCAATACCAGCTATTAACACTACATTATCTATTCATTTGAGCACTACTCATAAATAAGACCTATATTTGCGTCAGTGAAAATACGCTTAGCATTCATATTATCCATCATGATTTTGTTTTCCAGTGTTCAGGAAAGCTTATCACAATTTTCGTCGATCATGTTTTCGACCGACAATTGTTGTACATCTACTTTAGTTCTTGATGGAGATACTGACTGTGATACAGTAGAAACAGAGAGCGCAAATTTATGTTGTGAAGGTTCTGTCTGTGACTGTACCTGTTGTATTCATGTTTCACTATTCAATACTTCTTTCGGAGAGCTCTCATATCAAGGAGAAGCTGAGAAAGACATCTACAACTATGCAGACACATATGGATTTTCTATTCCATTTCCAATTTTCCACCCACCAGTCTTACTAGGATAATTATCTATTTGGATAAGTATGTCTAATACTAATTAAGTTGAGATTCATTCACGTGTTTCATCGATCAACATTTATTTAGATACTGCTTCCCTCACTTATTTGTTACAGGACTTGTCACAATCATATTTCAGACATTCCTATTTCAAAATAAGTAATATAATAATTTCCATAAACCTACAAATAGAGTTTTACGCCGCTATGCATGGCTAAACTTAGGTTTACACAATACAAACTAAAATAATGAAATCAATAATTAAATACATAGTGATTTGCTTGGTACTCATATCATCGATAGATATCAGTGCTCAATCAACACTTGAGATAAAAGTATCAGGCATATGTGGGATGTGTCAAACACGAATAGAAACGACTGCCAAAGGAATCATAGGAATATCAGGCGCTGCTTATGACATTTCGGAAGAAATGCTCACAGTTGAGTATTCAGCTGGTCTTTTTCAAGAACAAGAATTACACGAAGCTTTAGCGGCTGTTGGTCATGATACTGACAAGGTCAAGGCAACGGCAGAAGTGTATGCTAATCTTCATGGATGTTGTAAATATAGAGACGAAGAAATACGTGCTGCACACAATACTGAAGAAGGGACTGAATCTGATCAAAAAGAAGGAGATGGAGACGATCATGATGACCATAAGATATCAGGAATGGTATATGAAATGACTATAACAGGAGAACTACTTCCACTTATAGGAGCAAATATATCTCTTGCAAATACTGGATCTGGAACTGCGACGGATGTTGATGGATATTTCACATTCCAAAAGCCACATGATAAGATAGATGAAGATCTACTTGTGGTTAGCTATCTAGGATATGAGAATGATACAATCAACATGCAAGGAAACAAGACTGTCTCCATTACTATGAAGTCAAGTCTCATAATGGACGCAATAGAAGTAGTACATAAGCGAAAAAGTACTCAAGTATCATTCATAGATCCTATAAAATCTCAGAAAATAACAGAGAAGGAATTGTGTAAAGCCGCTTGTTGTAATCTTAGTGAAAGTTTCGAAACGACTCCATCTGTGGATGCTGTATCAACGGATGCCGTGACGGGAACTCGTAAGATTGAGATGCTTGGACTTGCAGGACCATATGTCCAAGTCACTAGAGAGAACATGCCGTTCATTCGAGGACTTGCATCCTCAAATGGGTTCTCATATACGCCTGGAACATGGGTAGAAAGCATTCAATTGAATATGGGAGCTGGATCAGTAGTCAATGGACCAGAAAGCATGACCGGACAGATCAACGTAGAGATTAAGAAACCAGAATTAAGTGATAAGCTATTTGTTAATTTATATGCTAACATGGCTCAAAGGATGGAAGTAAATATAGATCAAGCATTCAAAATAAATGATAAGTGGGCTACGGGGTACCTACTCCATGGTAATTATCAGAATAAGGTCCAAGATCGAAATAATGATGGATTCCAAGACATGCCTGATAACACTCAGGTTATTGCAATGAATCGTTGGAAATATAACAGTGGCCAAGGAAGATTTGCTCAATTCGGAATAAAAGGAACTTACATAGACAAGTCTTCAGGTCAAGGTGTGAACTTGAATGATCTTCCAACTCCGGCTAGATGGAGAGCGGACTTCCTTACTGAAAGGCTAGAAGGATGGGCTAAGATTGGTAAAGTTTTCGAGGACAAACCGAATACTAGTTATGGGTTACAGTTAAGTGCAAGTCTTCATAATCAAGAGGCAACTTTCGGAGACAGACCTTATGACGCTCAGCAGACTTCACTCTATGCTAACTATATCTACCAGACTATAATCAATAGCACAAAGAATCAAATAAAATACGGTGCCAGCTATCAATTTGATGATATTGCGGAAGATATCAGTACATATCAATTTGATAGAGAAGAACATCTAATAGGTGCATTCACTGAGTACCAATTCGTACCTAACGAAAAGTATACACTTGTACTTGGATTAAGAGGAGATTATCATAACAACTTTGGTTTTTTCGTCACTCCAAGAATCCACATGAAGTATAACCCTACCGAGACTACGTCATGGAGAATCGCAGCAGGTAGAGGACAACGAACCGCTACTATATTCTCTGAAAACATAGGTCTATTTGCTAGTAACCGATCAATCATCATCGACAATGACGAAAATTCTGATGCTCCTTATGGACTTAATGCAGAGATCAGTTACAATGCAGGTATTAATTTCACAAAAGAGATCATGATCAATGGCCGATCAGCGATTTTTGGAGTTGATTATTACTACACCACATTCGATCAGCAAGTAATTGTTGATTATGATATGAATCCTCAGGAAGTACATTTCTATAATCTTGATGGCAAGTCTTATAGTCATAGTATTCAATCTCAGGTTGATGTTGAGTTATTAGATGGTTTTGATTTGAGATTAGCTTACAGATTCAATAATCCAAGGACGGATTATGAAAGTGGGTCAGATGTAAGACCTCTAGTTGCGAAACAAAGAGCATTCTTCAATCTTGCTTATGAGACAGAATCGAAATGGTCGTTTGATCTAACAGGAAACTGGATATCTACGAAGAGAATCCCGACTACTGCGAGTAATCCAGAAGAATTTAGAATAAGTACAGAAAGCCCAGCTTACTTTACATTCAATGGTCAGGTCAGTAAAAAAATAGGCAAAAATCTAGATGTATATCTAGGTGGAGAGAACTTACTAGATTTTAGACAAGAAAATGCAATCATCCAATTTGATAATCCGTGGGGAGAGTATTTTGACTCTTCATTGGTTTGGGGACCTGTGCAGGGAAGAGTTGTATATGTGGGTATGAGATATAGAATGCCTTAATCAGATATTACGTATCTATTCGTGCTTATTATCAATTGGTATTAAGTGATATAAAAAGAGCCAAATCTATGATTTAGATTTGGCTCTTTTTATATTCGAAATTATCGTTTTACGGGAATACCGTAATTTTTTCAGTTAATAATATTTCACTTCCTTCCCTTACCGTCAAGAAATAAATACCAGTTCTAAGATTAGGTAGTTGGACAAGATTTTTCTGATCTTTTATTGCTTGCGCCAATATCGACTGCCCTACTCCATTTGATAAATTGATAGATCTATTTCCGCTAGATTCAAAATCTATATTGATGTAGTTATTGACAGGATTAGGATACACATTCACAGTACTCTTACCCAGGTCCTGAGTATTTGTCACACCAGTATTATTTTGATTAAACGTAGGATCTTGTGAAGTAAAATCACCTAGTCCATTAGGCACTCTAGACGAAGTAATATTAGTTTCCTGTGCATCATAAGATAATGAATCTAATACTAAATTATCATCCATGAGCATAATAAATCCTCCCGCCTTTGCAAGTTTGAAGTTAGCATGATACCCACTTGTGCCAGTATCTTTATCAGCCCACACAATTACATATCCATTCGCCGCTATTTTTGTACCAACGGGAAAACTCCATTTTCTAGGCTTATCTACATTATCCGTCAAATATGCATTGGATAGATCCACTTCCTCATCCGTATTGTTATATAATTCTATCCAATCATCATAATCTCCATCCGCATCTGCAAGTCCTGATATCGAATCATTAGACGCCATAAACTCATTGATGGATATATCAAGTGCGCTTAAAGATGAAGATGCATTATCACAATCATATGCTTGCTCTAGTTCATTGGCAAGAGTAATTACCTGTGCTGAAAAGAATTTCTTCAATCCTGGTAGCGTTTCTTTTCCTTGATCAAGATCTAATTCGAAATCTTCTTGATCCCAAACATAATTACTGTCCGCTTGTATATCCTCACGAATAAGATCACCGTATTGTTCTATCAGTGGAAATATTCTATCTGTTGTGAAATTATTCTCGAGTAACTGACAAAAATCTCTGTAGTATCTCTCTTTGTATGATGGTATATTTAGCAATCTACTTATTAGTATTTTCTCCGAACTACTCATATCAACAGGAAACAAATTAATTGGCTGTGTAAAACCACCTCCGCCCCCACTGCCTTCTTCAATTCCATCGTATAATTCTTGACAGACATCGTCCCAAACAACATTACAACAAAAATTATCTTGATTTATCACCGCTTGAAAGACAGTATCCGTCGCTGGATATGGAGATGTACCATTTGTAATCGTTAAACAATTCTCTGGATCATCTATTACTTCACCAGTTCCTCCTCCTCCTCCTCCAAAATCGCCTGGAAAAGTTCCTCCTAAAGCAAAATTATAATCCCAGGGCATCCAATTGAACTTCTTATTTTCTGGATCTTGATACAGATAAAAGTTTCGCCCATGCTGTAGGTAAGAGTCCCAATTACTAGTAGCTACATCAATCGTCAGAGTCTTTAAATATAAATCTACGTTAAATACATCATCTATCTTTTCAGCAAATTCAGCATCGGTAGTTTGATTAATCGTTTCCATAAGGTCAACAAAATCAATCCAAGCATCTTCTTCGTGATCAGTCTTCAATTCAAAAATATTTTGATACTCTGATGTATCCGTACCCAGCCAATCTAAAAAGCTATTTCCTATATTCTTAAATAGGTTACCTTCTGGATTGTCAAAATTATCATTCAAAAAGGTCTTGTCGATTTGCTCTACTAGAACATATAAACCCCAGTAAGTGTCATTAATAAACACTTTAGCATATGACGTCCTAGGAGCATTTACTCCAGCATTATTCATAATATCATAGCACAACTTATCTCTTTGAATCGCTGGATCACCAGCACCATTATTAAGATTTATTTTTTTTAATCCATCGTATTTTTTACCGCTTACAAATTTATTAAAGTCCAATTTGATAGATTTCTTATCTCCAACGACACTGAAATGCGAAGCGAACCCTTTTTGTCTAACTCCAATACTATCAGCAGCTAAACCATCTATCATTACATTAACCATTTGATATGGTACATCAGGATAATTCATTTCATAATCACCAGAAAGTGTACTCCATAAATCTTGATTTTCAGAAGTGATTCTTATTTCATGTACATAACTGTCATTGAAGATAGAGTCTCCTTGTCCAGAGAGACCTATAAATGAAAAGAGAATTAGGATTAGTGTGTTTGATATTTTCATAGGTATTATTTTCAGTTTCAATAGTATATATCAAATGTACGTGATGTTGGTTACAATGGTTAGTTGGTATTCCTTTTAATATTATATACCTCCTTCTCTTGAAAGAGGGGCACAAAAACTTATTTCATATTCAGCCAAATATTAAATTCTATGTTAATAAATGGATAGATAATTCCTTTAAACAAGGGAAATTACCTAAGCAACTATTATAGACTCACCACGTCTTTATTATTAATATCATACTCAAAACAGAATTTAAAAACTCTAATAGGTCTTGTTGGTATATTATATCCCACGGAATCATTGATCTAATTGGATATAAAATAAATATTCCCTAACTAGCCTACATAAATAAAAAACTCAACACAATATGCGCTACTTACTAACCATAGCTTTAGGCTTTTTATTCCTAACAACTCATGCACAAGACAATCCAAATTGGCTAAGACATCAATCAATATCACCAGATGGATCTACTATTGCATTTACATACAAAGGCGATCTGTATACCGTCTCAGCAGATGGAGGAGATGCTACACAACTAACATTTCATGATGCTCATGATTATAAAGCGATATGGAGTCCTGATAGCAAGACCATCGCATTTGCTTCAGATAGATACGGCAACTTTGACATTTTCACAATGTCAGCTGATGGAGGACAAGCCACTAGGTTAACATTTCACTCTGCCGGAGAAACTCCATTTACGTTCTCGGCAGACGGTAAGAATGTGATCTTCGGTGCAGTAAGACAGGATGCCGCGCAGCATAGACAATACCCTTCTGGATCACAACCAGAACTCTACACTGTCAGTACAGATGCTGGAAGAGTCGGTCAAGTATTTACGATCCCTGCGGAGTATGCAGAGGTGAGTGCTGATGGTTCTACGATTCTCTATCATGATAAAAAAGGATATGAAAACGAATGGAGAAAACACCACACCTCAGCGGTAACAAGAGACATATGGACATATGATACGGCTACAAAACAACACACCATGATCACCAAGCATGATGCAGAAGATCGTCATCCTACACTCAGTGATGATGGTCAGACGATCTACTTCCTAAGTGAGCGCTCTGGAACATTCAATATACACAAGATGGCAACAGCTAATCCTAGAGAAATAAGTCAGTTAACTTCATTTTCTCTGCATCCAGTTAGGTTCTTAAGTCAAGGAAATGGAACCATCTGTATGGGATTCGACGGTGATATATATACTATGAAAGAAGGATCAGAACCACAGAAGCTGACGATTAATATCAAAACACAAGACAAAACTAACTCTGATAAATTCATCTCCGTCGGTAGTGGCATCAATGAAATGGCTATCTCTCCAAATGGAAAAGAAATAGCATTCATATCAAGAGGTGAAGTATTTGTGACATCAGTAGATAAGTCATTCACAAAAAGAATCACTACCACTCCTGAAAACGAAAGATTCGTAACATTCTCTCATGATGGAAAATCTGTGATCTACTCTAGAGAAACTGAAGGAAGATGGTCAATATTCCAAAGTAAGAAATTAAGAAAAGAAGAACCGTTTTTCTATGTCTCTACTCTATTGAAGGAAGAAGTATTGATTCAGAATGAACTGGATAACTACTTACCTGAAGTATCTCCTGATGGAAAGAAGATTGCATTTGTAGAAGGTCGTAGAACATTAAAAGTGATGGATCTAAAGACGAAGCAAACGGTAACGCTTCTAACTCCAGATGATTTGTTTCACATGAGAGATGGAGATCAAGATTTTTCTTGGTCCCCAGATAGTAAATGGTTATTGGTAGAATGGGGAAAAACACTAAGTAATAGTGATATTCTTCTCATGGCAGCTGACGGAAGTAAGAGAGTAAATCTTAACGAAAGTGGATATTATGACTATAGTCCACAATGGGCAAATAAGGGAAAACAACTACTATGGGTGAGTAACCGTGATGGACTAAAATCATACGCTACGAGTGGTCAATCACAAGGAGATGTCTATACAATGTTCTTTGATCAAGAAGCCTGGGACAAGTACAACTTGGGCGAAGAAGACTTTAAACTGATCAAGGAAATCGAAGAAGCGCAAAAGGAAGAAAAAGAGAAAGCTGATAAAGATAAAAAGAAGGACAAGAAAAAAGATAAGGATAAAAGCAAGGACAAGAAAGATGATGAAATAAAACCACTAAAATTTGCTTGGGACGACATGAAAGACTGGAAATCTAGATTGACTATTCATTCGTCTAGGCTTGGTGATGCCGTATTATCAAAGGATGGTGAAAAACTATACTACTTGGCCAGATTCGAAGATAAGATGAACCTGTGGTCTACTAACCTTAGAACAAAAGAAACTAAGATGGCAATGCCTCTAGGAGTCAGATATGGAGGATTAGAATGGGATAAAGACATGAAAAATCTCTACCTTATTAGCAGTGGTGGAATCAAAAAAATTGACCCAGAAAAGGGAAAATCCAAAAGTGTTAAAATCAGTAGTGAAGTCGTCTTCGATAGAGATGCTGAGCGACAAGCAATGTTCGATCATGTTTGGATCAGAACTAAGAATATCTTCTATCATTCTAACTTCCACGGAATCGATTGGGACCAAATGAAAACTGAATACAGCAAATTCATTCCTCATGTAGGTAACTCATATGAATTCGCAGAACTATTATCTGAGATGTTAGGTGAGCTTAATGTATCACACGCTGGAGCCCGATATGGATCTAGTATCCCCAACGGAGATAAAACTGCATCTTTAGGAATCTTAATGGACTGGAACCATACTGGAAATGGTATCAAAATAGAAGAAATCTTAGAAGGTGGACCACTAGACAAAGCTGCGTTCAAAATCAAAGCTGGAATGGTGATAGAAAAAATCGATGGTGAGCAAGTAGTTCCTACAAAAGATTTTGCTCAGTACTTAAATAGGAAGGCTGGTGATTTTACTCTATTAGAAATCAAAGATCCTAAGACCAACAAAACGGCAACGATCACAATGAAGCCGATCTCAATGAGAAGTGAGAACAGACTACTCTATAAAAGATGGATCAAAACCAACAGACTAGAAGTAGAAAAAGCATCAGGTGGGAAAATCGGATACGTTCATATCCCAGGAATGAGTGACGGACCATACAGAGATATCTATGAAGAAATGATGGGTAAATATTTCGAAGCTGAAGGTGTGATTGTAGACACAAGATTCAATGGTGGTGGTGACTTGGTAGCTGACTTAGCGATGTTCTTTACAGGAACTCCATTCATCACTTACGAGACTGAGAAAAAAGTAGTCGGTGGAGAACCTACATCAAGATGGACTAAACCGACACTCGCTATGATCAATGAAGCTCAATATTCTGACGGACATTGTTTCGCTTGTGGATATACAGATCTTAAAATTGGTAAGACTGTAGGAATGCCTACTCCAGGAACATGTAGTTTCGCAGGATGGGAAGGTCTTCCTGATGGCACTCGATGGGGCGTTGTTCCAGTCAGTGCAAAAGACAAACAAGGAAAATGGATGGAGAACAGTCAGACTGAACCAGAATTCAAAGTAAAGAATATGCCTGGGAAGATTGATCAGGGAATAGATGAGCAGTTATTAAAGGCTATTGAAGAGATGAAGAAGACGATTGGGATGAAGTAAGGGGGATGGAACCGCTTTGCTTTTCGACATTCGACATTCGACATTCGACATTCGACATTCGACATTCGACATTCGACATTCGACATTTAGATGTTGACAGGATATAGATAAAAAGACCCAGTAGGATTAATAATTCTGTTGGGTCTTATTATTAGATAGTAACATTTTAAAATCATGATAACCTTATAACAATTCTGTTTTGGAGTGTTGGAATATATTATACCATTTGAATTCATAATTCACTGTTTCTTATAGAAGCCAGATGAACGATCGCCGCATATATTTAGCTTTATTCGATGATATCCATCGTTAAAAGTACTCGCTGTAGCTAAGGCTACATCTGCGTCTTTTGTCTCGA
>CALKXE010000162.1 GCA_938003955.1 uncultured Saprospiraceae bacterium | reverse complement strand
ACCATTTATGATGAGTATGTTGACACCAATTAGCGATATTTTATTGTCAGAATCGACTACGTTGCCTCTGACCGTTTGTGTGTATACTTGAGCGATAGAGGTGCTCGCTATGAAAGCAGCTAAGCATGTAAATATCCATTTTTTCATCTATGTCTTTATTTTTCACAAAGATCAGATGTTGGTTGTTGGATTTCATTGACTTAAGTTAAGAAGCATTATTTATGGTTCAATGCTCTAATAGAATGTGGTAGGATGAAAAAAATATCTATTGACTCCAATAGACGTAATTAGAGCCAATAGATAATAATCATTGATTTTATTTTCTTTCCCAGACTGATTTTGAAACAGTAGATGTACTTGTACTAATTTCTGGTGTAGTCATCTCTGTTGTTTCATTTTGCTCAAACACAAGCTGGCCAGCACTGTTTATTTCATAATTTGCCATTTGAGGACCATTGGTATCAGCTATAGTTTGACCATTGTACATAAATGTAAAGAAAGACCCATCTATAGTCATGACATCTTCATCTACGCTAAATGTTCCTGATCCGTTTACATCGGTTACTGATTCAATTGAAGTGATCGGTGTTTGTCCAGAAAGTTCAATTGAGATATCATAAGAATATGCACCCTCTGTCGTCCAGTTTGAGCCATCGAAAACGAGATCATAATTAAGGTCTGACCCAGTGACAGAAGTTTTTGAGATTATATTGATACCAACTCCAGTAGAAGAAGATTCTACATCCGCAGCGAATTCTACAGCTGTCCATGAGCCGTCTAGACTATTTTTATTTGATGAATTATCATCATCGCCGCATGCAATAAATGAAAATATGAGCGTACAAGCAAAAAGTAATTTTGTTAAGGTATTCATTGGTATAATTAATTAAAAAGTTTTAAAATGAAATTTAATTTAAGAAGCAATTAAGCTTCGTAGGTATTCAAAAGTTAAAAGATCAACTAAAATTGTAATCTAATCTAGGTTGAAGTGTTTTACTCAACTATTGTAGAATTGATGGTTTAAATTTTAGTAAATGTCTTTGTTTTTGTCCCTTCTGTTGTAATAATAGTGAGGAGGTAAGTTCCAGTTTGTAAATCTGATATATCAATATTTATGTTTTCAATACTTGACGTAATCGTCTTTGATTTTAAGACTCGACCAGTCGCACCAATAATAGAATAGTATGTAACGTTTACTTCCGTTTTTATCGAAATAATATCAGATGAAGGATTAGGAAATAACACCATGCTTATCTCTTTATTGATGTCTTCGGATGATGATATTGTGTTTTTATTTAACCTAAATACTTGTCTTCCAAGTTCTTCATCGAATGCTAGAAAGTAAATAAAATCACCTGCCTCACTTAATTTGGAATTGAGGTAATCACCACTAATGTTTTCTATTGGAAAGAATTCGCTGTCACTGTCGATAAATATTACGCTGTTTCCAGCATATAAAAGCCCTCCATTTTCTAATTGGATAAAATCAAAGTTAGAATAATCGCCATTTGATTCGAATGAATGTTTTAGGACTAGTGATTCGAATTGTTGGTCATATTGATAGATATCTATTATTGAAGACACTCCTGATGTTTGCTTGGATGTAATCAATAAGTTCTCATCATTAATGGTAAAGTAACCATCTATGTTCTTTCCCATAAGGGGGTCAGGTACCGATCGGAATTCATTGGTATTCATGTTGTATATCATGGGGGTAATTGTCCCATCATTATTATATTCAGAGACTAGGATATTATCATAATCTAGACTGGATGTAAAGAAGAATTCAGTTTCCATTGTAACCTCTGTAAAGGAAGATCCATCAAATATTGTGAATTCTTGATCACCAGATTCTAGAAATAGGAAGTCCCCGTATATCTGCACTCTATATAAATCTCCTTGAAGTAGCTCTACAGGAGTGTTGGGTGTTAGAAGATAAAATGTATTATCCTCAACCATATAATTGTTGTTTTTATAATTGAATATGCCACCAGATATTGGTACTTTTTTGATAGGGAAGTATTCTCCTACGATACCATTGTTTATTGAAAAGAGCGTATCATTCGAACTATAGAATAAATCTTCTCCAATACCTTGTAACCAAAAAGAATTTGAAGTTAAAGGTACTGACGAGACTAATTCGTCGGTAGTTAAATTATAATAATTAAGAGTTTTTGGGTTGCCTGGATTGTTTGTCGAGTAGTATATTTTATCACCGGATTTAAAATAATCTATAATATTAGAGTTGCCAAAGCTGATTTCTGTATTGGGTAGTTCTCCATAGATCTCATGAATTCCGTCTTTTACACAATTTAAAGAAACTTGTGTCTGCAAATTTTCAAACCAACATATTTCGTTATCAGTATAGCGAATTGATTCATTTCCAAATCGCAATGGCATGAGTGGTTTAACATTCGTTTTTTCGGTAATGTCATCAATTATTGTGTAAATATTCTTTTCAGAAAGCGTAACAGCATTAGATTGACTTTGTAAGAATGCACTACTTGAAAGACCATTTTTTTGATCAGCTAATAGATCACTCACAGTTAGAGATGCAAAATCTAAATTGTATAATGATACATTAGAATCATCTGTTGTGTCATAATTTAGAAGAGTAGTTCCATCCGATAAAGTTATGGTTGATTCGCCTCGAATAAAGCCTTCCGTCTTTAATCCGAGTAAGCCCAATTGTAAGCCGGTTTCTAGATTTACTGTAGAAAGTCCTCCATTGTACGGAGCTGTTATTGTGTTTTCGTTTACTACAATAAGGTTATCAATTGCAAAATTATAATTCTTAGTAATACCAGTTTCGATATCAATTGAAAATACTCTGGAATCCTCTCCAATGATGCTATTCGCTACAAGTTTTGGTAACAAACCGTAAGGAGTAACGTCAGAAACAAATTCACCGATCAATTCTTGCTTGGAATCAAAAACATAAACATCTACAGCGTCATCAGATTGAACATCAACTTGCAAGAATACAACTATAAAGGAGTCCATAGCGGTGACTCTGGCCCTGTAAAACGCTTCAGGCAAATTCATTAAGGTGTCTTCGCTCATGGTCTCTGTACTAAAGTGCATTACCGCTTTTTCATCATTAGCCTTATAGGCGAATCCAAAATTATTGAACCCAGAATCTCCAGCATATAATGTAGTGCCTTCATACATTAAAGTTCGTTCACCTGTTTCTCGGTCAACTAAAAAATGACTTTCTATTTCACCGGGATCAATTCTATCTCTTATGTAAGAATCAGTAATGTTCAAAAGTGCGCTCTGTTCATCAAAAATATCATACGTATAATCTTCAAGATTAACCATCATTTTTTGCCGATTAAGAAAAGAATCATCATTCAGGCGAACGTAAACGGATTCATTTTTATCGGCTCTGGTTACCCAGTCAGATTCTGTCAGGCCTTCAGGATATGGATAGAAGAACTCCGAATTGTTAGTGAAATTAAATGCTAGTAGACCACTGCTGTTTTCAATTATTATATGTCTTTTAGTAGTCTCGTAACTATCTTGGTTACTGATGCCAGTATATGATCTGGAATACAGCTCAGTAAGAATTTCGGAATCCTCGGTGAAGACAGTAAGCACGTCGTTATTGGTGATTGTCAATACATAGTTAATACCTGCATGTTCTTGGAGAACGATTCTTTGTCCTTGTCCATCTCCTATAATAGAAGTGATTCGTTCTTGACCAATACCAGTCAAATATGAAAATAGAAGAGTTATTAAAATAAGAAGGTTAGTCTTTTTCATTAGTTCGTTTTATCGTGATTATGACAAATATAATATTTCTAATCTTATGATAATGCAGCGTTTATAGATTTTATTACAATTCTGTTATTCATTTATGCATTTTGATATTAAAGTAACATCTCTATTTCAGAAACTAAAATATTAGATATGAGAAAGAAGATTGAATCAAAAACTAGAGAAAGTGCTTATACAATTATGTTATTGTTGCTTTCAATTTTTACGGCAATAGGTCAGACTGGG
>CALKXE010000161.1 GCA_938003955.1 uncultured Saprospiraceae bacterium | reverse complement strand
CTTGAGCATTGGTTTCAGAAGAAGAAAGCGAAAAGATTATAACTAACGGAATTGTGAATAAGTAAAATTTCATGTTTTGACATTTTTTAGAGGGACTAGGTGTCTTCATTTCATTGCAAAAGATGAAGACTGATTTAACATTCGAAATATAAGAGATAACATTGACAGCATATGCACGCCTAGGCGTGAACTTGATTAATTGAGGTATATTTCGTTTAAAATATGTATCTATTAGGTTGCTAACTCATGGTAATATCAATTTAGGTATGGTTTACATGATATTCTAATGGCTTCCTTTATATGCATCCATTTTTCTTCCGGTACTAAAAATGAGGGAAACTACTTTTAAAACTAGAACATAATTATTTAATTACCACGTTGATTAAATAGTAATCTATTAAAATTCAGGTTTTTTTATTTAATATTACTCAATGGTGCATTTGAGAAAAATGACTATGTTTGATCTTATATTTAGAATAAATGAATAAAGAAGCTAAATTTTTTTCGACAAAGAAGAAGATTCTGTACACAGTTATTATACTGTTTTTCTTTTTAACTATAATAGTTTTAGTCGGAGAGGTAACGACTAGAGCAATAGATAAGCCAACAGAATATTCTAACAAGTCTGTAATACATGATCAATTAGGGTGGGTTCCAAAACAAGACTATTCATCCACATATAATGTCAAGAATTATGGCAAAGATGCGACTAGTTATATTGTAGATTATAGAACGGAAAAGTACGGCTTTAGAAAATGGGGAGATCCTGATTCACCAAAACCAATAGTTTGGTTTATTGGAGATTCTTTTGTTCAGTCAGTAGAAGTAAGTAATAATGATCTATTTTACAAACATATTGGAGATAGTCTTGACGTAGAAATATTTGCTTTTGGACAGGCAGGATATGGTATATTTCAAGAGAAATTAATATTGGATTCTTATATAGAAAAAGTAAATCCGGATCTTATTGTTTGGGAAGTATGTGATAATGATTTCGTCGATGACTATGCACCTTTAGAATATAATAGTGGATATAAAGTGGGACTAAGGAGACCATATCTTAATTTAGATGGATCTATTACTTATAGGAAACCTGTGCCTAGGTGGCAAGAGTTTGTAGATCAATCAAAATTTTTAGCTCTAATTAGAAAGAAAATACAAAATACTTTTGAAGCAAAGGATGAAGTAACTACACAAAAATTGATCAATGATCTCAACAAGGATTATAAACCATATGCAGAGTCAATTGCAATTACTAAATTGATTGTAGCTAGTATTAAAGAAACAACAAAAGATATTCCTGTTATTGCTTTTTCTGCAAGCAGGTTTGAGCCATCGTTAACCAACATTACTGATATTTTCGAAAATAGTGATATTCCTTTTAATAATAAGATAGGTAAACAAGTTCAGAAAAAAACAAAGGAGGGACCGACTCTCTTAAGTAAAGATGGATATCATTGGAATCCAGAGGGACAAAAGTTTATTGCTGAAATGTTGATTCCAGATATAGAAAATGCCATAACCCAAATAAAAAGTAAAAATTGAAAATATTAGGAGTTTCTGCATATTATCATGATTCTGCCGCTGCTATTGTAGTGGATGGGGAGATAATAGCCGCTGCACAAGAAGAACGATTCACGAGGATAAAACATGACCCTTCTTTTCCTTCTAATGCTGTAAGGTATTGTCTGGAAGAGACTGGATTGAAAATAGAGGAGATAGATGCATTTGTGTTTTATGATAAGCCATTTCTGAAGTTCGAGAGGCTTTTGCAGACTTACTATGGATTTTCGCCGCGAGGTTTGCGATCATTTATTAAAGCTGTACCGATTTGGGTAAAAGAAAAACTGTTTCTTAAAAAGGCAATAAGAAACGAATTAGAAAAAATAGAATCATTTGATAAAAGTAAATTAAAGATACTTTTTCCTGAACATCATCTTTCGCACGCTGCCAGCGCATATTACCCATCACCGTATGAAGATGCCGCAATTCTTACAATCGATGGTGTAGGAGAATGGGCAACTGCAACAATAGCACATGGTCAAGGAAATAAGATTAAGCTTCTTAGAGAATTGAAATTTCCACATTCATTAGGTTTATTGTATTCCTCTTTCACTTATTTCTTAGGATTTAAAGTTAATAGTGGAGAGTACAAAATGATGGGTCTTGCTCCATATGGAGATAAAACTTCTAAAGATTTTCATCGATATATAGACGTAATCAAGAATACCTTAATAGATATCGGAACTGACGGATCTATAAAATTAGATCAACAGTACTTCAACTATGCCACAGGACTAAGGATGGTGTTTGATAAGAAATGGGAAAAGCTATTTGGGTTACCAAAAAGAGATGCTTCTCAAGAAATCACACAGCAGCATATGGACCTAGCACTAGCGATCCAGGTTGTTACAGAGGAAGTTGTCATTCTTATGGCACATGAAGCAAAACGGATAACAGGAAGTAACAACCTTTGTCTTGCTGGAGGTGTGGCTCTAAACTGTGTAGCAAACGGTAAGTTGATCAACGAGAATGTCTTTGAGAATGTTTGGATACAACCTGCGGCAGGAGATGCTGGAGGCTCCTTAGGCGCGGCACTTGCTGCATATTATATATACTTTGGACAACCACTTAAGCCGAAGATGGGCAGAGATACAATGAAAGGCTCTTACTTAGGTCCAAAGTATTTTGACAATGAAATAGAAAAGATATCGAGACAGTATAAGGCCTCATTTAATAAGGTTGATTCGAATGAAGCGTTATCAAAAGAAGTGGCAAAAATATTAGCCAGTGAGAATGTTGTAGGTTGGTTTCAAGGAAGGATGGAATTTGGTCCGAGAGCTTTAGGTCATAGAAGTATAATAGCTGATGCTAGAAGCACAGATATGCAACTAAAACTTAATCTAAAGATAAAGTATAGAGAGAGCTTTAGGCCATTTGCACCATCAGTTTTAAAGGAAAGAGTGACTGATTACTTTGATATAAAAGGTGAGTCTCCTTATATGCTTATTGTTAAAGATATTAATAGTGACCTTAAATACGAATTGCCTAAGGATTATAACCAGATGCCACTCATGGATAAACTGAGGGTAAATAGGTCAAAAATACCATCAGTAACGCATGTAGATTTTTCAGGAAGGATACAAACTGTCGATGGAGTGGATAATAGCGAATACTATAACTTGATAAAGGCATTTGAGGAGTTAACTGGCGATGGTATTATTATCAATACAAGTTTTAATGTGAGAGGTGAGCCAATAGTTTGTACTCCGGAAGATGCATATCGATGTTTTATGCGTACTGAGATGGATTATCTAGTGATTAATAATTATATTTTTAAAAAAACAGAGCAGCCTAAATGGATGCAAAAGGATGAGTGGCGTGAAGAATTTGCGTTAGATTAAATAACCAACAAAATAAATCATTATGGAATTCTTACGAGATCTATTGACATTTATAAAAGAGAGAAAGATATGGTGGCTGGCTCCAGTCATTTTAGTTATATTATTAATAGGTGTACTTCTGATATTTGCAGAGTCGTCAGCACTTGGTTCATTCATATATACTTTATTCTGATCCTATGAAAAATAAAATTGACCATGATGTTCCATTAAGTATAGTCTTATTATTTTCGTTAATCTTCTTTATTTATAAAAATCCTTTTTTTATTTATATAGGATTTGGAGTGGGAATTTTGACCTTACTTTCGGAAAACTTCAACTACTATTTAACTGCTATTTGGAAAAAGCTATTAGCTATAGTAGGTACAGTTAATGCACATGTTATCTTATCATTTGTCTTTTTTGTGGTTCTATTTCCAATGGCGTTTCTTTTTAGATTATTTAATAAAGATCCACTTAATCTAAATAAAAGTAATTCAGCTTTCGTGATTAAGGATAAAACCTACCAATCCGAAGATTTTGACAATCCATGGTAGTTGTTGCCTTTGGAGTAAAAAGAATTGAAAAAAAATGGGACCCAAACAGAATTGCTATAAGTACTTACTGATTCGGCAGTACATAAAATAATACCGAATAGAAATGGCAGAAACTGCCTATTAGAACAAACACGTGGAATATGGCATGATTGAATTTTATTTTTCTAATACTAAATAGAATTGCACCGATTGTGTAAGATATTCCCCCAGCAAATAGCCAATGCAGTCCACCTGATGGCAAATTATCGATTAATGGATTGATCGCAAATACAATCATCCATCCCATGAATACATACATTAGAGTAGAAAGTATATTGTATTTTCCAGTAAAAAAGAGTTTTAGTATAATTCCAATTAAAGCCATTCCCCAAGAAATACTAAAAATCAGCCATCCTGTTTTACCGTTTAGAGTAATCAGAGTAAATGGGGTATATGTTCCTGCAATAAGTACATAAATAGCTGAATGGTCGAAAATATTCAGCTTGTACCTAAGCCCAGGTTCTTTAGCACTGTGGTACAATGTAGAAGCGGCATATAATAGAATTAAACTAATACCGAAGATAGTAACACTTGTAATATGCAACACATCACCATATGCAGTTGCTTGTAAGGTCAATAAGATCAGGGCAATAATGCTTAGCACAAATCCAATCGCATGAGAAACTATATTAAATTTTTCTTCTTCTGGTGAATATTCATTCATATTTTGCAAGTGCTTTATGCTCTATTTTTCGCTAAAATTAAATCTTTGATCACTAATATTGATTCCTTTAGGCTTTCGGATAACGCACTAAAAAAGAAGTTAAGGGGCATTATTTATATTTAACCCCAATTCCCTTAACTTCTTTAGTTTGTGACATTTTCAATATTAATTGAGGCGTTAGCTTAATTATTCTTTGGATCTACTTGACCATCTTTTACATCATCAATTGCATCATTTAGATCCTCAGTTGCTTGCTTTAGTTTATCTACTTCATCCACTTTCGACTTCTTAGGTGCAGGTTTCTTTTCTACAACGGGTCTATCTTTACTATCTGTTTTTACCTCTTCGAAGGTGAATCCTTTTGCATCAGTATTTACATAGATTGTTTCACCTGCAACGAACCTACCTGACAATACTTCTTTTGCAAGTTGATTTACGATTTCCTTTTCTATCACTCTTTTTAGTGGCCTTGCTCCAAATTGCGGATCATATCCAAGATCTGTCAAGAGATCCATAGCTGATTCACTAAGTTCTATTTTGAGTTCTTGCTTCGCTAAGTTCTTATGTACTTTCTTAAGCATGAATCCTGCAATCTTTTTGATTTCTGTTTTAGTTAATGGAAGAAACATAATCTTCTCATCTATTCTATTCAGAAATTCTGGTCGGAGGTTCTCTTTAAGAGCTTCGAATACTTCTAACTTAGTTGTATCTATAATCTCAGCTTTATGTTTTTCGCCTAGCGCATCTAGATCTTCAAAATTCTCTAAGATCACTTCGGCACCCATATTAGATGTCATGATGATGATTGTATTTTTGAAGTTAGCTACTCTACCTTTATTGTCAGTCAATCTACCATCGTCTAGCACTTGTAGTAGAATATTGAATGTATCTGGGTGAGCTTTCTCTATCTCATCCAATAAGACGATAGAGTATGGCTTTCTTCGTACTGCCTCAGTCAATTGACCACCTTCATCGTAGCCTACATATCCTGGAGGCGCTCCTACCAACCTACTTACTGAGTGTTTCTCTTGGAATTCACTCATGTCTATACGTGTTATAGCATTTTCATCATCAAATAGTACTTCGGCAAGAGATTTAGCTAGCTCTGTTTTACCAACACCAGTTGGTCCCAAGAAGATGAATGATCCTATGGGTTTCTTTGGATCTGATAATCCAGATCTACTTCTACGCACAGCATCAGAGACCGCGACAACAGCTTCTCTTTGTCCTACTAGTCTTTGACCTATTTCCGCTTCAAGATTTAGCATTCTTTCTTTTTCCTTTGTGAGCATCTTACTCACTGGGATTCCTGTCCATTTTGCAACTACATCAGCGATATCATTGGCCGTTACTTCTTCATTGGTGAATCGACTGTCATCAGGTAACTCATTTAATTTTTCCTCGGCTACCTTAAGCTTAGCTTCTAGCTCTTTCATTGTTCCATACCGTATGGTAGCAACAAGTTCGAAGTTGCTTTCTCGTTCTGCTACTTCAGCGTCGTGTTCTAGTTCTTCGATCTGTTTTTTGATGTTTTGTATTGTATCTACAATTTCCTTTTCGCCCATCCAAGCAGCTCTTGTGCTGGTTAGTTTTTCTTGTGCGTTGGCAATTGTTTCTGAGATTGATTTTAATTTTTTCTCATCGCCTTCTCGTTTTATATATTCACGTTCGATTTCTAGTTGACGCACTTTTCTATCGAGTTCATCTACTTCTCCGGGTACTGAGTCTAGTTCTAATCTTAATTTTGCAGCGGCTTCATCAATAAGGTCGATGGCCTTATCAGGTAGTTGTCTTTCTGATATATATCTGTTGGATAGTTCAGCTGCAGCTATCAATGCTTCATCTAAGATTTCCATCTTATGGTACATTTCATATTTCTCCTGCACTCCTCTAAGAATAGATATAGTCTCCTCAACACTAGGTTCATCGATGACTACCGTTTGGAATCTTCTTACAAGTGCTTTATCTTTCTCAAAGTACTTCTGGTATTCATCGAGCGTTGTAGCCCCTATAGTTCTCAGTTCTCCTCTTGCCAATGCAGGCTTTAATATATTTGCCGCATCCATGGCACCATTGCCACCTCCAGTTCCTATCAAGGTGTGTATCTCATCAATAAATAGGATTACCTCTCCATTTGAAGCTGCTACTTCTTTGACAACTGCTTTTAGTCTTTCTTCGAATTCTCCCTTGTATTTTGCACCTGCTACCAATGAAGCTAGATCTAGTACATATATCTGTTTTGATGCTAAGTTCTCTGGAATATCTTGTTTTACAATTCTCCATGCGATACCTTCTACTATTGCGGTTTTACCTACACCAGCTTCACCGATGATTAGAGGATTATTTTTCTTTCTTCTTGATAGTATGTGAAGAATTCTTCTGATTTCTTCATCCCTACCAATGATTGGATCCAGTTTTCCTGATTCTGCTCTTTCATTTAGATTTACAGCAAATTTGGCCAAAGCACTAAATTCATCCTCTGCAGATTGTTCTGTTACTTTTCTACCTTTCCTAAGTTCTAGGATAGCGGCTTTAAGTTCTTTCTCTGTTGCTCCGAGATCTTTAAGTATTTGTGATGCTTTATCTTTTCCGGTTACTATACCCATTAACATAAGCTCAAGAGAGATGAATTCATCTTCGAACTCTTTAAGCATTTTTTTAGCTCGGGCCAATGATTGGTTTGCATCATTGGTCAGGTATTGCTTATCAATGTTAGATACTTTAGGGTAGGTTTCTATAGCCTTGTTGAGATCCCTTTTTAAAATAGGAAGATTAATACCTATTTTATTGAATATAAATTCTACTAATTTTGGATCAGTTTCAATGATTCCTTTGATTAGGTGCACTGTGTCTACTCCTTGTTGTTCTAGTTTCCCAGCAAGCTGTTGAGACTTCAAGATTGCTTCTTGTGCCTTAATAGTAAAATTATCGTACGTCATACTTTTATTTTAATGTATCAACCGTTTTCTTCGATTGTTTTGTCAATTATTAGAATGCCAATACACAGATTAATAAAGATAAATAAACAGCTAACATATTTTAGCGAATTATTTTTTTGTGGCTGACAAGCTAAAAGTAAATATTCTAATTTAATTATTTGCAAATAATTGACCAACTGACTAAATCGGAGTATTTGACAGCTTTTTTGGTCAGAATTGTCTTATTGGCACATAAAACGACTCGTAATTCTAATTATTGAATAATATTACATTATTAAAAATTAGTATTGAATCATACAAAATGATAGAAGCTATAGGCGATAATTGACATATCTATCTATTATTTTCGATCTAATTCTAGATGCTAGTCTTTTATGTTCTTATTAATTATATTTTTGTTATCTATATTGTATTACTCAGTATAATCAGGATAATATTCAAAAAGGGGAAATTAGGTGATTGGTATTTTTAAAAACAACTTATTTATTAACAGCTTATTGCTGCTTCCCTATATTGTAATACTAAGGGTAAAAACCTTGATGTCACCAATTGGATATTCTTTACATGAAGAAGATACTTTTATTGTGAAGAGCTTATTTGACTGGGTCTCTTCTCCATTATTTCAGAGTATTCTGGCTATTATATTGGTTTATTTTCATGCAGTATATATCAATAGATTGGTCATTAAGCATAAGCTTGTACAACAGTTTACACTGCTTCCAGGACTGATCTATGTTGTTTTGGTTAGTCTGATGCCAGAACTTACCGCTTTGTCTCCGCATTTGATTGCGAATACGCTCATACTTATTATGCTAGGCCAGTTATTCAAGATTTATAAATCACCTAAAGTCGCTGACAATATATTTAATGTTGGTTTTTGGATTGGAGGAGCAAGTCTATTTGTACCGAATTATATATACCTTATCGTAGTAGGTTTGTTCAGTATTTTTATTCTTAGATCTGTCAAACAAAAAGAACTGGTCCAATTGTTTTCTGGATTGATAACTATCTTTTTTGTGGTTTTTGCTGGAATGTATATTTATGACTTAAATATACTTGATGAAGCATCTAAAATGAATTTCTCTCCTCACCTTTCTATATTTGGAGTCAGAGGAGCTGCCATTTATAAGGTTATATGTTGGGTTTTATTAGCTGTGTTTGCAGTGCTTAATTATAATACTTACATGATCAAAAAAAGTATACAAGCTCAGAAGAAAATTGATATACTCTTTTGGATTCTTTTGGGGTCTGCAGTATTAATTTTTCTAATATCAGATGTAGTTGCCTTCAATGTTCTATTGATGTGTATTCCGCTTTCTATATTTTTAAATATACACCTTTTGAATATTAAGAATCCACTTGCACAAGAGTTGATTCATGTAGTGTTTTTGGTACTATTGTTTTCGTTGAATTTTGGATTGATATAGATAGTTATTGCGTTTTGATATGAGAATATTGCAAAACAAAATTAGATACATCTGTGCTACAAATACAAATCAAATAACATCTTTATTACCAGACTTTTTCTATATCAAGAGCTTGTACCCACTTACTCCACTTCTTATTGTAAGTATGGATTTGATTGGTCGCTTTATTTTCGGAATCGTAAATAGGATGATGCTGATTGACCCATTCGAAAATTGATCCGTATAAGTTTTGAACGTTTTGGAAGCCTGCTTTTTTTAACTTCTTTCCTATTTTTTCGCTCCGATATCCTATAGAACAATAGATGATAATAGGTTGCGATTTATCTATATGCTCTACGGTTCTAATATCAAAATCATCGTATCCAATATATACTGCATTCTCAATATGAGAGACTTCGAATTCTGATTCTTCTCGGGCATCTAAGAACGTATAAGATGTTTTATGGGCATATGCCTCTGATATAGAAATGACCGGCACATCAAAAGAAAGATAAGAACTTACTTCTTCCTGGAATTCAGGATTTACGCAAAGTACTTGGCTTTCCTGCCCAGAGAGATTAGCTACAATAACTAAGCTAAATAATATCGTTTTACACCAGTGTTTGAGGCCCATTTCCTACTTTATCTTTTATAACTCTACCATTTGCAGTATAAGGTAAGAGTGTTTTGGTTACAAAATCTTCAGCTTCTTTAGTGACAGAGTCAGGATACAACAAATGAATGTTAGGTCCTGCATCCAATGTGAAATATATAGGAGTTCCAGTCTTTTGTCTGAATTCTCTTATCTCTCTTATCATATCCAGTGTGCCTGGCTCCATCAAAACATAAGAAGGGTCAGAACACATCATCAATGCATGTAAGGTCATAGCCTCATCTTCAGCCAATTTACCAAATGCATCAACATCTCCTGATTTCAATATTTCTTTCAATTGGGTAATCCTATCATTGGCTTGTTTATATCGTGCTTCGGAGTATATATTCCCATCCATTAATGCATGACCAGCAGTTGATGATACTGACTTTTCAGCGGCGCTTACGATTAATATATCATCATGAAATGTTTTAAACACATCATGTACATTGCTTACATCCACAGCAAAAAGGTCCGAAGATCCTTCGATGGCATCATGCTCTCCCCATGCTCCTAGAAGAGGAACTAAAGAACGGCTAGCACTTCCACTTCCAAGTCTAGCTAAATAAGATACTTTTTTTATATCAACTTGAGTACTCTCTGTTTCTGCTATCTGTTGATCAATTTCGCAAATGCACATTGCTATTGCAGCCATAGCTGAAGCGGACGACGCTATACCTGATGAATGTGGAAAAGAATTACTACTACTAATATCCAAATGAAGTTGACCAAGCACTGGAAAATATTCAATAACACTTTCAAGGAAACTTCTAATTTTATCTTCGAATGGTTTGTTTGGCTCATTCTCGAATAAAAAAGAAAGCCCTAATCCAATGTTTTTATTTTTTCTGTATGAAATATAGGTGTCTGTATATGCATTCGAAAGTGTAAAAGAAAGGGATGCATTTCGAGGCAGTTGTCTCCCGTGTTTGCCCCAGTATTTTACGATCGCTATATTAGAAGGGCATCTCCAACCTACTCTTCCTTCATTAATGCTAGAAGAGGATTGATTATGTATTTCGAAAGGATAAGACATGATTATTATATTTTACACGCAAATGTAACTTTGAAAATCGATTTATACGATTAAAAAACCTGAGTCAAATAATTTTATTTACTCCTCTTTTAAATCATCAATCCGAACGTACTTCATATCAGTACCATTTTCTATTCTATAGGAAAGATCAAAGTCTTGTAAAACAGCATCAAGAATTTCATACTTACCTATTTGATATCCTTCTTTTAGATCATAACTGTATAGTTTACTAAATTGATTCCAATAGAAAGCTGTGAATCGACCTTTTACTTGTTTCATCAAGTTGTACATAGATTCTTCTGTTTCTTTCTCGATCATCTTGATCAATATTTTTCCTTGCAGTTTAGTAAGTTTCGTAAGAGGCTGTTCGAATTCTGCCTTGAGTTCCTTCTCTAATTCTTTGATTCTTTTTTTACGTTTACGCTTACTAAGGTGTTTAGATGCATATTCAACCTCTCTAAATATTCTAATTCCTTCTTTTGCATAAGGGAATACTTTAGCTGCGTACCTTCTGAATTTTCGATATTTTCTATAATCCGCATCATTGTCAAATTTTCTAAACGATGTGATACTAACATCATCCAAATCTGCCAAAATTAAGGTGTCACCCTCGCTGATCATTGCGGAGTAAATTTTACCCTTCAGGTTTAGCTCCGTGAAAATTGGTTCTACTGATTCTGGTAGATCTGTGCCTACGTTTGTCGTGTCACTTAACACAAGAAGTGTATCCTGAGAATACCCGGATATACTTATCAACAGCATGAATATTATTATCAAATTTCTCATATGTCTATATTTAACGTGAATAATTATAGAATCATTCATACTTAAGACGGCTATTTTTAAGCCAAGTTACTGTTTAACTGTTGTCATAATCTTAAAATTAGATAACAAGTAACTGATTTTGAATGGTAAACTCTCTCTAAATCATTATATCTAGCTAAATTTGCAATCTTTTATTGAGAGAGCTCTTTACTTAATTATTATCGAAATACAATTTTAATCATATTGATGAAGTTTTTGTTTGTTATCATATTGTTTATTGCAAACTTATCTTTTGCACAGCATAGTGTACATAAGATGCCTTATCCTGTCAATACGGATGTGTATGATGAGATATGTCCAATATTATCTTTTGATGAAGACGAATTATACTTTACTAGGGTAGGGAGCCCTGATTTTGACAAAACGATAATGGAGCATGGTGAAAATCTCTTCGAGACGCAACCTTATGAAAAGTACCAATCGAAGTTAAAGTACATCTATCGGATGATTACTCAGCAAAACGATGTAGACCCAGTGACTTCTTCATTCAATCAAGATGTTTGGTATTCACACTTTCATGAAGGTAATATATATAATCTATTTCATCCTTCACACCCTTTAAATAATGCACTGCCCAACAGTATATGTTCTCATTATGGAAAAGATGGATCTTATGTCGTTATCAATCAATTTGGGGAAGATGGTAGTGTAGCACCTGGTTTTTCTGTCGTCAATAAGAATACTGATATCGAGTTTTCTTTTCCTGAACCAATCATAATTCAGGATTTTAATAAAACAGGGACAGAGGTTAATGTTAGTATGAGTGTTGATAAGGAATATATGATCTTAGCCATGCAAGGCAATAACTCTAAAGGCGACAAAGATCTTTATTTGTCAATAAGAGGGTACAAAGATGTATATAGTACTCCTGTTCATTTGGGAGATGTATTGAATTCTGAATTCCGTGAAGCAACACCATTTTTTTCGCAGGATAAGAAAAAGTTATACTTCGCTAGTAATAGACCAGGGGGTTATGGAGGTACGGATATATACGTAAGTGATCGACTTGATTTTTCTTTTAAAAAATGGTCAGAACCAAGATTACTTGGTAGACCTGTTAATTCTGAGTTTAACGACTCACATCCATATATTCAAGTAGATGAGAATTCTATCCTATTTACATCCAATCGGGAAGGCACCAGTGATATTTTTTATGGTAAACTGAACAGAGATGAAAACCTTTTATATAGTATAAAAATCAATGTATTCATAGTTAAAGGAGAGACAAGAGAGCGAGCAAATGCGCAATTATACTGGGGCGAAGCTTACAGCAAGGAATGGGACGATTTTTTCCGAGCGAGAGATGGGAAGTATACTTATACTTTTGAGAAGAATATCCCAATGCAGTTTAAAGCTAAAAATAGAGGAAGTGAAAGCGATATTGTTATGTTGGATCCTCAGGAACTTCAAGAGGCTGGAGTTACAGAATTAGATTTAGAATTGGTTATTGAAAAAGGTGTAAATAGAGTTCCTGTATTCAAAAGGCCAATTTATACAGATGAGAGTAAGGTAGTAAAAGAAGAGTCTAAACAAGAATCAAACTCTCCGCTTAAAGATGACATAATGCCCCTCGAAGCGAATAGTACTATTGTATTAAAAAACATTCTGTTTGCCCGAGCGAAACCAGATGTTTTACCAGTTTCGAACAAGTCATTACTGAAATTGGCGAATACCTTGTCAAGAAGACCTGACGTCGTTATTCAAGTAGAAGGGCACACAGATAATATAGGTGATAGTAAAGCTTTGCTTGATTTGTCATTGTCTAGGGCCAACGCAATAAGAGATTTTCTTTTGCAAAATGGAGCCAAATCGGCACAAGTAAAGGCAAAAGGGTTTGGAGCATCAAGACCGATTACTAAAAACAGAACAGAAGAAGAACGGAGTAAAAATCGAAGAGTTGAGATCAGAGTATTAAAGCAAGGAGAGTAGTACTACACTTTAATTAAGGATGCTAGTAAATTGATACTCCTTCCAGATATTAATTACTTAAGATTAAGTTACAATTCTTTATTCTCTGTTATAAAATCAAAAAACACCGCTTTATAATTGGTATTGTAATAAATACTGCTTTCTTTCGAGTTCATAATGAGAATTTGTGTCGGAAAGAAAGATGATGAGTTTGCTCAGTAAATGAAGAGATATGTATAATAAGAAGGAAGTAGAGGTAATAGATTTAGAGATACCGTTCGATATTAGAGAATGGAAAACATTCCATACTGGTATATACAAAGGAGATGATGAAGATATAAGCACAGCGCTTCAGCATACAATAGAACGGATGGTTCGTCTTATGCCGAATATCAAAAAATCATCGAAAATATTAGTTCTCGGTGGTGCAAATAGTTACCCCGCTGTATTCTTGGCTACTAGATATGGTAGTAAAACAGATTGTATTGCTCAGTCTGACGAAGCTGCTAAAACGATAGAAAAGTACGCAAAGTCTCATGGGAAAGATGATACGATAACTGTTCACGTTCAACCTTTCTCCAAAACAATGTTTAGTGATGAGAATTTTGATATAATATGGTCAATGGATGGAGTCCATACCACAGAAAATAAACGTACAATGATACGTGAAGCGGCTAGACTTCTAGTTCCAGAAGGTAGATTTATCTTTTGTGATTACATGAAGAAAGGAAGCGGCGACTCAGAAGATACGGACGAGTATATGACAAGTAAGGCATATCTCAAATTAGCCGACAAAGCTGATTTAGAACGTGTATATCTAAGAGAAATGGCCCCTGATGCATCACGACATCACAGTATTCTTCTCGATTACGTAAAATCAAATAAAGCTAAGCTAGCTAAACAAGTAGGAGCAAAAGAATTGGATAGCATAGTAGCTGATATTACTGACCGAAAATCAAAACTTGATGATGGTGAACTTGATTGGGGCTTTCTACAGTTTCAAATGAGAAATGTGTAATAGCATTCATGTTTATAATACACTGTTTCTTACAGAAGTCAGATGAATTATTGTCGATTATCTTCTTGTTTAATAATCCAATTTCTTTGTTATAACTACTCGGCGTAGCTATTTGATAGAGCTGACAAGTATGTTTAGTGGTGGGCGCTTGCAAGTAAAAGGTCTTTGCTATGCTTGCGATTTTGCCTTGAACTTGAAAGAATAAACGACTAATATATTCCGACATTCTAAAACATAACGGGTCCAAGCCCTTTTTATCCTAGTGACAGTTAAAGTAATATTATACCAATTGTGTTTCAATTTGCCGCATAAGGATATTGGTTAATGCCGATACATATTGAATGTTGCAGACGAATGTATGCGGCAAATTCAATAGTAATCGGTATTATTCTTTCGAAAACTCACCAACTATTTATGAGGACTTACCTTATCAAAGTAAGATCCGAAACATACGTAACTTTGGAATCATCTTCAAGAGTTACTACGGCCTCGACAATATATACTCCCATTGAAGCATCTTGTCCATTGATTCGGCCATCCCAACCAACAGAGTCGTCGTCTGGCATAATATTAACTTTATCATACATAAGTCCACCCCAATTATCATATACCCTAATATAATCTATACCTCTAATGCCCGTAGTCATAGGCAGGTAGAATATGTCATTTACTCCATCTCCATCAGGACTAAATATTTGCGGGAATGGCAAATTATCAGGTCTATTAACCGTTATTCTAAATTCTTCTGTTGAGGTACAGCCATTTATGTCTATTACTTCGATTGATACCGTCATGTTTCCGTTCGGCAAGAATTCGAAAGAAGCGCAACCATCACATGGAACATTTGATGACCAAAGTATATGAGCTATTGAGTCAGGTGAAAGATTGATGTCAGCCAATACATTAAGGGTTTGTCCAAATACCAATGTCGTATCATTAGGTAGATCAACAGAGAGCAATGAATTGTCGTCTATTAGGACTATACTATCTATTTCACAGCCCAAACTATCAATAATAAGTAGATGATGCTCACCTGCTGCTAAATAAGGTATATCTAAACGTTCACCGTAGTCATTATCATCGACGATGATCTGAAAAGGTGATACGCCACCTTGGATTTCTGTCAATTCAATAATTCCATTTTCGTAGCCTACACATGTTGGTGGCGTGATGTCAAGAACTACATCCTTGAGTCCCTGCTCATCAATGACAACTACAATCGTATCAAAAGTGACACATCCAATGTTTTCATCTAGTATAGAAAGTACAAATGTACCCTCACCTTCTATTATGGCAGTTGGCGAATTTACTCCACTGCTAATTATACCGTCTTCGGTAGTCCATTCGTATCCATACTGGTTTCCTACAGATGAACCTTCAGAAGATAGATTTGTCGCTACGTTTTCACATTGTAACGTCCCGTCAAGTGAAGCAAAAGCATCCGGATAGATTCGTCCATCATTTATATTAACTTTTAGACTGTCAACACACCCATTCGTTCCTATGACTTCAAGTGTGTAAACACCTAATTCATCAGTGAATAGTGGATTGTCTGCTGAAGTAAAACCATTAGGCCCTTTCCATACAAAAGATCGGTCATCATCTACCTCAATTGCCAATAATTCTGCTGGTCCAAAACAAAGTAATAATTCGTCTGTAGCTGAAAAAATGGGTAAGATAGGCTCATCTATAACTTCAAAAGTATCAGTGACTGCACATCCCTCCTGAGAGATAGCAACTCCAACGTAAGTGCCTGGTATGATAGTTTCTATTGTGTCTGTACTTGCGGTAAATTCATTTGGACCAAACCATCTAGGGACTGCACCGGTACTTAAGCTATCATAAGTGATAACGGCAGGAGCACCATCACAAGGGATATAGAAATTTCCGACTTGTATTTCAGGAAAAACTCGCTCATCATCAATAAATATTTCGCTTGTTGCTACACATCCATTTGTCGTAATCACTGAAGCCGTATATACACCACTCAATATAACTAGTGGTTCCAAATCAATGCTGGTAAAGTTGTCAGGACCTGTCCAATCAATAGATTGAATTGGTAAATCTGACTCAACTCCTAAAATTACTTTACCAGTCAAGCAGGTGAACGGATTTCCTAGCGCTGTGAGAATTGCTGCAGTCGTATCATAAACTATTTCAACTTCATCCATGGTTACACAACCATTTTCTCCTACTAACTCAAGCTGATAAATACCAATTTCATCAGTAATTACGGACAAAGCGTTTTGATCAGTTACCCCTGGTCCTGCCCAGTTAATATCCCAATCTTCATCCATATTTTCAATTGATAAGGTGGCTTCATCGAAATCGCAATTTATCTGATTACTCAGCAATATCCCACCATTAGGAGAAAGAGTATCTCTTATAATAATCAATGAATCAGTAACTGTACATCCCCCACTGTTTACTATTGTAAATACATAATTTCCAGCTTGTGATGTTGTAAAGTTATATTCATCATCAGCTATTGTTTGTGGTCCATCCCAATCTATCGAAAGTGCAGGATCAATCGAGATTATACCCACAGTTACTTCCTCACTGACACAATTTATTGAATCTAGTGATATCTGATATTCAGGAAATCCAATATTTAGTTCTATCAATATACTGTCAACGGACTCGCAGCCATTATCACCTACTACATACGCCTTGAATATTCCAGGTTGATCTACATCAAACGAAGTACCAATTTGGTCGATAATCCCAGTACCTTCAAAAGTAAACGAAGAAAGAACATTATTAGAATTCAATTCTATAGTAACTATTGAATCGTTACAAGTTATATCTCCTTCTTTTAGTAAAGAAATGGCTGGGGGGATGGTATCCCCAACGACATTAATTTGTATCGTGTCCCTGCATAATCCAGTAGAAAGACCATAAACATTGTATACACCTGGTTCTGTAGCAATAACAGAGGTCCCAGTTCCAAAGAAATTATTAGGGCCATCCCATGTAAGGTTGATTGCACTTGATTGAAATGTAACATTCAGCTCTACGGATTCTGTCACACAATCTAATGACACATCTTCACCTGCAAGCATTGGTATTTCTCCTTCAGTAAGTATCTCAATAGTGTCAGCACCAGAGCATCCATTTGCAAATGTAAAGTCTATAAAATATAATCCAGGTTCATCCACAAAAGGTTGAAAACTTCCATCTAACAATCCAGGACCGGACCAAGTATAGGTGTCAAAATTTTGAGGAATTTCTACGAATATTCGAACGCTATCATTTTCGCAGTTTAAAAAATTAGAAAACACATTTGGCAATTCAGCAACCTCATCATTTTTGATATTAAAAGAGTAAGTTGATACACATCCATTATCAGGATTTGTGACTCTTACTCTATACAGTCCTGCATCAGTCACGAGAATGATATTAGAATCAACAGAAATTTCTATTTCATTTAAAAACCATACCATATCGTATGTCGAAGTATCTGAAGGTATTATAAACGTTGTATCTTTATTACAATTCAAGTTGTCAAACTCGAAATCAATATTTGGTGCATTTATATCTAAACCAACTGTCACTGAAGCATTTTCGCAACATCCATTTTCTAAACAAACTTCTAGATTATATTGACCAGACTCAAAAACCCATGGAGATGCAACAGAGTCTATAAATCCACTAGGGCTTGACCAATTATAAGTAATGTTAGGTGTACTTGAGATTGAAACTAATCTAATGCTATCCTCACCACATTCAAAAATAGCATCCTCTATGCTGACTTCTGGGAACTCATCATCTTTTGTAATTATCAGAAATGTATCAAGTGTACAGCCTTTATCATTTGAAAGTTCCAATTCATATGTACCTTCCAAAGAAGTATTGAATGCAGAGCCTGTGACTATTCCTAGGTCAGGCAATGTCCAATTTGCAGTTAATCCTGAAAAAGAAGATGTATATGAAACTAAAACTTCTGGATTATTACAGTCCAATACCCCTCCTGTCAACTCGACATCAAAAAGATCTATTTCTGTATCTACAGTTGTGAAAAAAGAATCTATACATCCATCCCCTGTAGTTACTTCTAGGATATACAATCCAGGTTCCGATACGATTTGGGATGTGTTTACACCCAACTCTTCACCATTAAGTATCCATTGGAAATCAGAATTTAGATTATCAGGTGTAGTTGTTTTGATAGTTATCTCTGGGACTTCACAAGTAAGTGTACCTCCTTCAAGTTCAAAATTTGGTAATTCTCTTACATCTTCAATATTAATATCTCTTGTAATTGTACATCCAAAAACAGTCTGCAAAACAACTGAGTAAATTCCTTCTGAACCGACAAGAATGTCTTCTCCTACAGTTCTAAAATCTTCAATACTCGTCCAAGTGAAATTTGAAATCATATCAGATGATGAAAGGTCAATTAGGATACTATCATTCAGACAAGTGATTGATTCGAAATCAATCTCAATATCTGAATAGTCCTCTTCTGCGCCAATCACAATATCATCTGAAAACACACAACTTCCAGTTTGTATCTCAAAAGTATATGTTCCTGGTTTATCTATAGTCACTATTGTCAGTAATGGATTTGAAACAATTCTACCATCCTCTGTTTTCCAAGTAATTGTGGACCCAGGAACAAATAAGGTCCCTGAAGCATTTAACGATATTGAATCATTTTCACATGAAAGCATATCTAAAGAGGAAGTCAGAACTATGTTCGCAGATATTACTATAAGGTCTAATATACTTACACTATCACATGGAAAACTTGGCGTCACTATTTCATACTGACCTGCAGTCGTAAATGCCTCACTTCCTATGATCACGGATTCTCCATCACAAATAGTTACACTTTCAGTAATTAGACTAGGAACAGACAAAATAGTAACTTCAACACATTGATCAGATAACTCAGCACATACTGCGTTCAAGGTCAAATACTCATTCGTTCTTATCAAGGTGCTATCGACAGGTATATTGTCAATCAAGTCTTGGTCTTCTGAAAAATAATGCAATCCACAAACCGTATATTCACCAGCAGAAAAAGATGACAAGTCAGGAATGTCTGAATATACTATATATTCATCTTCTTCAAAAATCAGATATGTGTAAGTGTATAAAGTACTATCATAGGATTCTACCAAGACAGGATTAAGATCAAGAATTAAATCTTCATCGCCTTCACAAATTGAAAAATCAGATTCCATTAGAGTACTACTTACAGTACTACAACTTTTTATTACTATCCCATTAGTATTACAAAACTCCAATCCAAAACAGCTTATATCCCCATCTGCAAATTGTACATCATCCGTTATGCTTAAGGTCCACAAACCATTAACTTCTCCTGTGAAATTATCAAGACTTCCTGAAAAAGGATAATAAGAACCTGTAAATTTATTAAACGCTAACCAACCAAAAGGTAGTGGATTACTGTCCCATATCTGTTCATGATCCTGATCAGGAATAGCTTCCATTTCTTCTTCATTAAAAAACTGGATATCCCATGAAAGAACAAGGTCAGTAGATGGAGCACTAGTAGCCGCACCATCATATCCTACCAATATGACTGATTGCCCTGACGGTGAAATCAGTTCTATAGTAAGATCAGTGAGATAATCATGGTCGAAATGTGTGTTGACTACTTTTAAGCAATTGTTTACTCCTAGAGAATTACTCTCCGCGCCTGACACTACTAAATCTATAGAAATAGTAGATTGATCGGGAATAACCAAATCTCCTTCATAGTCACATTGACCAGAAACGTTGGGCATGAAAAACAGCCCAAATACAACAAACCTAAGAGAATTAATGAGATACCTCACTTGCAATATTTAATATCAATTAATAAATAAATTGGGAGGTCTTTTGAAATTAAGTGCAAAACTAATAAATGTTACTTGAGAAAGTATAATAATCTTTGATGAAATATCATTTGTCCTATTTTATCCCATTTATGATACTTTTTTGACCATTTGTATTACCTATTGTAGGTATATCACATTGTTTTTAAAATATAGCTTGGCTTAAAGTGAAGTTTGCATATCCAGAAATGTTAGGTTGAAATTTTCTAGCTTGAAATTCCTCATCCAAATACCTTAGGCCTGCATTAATACTAATTTGAGTAGATGGAGAAAAATAGTGATTATATGTAGCTAATAGATTGACTAATAATCTTGCCGCGGAAAACCAAAGTATTTCACCTTCTTCAATCCTAGCATTCATGAATATTTGAGATGATAGATCAAGATTATAGTTGGTTCTTAGACTAGGTAGATATCTATAGCCAAAATTATATGTGAGACCAGCTTCGGCAGTCTTCGTGGTTAACCAATCAGATATCTGATTGGTTTCAAAATATCTATATTCATGCGCAAATTGCAAGATTGCTCCATAGGACCGTGTTTGCATCCACTTTACATCAATGTTTTTATTTGACTCGTGAATTATGTGACCTGTAGCATTAGCTTTAATTGTTTTATTCGAAGAAAACGATTGTCCATTACTTCCTAGTACCATTTGCGTTGCGGGAGCAAATGTAAATTCAAGTCTTGATCCAGTGTTTCGATCTATGACTTGATCGTATTGATATGTATCGCTAATTATTAGAATTGACTTTGTAGATATTTGATCAATTAGCTTCTCTTCAATTAGATAATCAATTGTTGTTTCTAAGATCTCAATGTTTCTCAATCTAAAATCTAGGATTCTATCTGTTCTGACTGTTCCAATAAGATCAGCGAACGCGGTAATTTCGTCGTGTGATGGAAACCTTAATAATAGTCCATTATTTTCTAAGGCTTGTAATATTTGAACAGCTGACCAAGCATGGTTTATAAATTCTAATCTTCCAAAACCAATACCGAAGTCTACTTCAAATTCTAAGTATTTAGTGTTGTTTTTCACATTGGAAAGTAGATTTCGTCGATTATCAAATAATACTTGGCTGTCATAACCTAGTTTGATGTAGTTGTTGCCAATATACTCTCGCTTGGTTACTTTTCGACTGGCTGATAATTCGATGCCCTCTGCAATGTTAACCCTTGCATTTTGACTTAATGTGTATTGTTCGTTTTGATTATTTATATTCTTATTGTGATAAGCGCTGGTCCCTATTTTGAAAAGGAAATCAGCATCAGAATTTACTACATTGATATTGTCGGAGCCTGATATCCCACCATTTGGCGTGAACAACAGGGCACTTCTATTAAAAACCACTTGCTTATAACTATCTAAGTCATAAATGATTTCGCGTTGAGAAAAAATAGAAACGCTGATAAATAGAAATAAAATTGCAATTGAATATTTCATGTTAATTGGATTTGAATAATGGTTCTCTCGTGTTTTATAACTATTTGGATGAGACAGACGCTGTTTTGATAAATGGCCTTTGTGTTCATCTTAACAAAGTTATACTGTTGGAAATTTCTTCCTGTGTACCGTTAATATACGTAAGCTTGAGATAGTATACATATACACCGATCGGTATTGTTTTATTATTAGAATAGCCGTCCCATAGATTACCTCCACTATCGATTGTCTGATTTTCTATATCATGGACAAGTCCTCCCCATCTGTCAAATACGCTGAATTTGTCAATGGTAGATACACTTCTACCGAAGTAGTTAATAATCATAAAATCATTTATACCGTCATCATTTGGAGAGAAAATATTGGGGAGGTGCATTAGATTTTCTTCTCTCACAGTTAGGAATAGAGAGTCAGTATCAGAACAATTATTTTCATCAACAACAGTTGCTATCACAAAATCACTAGAGAACGGAAGAAGGTTAACGGAGGAACAATCATCACAATCGAGTTCTCCATTCACATTCCAGTTTGTACTTTCGAATATTTGAGAGTACTCTGGAGAAAAGTCAATATCCTCTCCTAACCGAACAACTGTGTCCATGCCTAATTCTATAACAAGTTCTTCTGGCTGTTCTAAAGTAATATTTAATATTTCCTTACAATTGAATTTATCATATGCAATTATAGAATATTCTCCTGCATCGAGATCGGAAGAGGCTGCCACACCCGATGTGTTAAATATATTAAATTTTAAATCGCCATATCCTCCAGTAAGCTGGGTAATTGTTATGCTCCCGTCCGAAAAACCAAAGCAGGTTGGGTCAAACACTTGTGAATCAATAAATATTTCTTGAAAAGGGATGAAGGTAAGATCCAAAAGTACAGTGCTGTCGCATCCTCGGCTGGATTCAAAATTTTCAGTATAGAAACCTGAGGATGTTATATTTTGAGTGCCAAATTGATATTGCTCACCAATACAAGTCGTATCTTGAAGCGGGTAAGTATCTGGTAATACAGATATCTTGAGTATGTCTGATATGATTCTACATTTTTCGTTTTGTAGACTTAGTTCATTTCCAGCTGATAAGTAACGGTAATAGTAATTTCCTACTTCAAAATTAGTATGTTGGATAGTTGATGAACTATTTCCCGCTATGATCTCCCAATTTGTAGAATCGAAGCTTGTTTGCCATAGAATAGCAAAAGTCTCGCCGTTATCACTGATAATATCAGCGGTCACTGTAAGTGGATCATCATCAATGCATAAAAATATATTAGTTGACTCATCCTCCAAGCCTATAAATGAAGATGGGCCGCATGGGCGAAAAGATATATTATCTAAAGCTAAGTCATTTCCAGAACCTCCTGGTGCATTGTTTCTGAGTGATAACTTCACACTCGATTGTGTAGTGTTCGTGACGAATGAAAATCCAAATTTAACCCATTGTTCTGTTTTGGGAATATTACCAGTCTGATATACGACTTCGTCATCGATCAAAAAAGTAACATTAGGATCCGAATGATTACTTGTACCAATTTTGATTAGATTTATTATGTCTGCGGAAAATTCATACAGCGTATTTTCACAGAGATCAGTGACATTTTCTTCGTAGAATATTCCAGGCTCGTAACTAGCATTGACAACCATCATATAACCATTGGGATCTGCCGAGTTATCTTCAATCCGAAGCCATCCCGGAAATAGACCAGCCAGTGCACTTGTTCGATTGCATATGGAATATGAACCATCGTTTGGGACTTGAGTCGTATAAGTATACCCTGGAGCTATGTTAGGATTAGTTAATACTACCGGTGCAGTTCCTGATCCGAAATCTCCAGCTGTAAAGATATTCTCCCCCAGATTACCACTGCATATACCTTGAGTTATTGCCGGGATATAGGCAATAAACAATAGTAGAATTGTGATTATATGTTTCATATAAGGAGGTAGGTAGCAAATTAATACAAAAGGCTTGGATTTAGAGCAAGTTGCCACACAAGTTTTGATTTACGTATTTTTTGATCTTCTTTGAATAAATAATCGTGACCATCTTCCATTTTCATTGGGATATGGAGGTTCTTGGGATTCGACATGAAGCTCGGAATGAAATACATATCGTGAAAGATTTTATTCTGTATGACATTTCTTATTTGCTCAGCATCGACACCTAAATGAATACCTAAATTCTGACCACTGCCTACGTCTCTTATTACACCAAAACTCAATATTCCATGGGAAAACATACCTCCTACAGCATCATCTAGTGCTCGGTACCCAAATCTTGCTGGATAATCAGATTCTCCTTCTCTATATTTTTTGACTGTTTTATCATTAGTATTGCCTGTCCAGAAAAGTAAGTTCATATTGAAGTAGTTTTCCTTTTCGATCCACCCTAAGCCTACAGCTCCAGTTCTATATTGGTCCCAATAGTTGAAGTGCCCAAATAGGTCATTACTAAATTGAAGAAGAAAATTATTGAGTCTATAATGGATTGTTCCTATACGCTGCTTGGTACCTATTTCATTGTGAAAGTATTCCATAGTATAGCCAAAACTATGAGCACTAGAACCAGAATCAATCATTTTGATGAAATTAATTAGTTGATCTTCCTCTTCTCTGAATCCCCATAAATAGTGAGCGGTGCCAAAAAGGTGATGTTCTAAGTGCTTATCTGGAATACCATAATTCTTGAAATGATATGTAAGATCATAACCCGCAGCAACTTCCATCCCTGATGTTCCTAAGTACTCTCCAATAATGCCCACGCCGATGTTGTTTACAGGACTCCCAAGATTGATTTTAACTTGTAAATGTACTTTGTAGTCATCATTTTGACATACGCTGGCACTACTATAAACGAGTAATATAAGCACAGATAAACCTATCCTAATCAGTAATGTTATTGATTTGAAATGCAACAAAAACGAGAGATTTAAGGTCTTGAACAAGTAATAAGCTTTAATTATGAGACGAAAAGATAGGAATAATATGTACGAACAATCCATACTTTCGTTTATTTAGTATATTTAAGGGTTGACGAGATATAACCAATCAAAATCTTAATTGAAATTATGATCAAGAGATTATTATCTGTTTTTGGATTTCTTATTGTGGCTATTACTGCCAATGCTACGCATAATAGAGCGGGGGAGATCACATATGTTCAGACAGGCCCTCTTACTATCATGATGACAGTAACCAGTTACACTAAGACGAGTAGTGTGTCAGCGGATAGGGATAGTATTGAGATATTTTGGGGAGATGGTTCGAACGAATTTGTGAAACGAACAAATGGAAATGGACAACCACTCGCAAACGATGTGCAACTTAATTTATATCAAAAAGAACATACTTATCCAGGAAGAGCAACCTATACGATTGGTTTTGCTGATCCTAATAGAGTAGCAAACATTCTCAATGTAAATTATCCGAACTCTGTAGAGGTCGAGTTTTTTCTATCAACAACATTTACTTTATTAGATCCGCAATTTCAAGGAACTAACAGTTCGGCAATATTACTTCAACCACCTTTAGATCGTGCTTGCGCTAATAAAATTTTTACCCATAACCCAAATGCATATGATCCAGATGGTGATAGCCTTTCATATGAATTGGTGGTGCCGAGGAGTTCCGCAGATGAAGAAGTACCAGGGTATTTATTTCCTGATGAAGTAAGTCCTGGAGTTCAAAACAAGGTCTCATTGGATCCTGTTACGGGAGATTTTGTGTGGAATACACCCAAACAACAAGGAGAATATAATATAGCTATACAGATTAATGAATGGAGAGATGGAGTACTCCTTAATTCTATAATACGTGATATGCAGATTCTAGTAGGAGTTTGTGAAAACGATCCACCAACTATAGAGGTAATCGAAGAAATATGTGTTATAGCTGGAGAAGATGTCAATCTCGAAATAATAATCGATGATCAGAATGAAGGAGATAAAGTCGGCTTTATGGCTTCTGGTGGTCCTTTTGAAGTAGAGGGAAACAAAGCAAGAATTGAAAATTACTCTGGATTTGAAGATCCAGTATATACAGTTAATTTTGTGTGGGAGACAACATGCAATCACATTTCTGATAGATATTATCAAGTAGTGCTGAGAGCTGTGGATGATTCATTTGCAGATAGCACGGGGTTAGCTACATTGAAGACTATAAGAATAAAAGTCGTTGGACCACCTCCCGAAAATGTTGAAGCAGAATCAGAAGATGGCGGAATCAGAATATTTTGGGATGCCCCATATAAATGCGAAGTAACCGATAACAATTTTTTTCAAGCTTTTTCGGTTTGGCGTAGGATAGGTAGTATTCCCCTTACGATAGATAGATGTAATCCAGGGTTGACCGGTGGGCCATATGAAAAAATAATTTTTCAAACCAAGGCAAAACAAGATGGACGATATACAGCTTTGGATAATAATGTAGAAAAAGGAGTTACTTATTGTTATAGAGTAGTTGCCGAATTTGCTCAAATATCAAGTACTGGAAATCCTTATAATAGAGTAGAAAGTCTAGCATCTAACGAAGTATGTCAACAGTTGGCTAGAGATTTGCCAATCATAACAAAAGTATCAATTACCAATACGAATGTTTCGAATGGAGAGGTACATGTTCGATGGACAAAACCCTTAGCGAATGATCTAGATACCATAGAAAATGGGCCTCCCTATACGTATGAATTATACCGATCTATAGATGATGGACTTTCTTTTGGCATAGTCCCTGGTTTCACAGTAACTACATCTAGTTTTTCGGCTCCAATAGATACTAATTATTTTGATCTAGGTGTAAATACAGTAGATGTACAGCCTCACTATAATATCAAATTCTATACTAATAATACTGAATTGGGGACTTCTTCAGAAGCCTCTTCTACCTATTTGATAGTAGAACCAAGTGATGAAGTTCAGTTTCTTTCTTGGAGCGAATTTGTACCATGGAGCAAGACGTCCTATAATGTATTTGCAAAAGAACCAGGTGGCACTTTCGAACTTCTTGAAAATGTAAGTACGACTAACTATACTCACAAAAACCTAGAGAATGGTTTGCAGTACTGTTATTACATAGAAGCTATAGGTTCTTATGATATTGAGAATATAGAAGACCCCCTTATCAATTTATCTCAAGAAGTATGCAGTATACCCGTCGATAATGTACCTCCTTGTCCTCCTATATTGGATGTGTCAAACCTTTGTAATGATGGTACAGAAGTCATAGATCTATCTGAACTTATCAATACGCTCGCATATACTCAGCCTAATCTTGCATGTTTTGATACAGATGATACTGATGGGTATTACATTTATTTTTCAGAGATAGAAAGTGGAGATCTAGTATTAATTGACTCTATCTTAGATCCTACGGTTAATCGATATTTACATGAGCCTGTACGAGGGATTGCGGGTTGTTATGCGATAACGGCTTTTGATGAAAATGGAAATGAAAGTGAATTTAGTAATGTAGTCTGTGTTGATAATTGTCCAGCATATGAATTGCCAAATACATTCACACCAAATGGTGATGGTGCTAATGAACTTTTTGTACCTGTTATCAATCGTTTTATTGAATCTGTAGATTTTGCAGTCTATAATAAATGGGGGAATAAAATTTTCGAAGCCACCGATCCACTTATCAACTGGGATGGCAGATCTTCTAATGGTACTGAAGTTGCTGATGGAACATATTATTATACTTGCCGAATATTCGAACAGAGAGTCACTGGTAGCATAGAAGGTAATGTCGAACTCAAAGGTCATATCAACATCATCAGATAATTCGCATGAAATGACCTAAGTTGTTTCTATTCAGTAGTTATACCGATTACTATTGAATTTGCCGCATACATTCGTCTGCAACATTCAATATCGGGTGTTTGCTACGCAAGCCATTCCTCTCATCTCGGCATTTACCAATATCTTTATGCGGCAAATTGAAACACAATTGGTATTACAATATGGTCCTGTCTGAGCCAATTTTAATATCACTCTTCGGAGGGGGATAGGGGAAGGAAGTATGCGAAACGCTAACTATCAGCACTCTCCAATTCGGCATCAGATTCAAGAAAAGACACCCCAAAATCTATTACTTAAAGTATTAGTTCTACGATTATCGTTACTTTTAGAAACATATCAATGCCCAAAATCATTGTATTGTTGCCATCGGATTTAGAAATTTAGTCAAAAATAAATATACGTGTTTACAGGAATTATAGAAAGGTTAGGAAAAGTTACAGAAATCAAACAAGAAGGTACGAATTACCACTTCACAATTGAGTCGGGGATAGAGTCTGATATTTATATCGACCAATCAATAGCACACAATGGAGTATGCCTTACAGTGGTGTCAATAGATGAGAATAGCTACATAGTAACAGCTATTAAAGAAACTATGGATAAAACCAATCTTGGAGAAGTCAAAATAGGAGATTATCTTAATCTAGAGCGGGCTGCGATATCTGGCACTACTAGGCTTGATGGGCATATGGTACAAGGTCATGTAGATGGTACGGTGAAGTGTACTGGAGTAGAGGATGTAGATGGTAGTTGGTATTTTACCTTCGCGCTGGATAAGGATAACGTGCCGTTAGTTGTCAATAAAGGTTCTATCTGTATCAATGGGGTGAGTCTTACAGTAGTCGATCCGACCAATGTGCAATTTCAAGTAGCGATTATACCTTACACATATGAGCATACTAGCTTCAAGTTTCTGAAAGCGGGAGATACCGTTAACTTAGAATACGATATTATTGGCAAGTATGTACAACGATATATGGATAATGTGAGGTCGTAGACGTGGATTTAAAATCGAAATCTTAACAATGGATTTAGTTTATAAAATTAAGACATCTAAAATAAAAGCAATAGAGGATAGGTTGAAAAATATGTCCTTGGCTTATAAATTAGTAGAGTCAAAGGATGCGGATCTACCAGCGCTTGTCGATGGAAATAAATCTTACGTTGGATATTATAAAATGCATCAATATGTAGACCTATTGGATCGCGAAAAAGAGAAGTGGTATTATTGTGACTGTTGAAAGGCAATGCATATTATTCAAGGTTACAATGTTGAACGATGCAGTAATTGAAATTTTTAAAATAGATTTTCAACTCCACTAAAGTAAACGATTAAGTTTTTTACACCATGAAATGTAAACTAATGAACTAGACTAAAATCATTGTTTACTATTTGTGAAATGTTTTGTTCGTTGTTGATGTATTGTTCGTTTTTGTTATTAATTGAGCGCATAGATTTACTTTTAATAATCGAAGTAAAATATGAGATCAATAATTATAGCCCTCTTTCTTCTATTGGCATTTAATGGAAATAGTCAAAATATAGAATATGCTCCACATTCAATATCACTGAATATTTTTTCAATTTTCAGTCCCTATCACTTTAATTTTAATATATCCTATGAAAGGAGATTTTCGGAGAAATTAGCATTAGAAGTAGGAGTTGCACCAATATTTCCAGGGGATTATTCGTCGAGTCCAGAAGGCACAAAACAAGGATCTGGATTGATAATTCGAATAGAACCAAAATATTTCATTTCCAATGTTCAAGAAGTGGACACAACATCTAGTATTTTTATTTCGACCCAGTTTTATTCAACTTATCATAAGTACAAACTAAAGACGGCACCTGATTATGGTGATTATAATAATATGGTTATTTCTAATATAAAGAACTATGCTTTAGGGGTTGTGGGGCATTTTGGCTATCGTGAAACTGGTGGTCTTGTGTTTTCGGAGTTTTCAACAGGCTACGGACGTAAATGGGTCTATACAAAGAATGATAATTATTACACGGCGAATAAAACAAACGAAAATAGCCAATTCTTTTTGCACACTAAACCAGGATGGAACTCAGAACCAGCAATAGGACTAAATACAAAGATTGGGGTTAATTTTGACTAAGAATCCGCTTGCTTTTAATAAGTGAACTTAGGGATATTCAGATGTAAGCACACGAATTACATAATTGATTCATTTTACTAGTAAAGCGGTGATTTTTTGAAAAGATATCATTTTAAATTAGTTTAATTGGCCTTAGCTGGTTTAGTTATTAGGATTATATTTTGGCGTTAAGAGCTCACAACTGTTTGATCCGCCAGTTGGCGGAGAGTTTTGTGAGCTTAGTCAAAATGTGATACTAATGGCGTTAAGAATCAGGTAAAGCCTTGGTCCCGATAGCTATCGGGATTGGTTCGCTAGTTGAGATGTTAATCTCAATGGGCCAAGCCAAAAATGAACGCCCAGCGGCGAGCGAAAAGTTCAATTGAAAAATATTACTTCGTATTTACGTATAATCATCGAAAAACGGTGTAATTGTTCAGAAGTTAAAGACCAATTAGCTATATAAATAAAGGATATTCAGTACCATGGAATATCCCAACTTAACCTATATAATTACTTGCTTTAAATATGAAATTTTAGTTTTGCGGTCAAGTGTTATTACCTCAACCACTTTTATTGTGGAAATAAACTTAGTTCAACAATGTGACAAATAGCATGTCCAATCAACATTTGGCATTCTTGTATTCTAGGAGTATCTTTGGAAGGAATTGCAATGAGAATGTCACAGTATTCTGCCATGTCACCACCGCCATCTCCAGTAAATCCAACAATAATCATTTTCTTCTCTTTAGCGACTTTTAGCGCATTTATTATATTGCTAGAATTGCCAGACGTCGATAGCCCAATAATGATGTCCCCTTCGTTTCCAATTCCCTGCAATAATCGTGCATATACTTCATTGTATGAGTAGTCGTTGGCTACAGCGGTCAAGTATGAAGTATTGACATGCAGGGCTTCAGCGGATAGTGGAGGTCTATCATAATAGTATCGACCTGATAGTTCTGCCGCTAGATGTTGGGAGTCAGCGGCACTTCCGCCATTCCCACAAAATAGAACTTTACCTTTCTCTTGATAACATTTAATAATAGCACTTGAAATTTCATCAACCTTTGATAAGATATTTTCATCCGCCAAAATCATAGATTTCAATGAGATAGAGTCTTCTATGTTTTGCTTTATTATTGAGAGTTTGTCCATTAATAGGTCCTTGTTGTAAAGTGCACTTAACCACAAATTTAAAAAGAAATAGGAGAATTTATTGAGAAAGTAATCTAGGCGATCTTAGGACAAGTGTTTTGATTATGTTAAAGTAAATGCAACAGTGTTGCATTTGTGAAATATCTTATATATATTTGCGTTAGTTTTTAACAAAAAATAAATTATTATGAAAAAGTATACATTAGCATTTAGTTTAATAGCAATTTCAATATTGATGACTTCTTGCGATAAAGACGATCCGATAATTCCGAATGAAGAAGAGTTGATCACTACTTTAAATTATACACTGACGCCAGATGGAGGAGGTGATGCGATAACCCTTTCTTTTCAAGATCTTGATGGAGATGGTCCCGATGCACCGACGTTGAC
>CALKXE010000160.1 GCA_938003955.1 uncultured Saprospiraceae bacterium | reverse complement strand
ATACACTCGCAAAGAAACCAGCAAATTTCTTGCAGATTCTCAACGAAGTGATTTATATATTAAATTATATATAAAATTATTTATATATAAATTAAAACCAATTAATTATTATGAGCGTTATTAAATTTAACAGTCAAACTGTTTTCAAGAAAGCAATTCGACTAAACGGAATCGAGTACAATCACTTCGATTTAAACAGCATACCAAAGAAATTTGGTTGTATTAATACTTCAACAGGTGGCGAAGGAATTAGTAGTTATATCAACTACAAAGGAATCACCTATTTTACTAAATAACAACTAATGAGGATGCTCGCAAGAGCGTCCTCTAATTTAACCAAGTAACCAATTTAATTTTATATATTATGAAAAGTTCACTAGAAAATCTAGAAAACAAGTTTGTTCAATCACTTTATGAAGATGTATTAGATACGCTCTTCAACTCGATAAGAGACGAGTTAATACGAACTGGTAAATGGCATGAAGTGGGAGAAGAAAATTTAGGTGAAATGGTAAGCGATGTGCTTAATTACCGATACCTTAATGAATAAATAAGCAACATGCTATACACTCGCCGAGTAAATTGCTTGGCGGGTGTTTTACTTGCAGATTCTTAACGAAGTAAATTATATAATAACCTGTAAACCAATTAATTTTAGTACTCATGACAAGGAAGGAATTTAACTATGAAACATACTCTAAATTAGTGAAGACTATTTGGGGTGAAGAGTTTGAGAGACTACAAGAATTTATTTTCTGTGTCACTCATGATCTAGACAGCAGTGAAAACAAGTATTGGGTGAAATCACCAGATCAAGACATACCTGACTATGAAGAGATGTACAAAGTGATAGCACTATACAGCTCACAAGTTGAACCAAGAAGAAATTACTTAGGTGATATACTTAATGATGAACTTGATGATGATGGTGTAGAAGACATAGAATCAGAATTGAAGCAAATATGGTACAATAAAGTATCATAATAAATAAATTATATTAAAACCAATTAATTATTATGAAAAAATTAAGTGAATTACTAAAAAGTTTAATGAAGGATAAATTACTCACAGAGTATGATTGGAATGTTGAAGAGGATAAAATGTATCTCACCATAAACCATACTGTTAATCTCTTTGAAGATAAAAGATATGGGTTGATATGTAGTATGTCAGTAATGGATGATACCTACTGCTTCGACCGAGAAACTAAAGAGTATGAAAGTCAGTTCTTATTTCAAGTTTAACTAAATAAGGTAAGCACTCTGCTATACACTCGCTAAGTAGGCCGACCAGTGAAATAGGGGTTGGAAGAGTATACTCCACCCTACGTCACACTTTTTATTGATCACTTCAAAGTATTATTAGCACGAAGTGCTATACACTCGCAGATTCTTAACGAAGTGATATATATAATAACCTATAATTTAAATAATTAAATATAATGAACTTAACCAAGCGCAAAGTGAGCACTTGCAGATTTAAAACGAAGCAATATATATAATAACTTATAAATCAATTAAATAAACAGTCAAATGGCAACTAAAAAAGCAACAAAGTCTTCTACGGAAGCAAAAACAGTTAACTCTATTATTACTAAACGCTTTGTAATAAGAAAATCTCTTATTGGAACAGGCACACTAGTAAGCTTCACTAACTCTAAAGGTACAAAGTATACCTATGACCATGATGAAGTATATAATAGTAACAAGCAAAGGTTTGATGAAATGCCTTGCTTTGAGAAATATGGTAATTATACCAATTCCAATGCAGTACCGGCGTTCGCTAGATCTCTTGACAGTGTTACTATTACAGATGCAAGTGAATAATAGGTTATAATAATACAGTGCTACTAGTTCATTAAGTAAAAATATCTCCTAGAAGGATATACGAGATACTATCTGTGCGAGTCAGATGAGATATAGATGGCTTAATTAATAGAATTGCTTAGCGTACAGTCTGGTAGAAGCCTTGAGTCAGACCACTGTATTATTTTTATCATTAGTTGGTTGGTTATGAGAGATCACTCTTATTGGTGGTCTCTCTTTTTTTAACCTTTGCTATACACCTTTACTAAAAGTGTGACAATAGCCCCTTACTATAGTATATCTAATGGCCTAATGTCACAGTTTTTTTATTGTACTAAAACTATGCTTGATGCAGAGATTAGTTGTATAACCAACAACCACTGTTTTAGCATACTATAATTCTATTTAACTAATAATATCCATTACCGTGTTTAAAAAGCATTCTTATCAACTCTTAATAATACTAATACTACAATTAATAGTATTTACCATTATAGCTATTTAAAGTCATTAGATGGCTTCTATTACAGTGTCTTGCAGATCTATAACGAAGTATAATATATAATAACCTATAATTAAAACAAAAAAGAATATGAAAAATTACTCAATCTTACTACAAAACAAGAGTACGGGTAGAATGTACCCAAGTACTGCACAAGGTATATCTAAAGAAGACGTGTTATCTACAAACTACGGCTCTGAGGTACGCATACTAGGCGCAACGTGCACGGATGCAGTTATTGACGCTGATGATTGCCCACATTTAAACTAATATTTAATAAATTTTCAACCATGATCGACTTAACCAAGTTACCAATATTAAGTAAAGAGTACGAAAACGGAAACGGTTTCCCTGAATACTTAATTGATAATACAGAATACAAAGACAAGTATGATTATTACACTCAAGAAAATAGTTATATAGTGTATGAGTATATCCATAATATAACTGATATAGTTTTAGAACTAATAAGTAATAAAATAGAATTTTCAACTCATTTTGACTCTTGTGGTATGACTTACTTACTAATAAATAAATTACAGAAACCATGGAACTAACAACTAATGCTATTGATCACTTCAGATTTATTAGCGCTTACCTTACCAAAGAAGAGGTAATTGAGCAAATAGATGCTCATATTGAGATTGAGGGTAATTTCAAGAATCACAGAACAGAGTTAATTTACAGAAATAAATTAATTAACCTAGTGTACGGTGCTGAAGCAAATGCTATACACTCAAAAGCAATTAAAAATTAAATAAGTAAACATGAGTAAAACTAAATTTAACGGATTTGAAAAGTGGTTTATAACCACAGCGTTACAAGAAGCTATTAAACAAGCTGAACAAGAAGTAATAAATATGAGTAATAATGGTAAAACACCGATTTACGCTGAAGGCTACTTCACCATGGTAGGCAATGAACTTATAGATAAAGTAAATTCAATGACACTTAAAAAAGATCAGTAATAAATAGAAATTATGGAGAAGTACCTAAGGATAAGCAATCCAATAGAAGACGATGTATGGAAAGAGGAAGTATTAGACCACTTTATAGAGATAGGCATGAGGAAGCCCGATGGGTTACGTTGTGAAGTGACCTTTTATATAGAAGACGAGGTTGACTGTCCAAGAGAAGATGAACAAGATCTAATTGATGATCTAGTATGGTTGGTGGAACTAATGATAAAAGAATATAAAGAATATGAAGAATTACAGAATTCTTTATCTGATAAAAGAAATAAATAAATAAGTAGAAAATATGAAAGATTTAGAGTGGTTGGTACTTAATGTAATAAGCGGTGACGGCAATGTACTTGCGACTTTTGGCGAGTGGTCAAATGATGGAATCGATAAGTGGAGTAAAAGGGCTTTGAAGAGGGTCAAGGGTAATTCCGGTGAATTGATGTGGATGAGAGATGGGTGTATCACTTGGCTTAGTTGTAAAGAAGAAGAAATTAGTGACGATATAGAAATTAAATGGAAAGATGGAACTACAACCAAAATGATTAACGGTGAAATAGTAACCAACAGATCTATAACGAACTAATATATATATTAACCTATAAATTAATAATAACGCACCTAATGAAAAACGACAAAGCAATTAACATTGAAGAAGAAATTAAACTAATAGCTAGTTACTACGAGTACGTAGAAAAATCAAGCACTGAAATCTATATTAAAGATTATATAGATCGCAAAGATGTAAGTTCATTTGGATACATGTTCTGGTGGGATGCAGAAGCTCAGACATGTGGCATTGAATACCAACATACACCTGGTGGTAACGAGCACGATGATCCTTGTGTAACTGCACTTGACTTCATGTCATATATTAGCGATAACACTTAGTAAATATGAGAAATAATAAAACATATAACCATGTTAATTGGTGGAATAGACTAACTATAGATCAACGAGAACAAGTAGTCTCTACATCGAAAGAACTAAATCGTGTACCATTAACCATTAGTGACCTTGAGTTGCTATACACGGAACACTTTAACTATTTAAAAAATCAAGAATCATGAAAAAAGTAATTAAACCAACGCAGTTTGAAAAAGACTGGGAAATACCTTTAATGATAAATGGTAAGCAATCTAATAGAGGATACTACAATCTATGCTGTCTTGTATGTGAGCTAAGTATATATGTACACACAGGTATGAAACCTAACGCTCATTGGAAAATAGGTGATGTAAAAAAATACTTTGGAATCAAAGGTAATAAACACGACATACTTAAAAGACTTAAAGAATTTAAAGACGGTATTATAACATTAGATATAAATAATAAATTGATAACAGTAAAATATGAGCTCAAGTAATTGTTGTGGAGCTGAAGCTAGCTACCTAAGTGACGAACTATGCAGTGAATGCCTAGAGTACGCTGAATTTAATGAAGAGAAATAAACTATGAAAAACTCAATAAAAATAGAACTAACAAGATACCTTTTAGACCTTGTTGACGAAGGTGTACTAACAAATGACGATGCTGGGGAGTGGCACTTTGAGGCGTTTAACGCGGATTACTATCTTACAGGATACTTCAATTGTAATATGTGGCTTCAAATGCATAACATAGATCCGTTTGAAGCGGTAAGTATTTGCCAACAATATGAAAGGGACAATTATGGTGACACATATGGTATTTACGATAATAGTGAAAAAACTGTTAACATGTTAGTTTATATATACGGTGAAGAGCTCTTAAATGAGTTTCAAGCTGAAACAGTTGAAGAACTAAAGATGTTACTGTTGTTACTTGCAGATCTATAACGAAAGTGATTATATAATAACTTAAATTAAATAAATAAACATAATGGCAAATCTAAAATTTAACTCACCGACTTCATTTAAGAAAATTATAACTCTAAATGGTCAAAAGTTCGAGCATTTCGATCTATGCAAAATACCTAATAAGTTTGGTTGTAGATCCTATGGAGATGCTGATGGTATATATCAGTTCATTAACTATAAAGGTTTAACTTATTATCAAAAAGACTAATGAAAGTATCAGTTAATAATCTAAAATGCACGCCGTTTACTTCAGAGGAATACAACAAAGTGCTATACACCAATAAAAAGAGCTACGCTAAATTTAGTAAACAAGCGTACAATAAAATCTGGAAATTCCATAAACAAGTATAAAATGAAAAATTACAAAAGCGCATTCATGTGGTCAGAAGACACAGTAAATTATTTCTTTAATCTAAGCAAGGAAATATCAGCAAATGAATTAACTTACAAAGTTATGGATTTTGTTGAAGCAGACTGTATGACTGAAGAAGATGAGACATTCCAAGATCTATATGAAGATCTTATGCAAGTAATACTAACAAAAATTTATAATCAACTTAGTAAAAAATAGAAATTATGAAAATAAAAGTAAATAAAAATCAGCAACAAATTAATCAAAGAACTCAAGTAGGTAATATCATTACAATAGCTAAACAAAAAGCAGAAAATGGTATTGAATACTTCAAATATCCTATACCAAGAAACATAGGCATTAGTGCATATGAGTTTATACGTGCTGTTGAAGAGGCAACAGAAGATTCTGTTTATGGAGGTAGTAATTGTATCTCTGATGGAATGATCAGATTTTCAATAGACAGCTAATTATACGAATTACTAATAACTTAATAAAATTAAAAGAAATGACAACAACAGAATTCATTCAGCAAGTAATTGCAACCGACTACCAATTTGATCCTAAGTCTCCTTACTATTTAGGATTCATAAACATGGCGCCATCCGACGATCCGGTGGCGGCAGTCCACCTCAACAACATCATTGATAACTCAACAGCGTTTGAAAATATTTTCAATGAGTTAGGTTTAACTATACAATCAGCACATGGTGATGAGCTTATAGTAGAAAATATAGATGCTATACATGGAAAATAATAGAAAAAATGTAATGGACTTCTTGAAAACAAGATTAAAATTTGTTAGAACTTCAGAACAATTTGATGGTACTCCAGGTGGTATATGGGTTAGCGCCGAAAATTTTGAAACATTAGACGGATTAGATATTTTCGATTACTATGCAGAAAGTTCTCTATATGAAATCGGTGTACTAAATAAATTCGTTAAAGAATTAGATAAATTAGGTTGGTACTGCGAGTATTATGATCCAGGAACAGTAATGATCTGGAAAGATTAAATCAAATTGTGTTAAGTTAAATAAATCTTTGGGAGGAGGTTAGAACCTTAACACATAACCCTAGCAACTTTTGACAATACACTGAACTCAGACAAGGGATGTGGTCATTAGTTGTTGGGGTTTTAATAACACTTGCAGATTTATAACGTAGTAAATTATATATTAACTAAAATAAATAAAATAACAACATGAGTGAGGAATTTATAAGAGCAGCTTTGCATATAATAGCTTATTTAATTATAGTACCAGTAGGGTTTGCTTTCTTCTATGGCGTTATGTATGTAGTATCACAATTAATATCTTTAATAACATGAAATTTAAAAGACTAGATCATGAGAGCATGATAAATGGAACATCGTATCATGGTGTTTCTATAGAAGCAACATTAAGTGAGCTTTATGCAGAACTTGGTGAACCAGATTACGAAGGACCACCTGATGAAAAAGTTCAGTACGAATGGTTATTTCAATTTGAAAACGGCGATATATTTACATTATATTGTTGGAAAGAATATGGATGGATTAAGAAAAAAGAATTAATAAACTGGCATATAGGCGGTAAAAATAAAGAGATAACAAAAACAGCTAAAATAGCATTAACACAAAAATTATTTTAAATTGGAAGAATTACTTAAAGAAATACGAGAAAAACAAACAGAATTAGATTCTCTATATTCAACACTAAACAGAACAGTTGTAACAGAAAACGCTGATAGAAATGGAATTAATACACAAAGACTTGCTAAAGCAATGTCTAGTATGAAGACCGTTTGTGAAACAACTAAGATTGCCACGGTTTCTGAAGTTATATCTAAAAAACGTGGTGCTGATTTAGTGATGCTCAGACGATGCTTATCTTATATATTCTATGTTGATTACGGTATTACCTTTCCTAAGGTTGGGCGTATACTAAACAGAGATCACGCTACAGTTATATACCACGTTAATACAATGAAAGACGCTATATTTTTATTTCAAAAGAGAAATATTGATCCTAGTTCATTAGTTGAAACATTAAACATTGTAAGAGAAATAGTAGGATTAAATAAAATAACTAATGTTTGAAAGGATCGAGGGCAAAGTTCATGATAAAGATTACCTAATTATGGTACCAAGTGAGATATTTGGTATTGAACACGGTTTTTGGGAGCTATACGATTCAGATACTGAAGGATCAATATACTACGCTTGTGGTAAACTAATATTTGAAGACGGTGAACTAATTGATTATGACGGATGTGAATACTTACCATATGAAATAACAATGGCATTAGCTAGATCAAGAAGAATAAATTTATAATACTGCTCTTGCAGATCTATAACGTACTAATATATATAATAATTAAAATTAAATAACAATGACAATAGTTGAATCTAAAGAGTTGCTTATTCATTTTGGGTGTACTGAAGTTACATCTGATATACAGAAAAAAAATGGCACAGAAATATGGGAATTACCTTTAAAAAATAAGTGGGGTTATAAACCAAAGTTTGGTATTTATAAGTCTGGCTACGTTAGAGTGCTAATAAGCCATCAAAACGTTAATGCTTACCAAATAAATCCTTGTATTAAATCTTTTTTCGGTTGGATAGATAAATATCTTAAAGTACATAGACGTGAATGCAAGCAAAGAGTTCTTATAGATTACCGTCATCTTAGATATGAATACTTAGTAACTTATATATTAAAAAATTATGGCAAATACTTACAAAGGCAAAACTGAAATTGAGATGCTATACATGCTACACGATATGTATACCTTAATAGATGAAGAACCTAACGATGCAGAGCTTGGTAAAAAAATAAGAAGTTTAATATTAAAATTTAATGAACAACAATGGATGGAATAGCTGCAAAATGGGAACATCTTGATAAATATCAATTAATGAAAGTTATATCTTTTTACGAGAAAATCAATGGCTATGAAGTAACAGAGTTTTATCCATCATGGTATAAAAACAACTACACATCAGAAGATGTTGTTGAATTTTTTGAAAATAGATATAGTTCAATAAATATATTAGAAGATTTTTTTAATGAATGGAGAAAATAATATAAGATGTAGAATGTGTAATACATTGATACCAAGTGGTATATCTACAAAGCATATATGCTATCAGTGTCTTACAGATATAAAACGTAGTACAATATATAAAAATCAAATAAATACAAATAAAAATGAGTTTACTTAAAGAGTTACAAGATTTAGTTGAAAAACACAAAAACACGGAAGAATTATTTACATTTTCAGAAGTCAAATCTATAGTTGAAAATACTTTATTAAATATAGATGCTTCAGATTTTGATGTTAATGAAATGGAATTAAGTTTTGATATAGATTATGATAATAGAATAAGCGCTGAAATAATAGACGCTAGTGTTTTTATTGATGAAATATTAGAAGAAATACAAGATGGCATTGAAAAATCATTAATATACTGCGCGGAGCAACGAAAATAATAACTATGAATATTAGAAAACATAAGCATATTTATTTTATAGAATTATATATTGCTCAATTAGAGTGTGAGATATTAAACTCACTTATTAAACAACAAAGTATTGAGTATAATAACATAGTATTATTAATAAAATACAGAAGAAAACTTAAATTACTTAAGTTCTAAATATTGATTTTAACGACCACTCTTTTTCAATTTTATTGTATATACATAAATTGATTTAGATGTCGTTAAATGTCATCTAAACGCATCGTATAACAATTTATTTAACATTATATATATATGAAACGAAATTTATCTGGAATATTTTTTAGATCTGGATCTGATAATATAGTTTTTGAAGAACTAAGTACTAAAGAAAAGAAAATAATACTAAGTAATAAATCAAGAGAATGGATTGAAGATCTAGCCATTCAGTTATCTAATACAATTTCAAGAATCGGTGATGAACTTGACGTTGTAGTAGGTGATGATTATGAATCAATGTAAATAACCTTTATGAAATGTATTAATTTTGCATTTAATCACACAAATATTTTTTTATTAAAAAAAATAGGCTATTCATGATTTTATCAAAACTGTGACAATAGGCCTTAAGATATATATAATAAGGGGCTAATGTCACAAAATCGAAATACTGAATGGTTAAATAGACGACGCATTATATATGTTGGTTATCCTTGGACAGATAAACCTAGTGATTTTTATAACTGGGGTTGGTATTACGAGGATGGTACTTATCAATGTTACGAGTTATTCAGAACAAAAGCTATGATTAACTCTATCAAGAGTTTAAAATGGCATTTATTAGTTCTTAGGTTTTTAAATAAAGATATGCCTGAAGCTAATTGGTTTGAACTATGCTACTTTTTAATTGATAAGCATAATAACTTTGTATCAATAAACGTACCAAGTAGTTTATTGCTTAAGTTTGCAACAGAGATTTATAATGAAGAATTTAAGTTAGCACCAAAGAATAGACTGCGTAAGGTTATATTTAAAATAGGTTGTGGTTTAACTGTTGATGAGAAATTAAAAATTGTTGGTAAGCTAATAGGTAGGTCCAAAAGTATTGAAAAAGATGACATATACCAATGTATGTTAGAAATAAATAACAATGCTGAAAGAATTACTATAAGTAAAATAGCTAAGCTATTGAGTTGTACTTCTCGAACGATCCATAGAAATATGGGTGATGAATTAAAACAAGAGAAAACAATTTTAAACAATGGTTTATGAAAAATTACAGCTTAAAGAACTACACTATATATAAAAAAGATGTTAAGTGCAACCAACCTGATGGAAAGTTTTGGGATGAATATACTAGAGAGGAACTTATAATTAAGTTTTTACCATTAGTTGAAAACATAGCAAGAGGATTTTCAATGGCAGATCAGACATCTGGTATTATAAATATAGAAGACGCAATACAAGAAGGATCTATTGGTCTAATAAAGGCAGTAGATAAATGGGATATAGATTTTGCATTGTCAAAAGAAGATACTGAAAAAAGTATAAAAAGCTTTTTCTCAAAAAGAATAAAAGGCGCAATACGAAGAGCTATAGATATAAATAGAGCTGGTATGAGAATACCTGAACATAAAATAAACGAAATACGAAATGCCGGTGAGAGCGACGAAGAAAAAGTAAGAATGTTTTTTAATTCTATATTTAAAAGTATAGACGATGACGTTAGTAATAACGTGTACTATAATATTCCAGATTCAAATAAAGAATATCGAGTTGATATGTTGAACTCATTTATACTAAGTATAATGAAAACAGCATTGTCACACGATGAATATGAGGTACTAAGATTAGGTTATGGATTAGACTGTGATAAGCATAAAGCAAAAAAGATAGCTAAGTTGATTGGTATTAATGGCACTAGTGCCCATGTGAAAATTTCACAGATCAAAAAACAAGCTATAGACTCTTTATCAAAAAAAATAAAATTATCGCAAGTGGTTGATTTCCTATGATTTAAATATTATATTTGTATTAATTAAATAAAATCAAATGGCAGTAACAAAAAAAGAAACTGTTGAAGAGCCTAAATCTTTAAATGAGATATTAAGCTTTATTCAATCTAATTTCAAAACAGAAAAAGGTAGATTTAATAGCTTTGGTAAATATAAGTATCGCTCCGCAGAGGATATTTTAGAAGCTATCAAACCTTATCTAACTAAGTTTAATGTAACGATTCGTATTAATGAAGAGATAGTTTCATTTGATACGGTTCCGATTGTTCTATCAACAGCAACAATTAGTAATGGCACAGATGCTATACATGCAACAGCTTTAGTTGGAGTTGATTTAGCTCAAAAAGGTATGCAAACTCCTCAAGCATTTGGCTCGGCCTCTTCTTATGGAAAGAAATACTCTTTAGGTAATTTACTTTTAATTGATGACACTCAAGATAGTGACGCAACTAATTCTCATGGCAAAAATTCATCAGAACATAAACCAAAGTTAGATGGCGCAGCTTTAGAGAAAGCAAAAGAGTATATAAAAGGTGGTGGTAATATTGATGCGATTACAGCTAAGTATGAAGTTAGTCCTGTAGTACTTAGTCAACTTCGTTAATAATGGATGAAAAAAAAATAATAGAAAAACTTCGTGAAGACGAACACTATTATGGTGAGTTTGGTCAACAGTTTTTAAGTAACTCTGACATTAGCACATTATTAACTAATCCATTAGCTTTACGTGGTCCAAGAGAAATGGTTTCAGCTTTTTTAGTTGGTGGTTATTTCCACACAGCAATACTAGAACCTGGTAAGCTTAAAAAGTATAAAATCATTGAATCAAGTACTCGTAATACTAATAAGTATAAAGAGTTATCTGGTGGTGAGCTATGTTTATTACAGCATGAAGTTGACGTAATAGATAAAATGATAGACAAGGTTATGAATAACAATGTCTGTATGGATTTAATACGTAATGCGGATGTTACATATGAACAACCTGGTATAGTTGATCTACACGGCCAAAAATGGAAAGGTAAAGCTGATGTTATTAACCACGATGAAAAGTTAATAATTGATCTTAAAACAACTGGTGACCTTGAAGGGTTTAAGTGGTCAGCTAATAAATACAACTATGATTCACAAGCATATATCTATAGTAAGATATTTGGTTATGAGTTTGTATTTATAGCTATAGATAAGAAGACGCATCAAATAGGTGTGTTTGATTGCTCTAATGAATTTTTAGAGAGGGGTAAAGAAAAAGTTGAAAAGGCTAGTGAAGTATATGATTTATTTTATAATACAGATACTTTCGATCCAAATCAATACTTTATTAATAAAACATTATAAAAAAGAAAAACAAATAAATATTAAATTATGGCAGGAATAGTAAATGCAAGTATCAATCTAAGTGAGGTACCAAAAGACAAAATCATTAAAGGTAAAAAGGGACAGTATCTTCCTATAACAATTACAATCAATGATGACTTTGATAAGTTTGGTAATCAAGGTCCTATTACAGTTGCTCAATCGAAAGAAGAAAGAGAAGCTAAAGAACCTAAAGTATATCTAGGTAATGTAAAAGTAGCTTGGACAAATGGTAATTTCCCTGATAAAGCTCCTTACGAAGGAGATGGTAAACCACTTCAAATGGATAAAGCACCTCAAGCAAGTGCAAATCCAGACGATCTACCGTTTTAGATTTGAATTTTTAACTTAAATATAAGCCTCGCAAATTGCGGGGCTTTTTTAACCGAATAACTTTGACAATGAATAAGGACGAAATAAAAGGTTTTAAGATTGATAAGTTCAATCAACATGGTCTTGAAGAAGGATCAAAACAAGGTACGTGTCCACTTTGTTCTGAAGATAGGAAAGGTGCACATAAAAAATTAAAATGTGCTAGTTATAATTGGGAAATAGGTATTGGTACGTGCCATAATTGTAATACAACATTTCAAATGCATACTTATCAACGTAAGGGTGCTAGTGAAAAAACTTATGTAAGACCTGGTTTAGACACAATAATGGAGATAAGCTCTACCAAAGTTGAGGATTGGTTTAAAATCAGAGGTATATCAAAAAATACTCTAAAAGAACTTAATGTAAGTGAAGGCATGGAATGGATGCCTCAAACTGGTAGATCAGAAAACACTATAAGGTTTAATTACTGGATGGGTGATCAGTTGATAAACATTAAATACAGAGATGGAGCTAAGAACTTTAAATTATTTAAAGGAGCTGAAAAAATATTCTACAATATAAATAGCATCGTAGGTTACGATTCAGTAATTATTGTTGAAGGTGAAATGGATGTATTAGCTTTTCACGAAGCTGGTATTAAAAATGTTATATCAGTACCTAACGGTGCAACTCTTACATCTAATAACTTAGAATATTTAGATAATTGTATTGACTACTTAGATGATAAGAAAATTATACTAGCTGTAGATACAGATGAAGCTGGTCAAGCTTTAAAACAAGAGTTTATACGAAGGCTTGGAGCTGAGATATGCTTCACGATTGATTTTAAAGACTGTAAGGACGCGAATGAATATTTGATTAAGTATGGCAGCGAAGAGTTAAAAAAGGTCTTAGATTCATCTAGAGCGGTTCCATTAGAGAATGTAACAACACTTAATGATATAGAAGGCGAATTAATTGATTTTGTTGAAAATGGTTTCAAACCAGGTTATCAAGTTGGATTAGAGAATTTTGATAATATATTTTCAACATATACTAAGCAGTTCATAGCTGTAACTGGTATACCTAGTTCTGGTAAGTCAGATTTTGTTGATCAAATGGTTGTTGGTTACAACAATAATTACCAATGGAAAACAGCGTTTGCTTCTCCTGAAAATCAACCAACGTACTTACACGCTCATAAGTTGATGCGTAAGGTATGGGGTGAAATGCCTACGAAAGAAGACATTGGAAGTGCTCGTTGGAATTATGTAAAAGAGCATGTTAATGATAACTTCTACTTTATTGATATGGATAAGTATACACTTGATTCTGTATTGCGTAAAGGTGCTGAGCTGGTTAAACGTAAAGGTATTAAATGTCTCGTTATAGATCCTTTTAATAAAGTTCGTGATACTGGTGGTAATGAATCTGGTGATGTTAATGTTTACACGCTTGAATATTTAAGTAAGATTGAAATATTTGCTAAAAAGTATGATGTACTAGTTATAGTTGTAGCACATCCAACAAAGATGTACAAAGACAAAGATGGTAAGATGGAAGAACCTACGATGTATAATATTAAGGGTGGAGGCGAATGGTACGATGCTAGTTATCACGGTTTATTAGTTCATAGGAATTACGAAGATCAAACAGTTAAAGTTAAAGTATTAAAAATTAAATTTCAAAACCTTGGTGAAAATGGTGCTGAATGTCATTTCAAATGGGATCCAAGATCTGGTGGCTTTGTACCATACGAAATACAAGATGTATCAGGTGAAAAAATGCCATGGGAAAAATAATATAATTATGATAAATATTAAAGTAGTAAATAAGAAAGATATATACGCTATAATTAAGGTTATAGACTCTAAGTTAAATGATGAATTTAGTTTATCTATATCTAAAGATGAGTATGATCAATTAAAGAATTGGCAATGGGATTAATGGGTTCTTATTATGCTTCAAACAGAGAGATGGATGCGTCTGAATGGTGTATACGTAATAAGATATTTGTTTCTCCTATTAGTGATAAAAAGAATAATAATAAATGGTATTTAGAAATAGAATTAAACGGTAAAATAAACAGAAGTAAAGAGTCGTTTGGTAAAGTTGTTATATGGGAAAAACTTTACGAATACTACTTGTATTACTATAATAAATATAATGATTAATATGTATAATGTTTTTAAAGATGCTAACGAAGCATTCAACTACTTTTATGATTATATAAATAGACATGGTCATAATCATAGAGATACTAAACGTGTTGTAAATATTGGTATGCAAATACTTAATCCAACGCAGAATCTTATAACGAATAATAGTAGGAAATGGAAAAAAGAATACGCCGAAGCTGAATGGCAGTGGTATTTGTCTGGAGATAGAAATATATCTAAACTTGGTGATATATACGGTAAAGTACCAATCATATGGCAAAAAATGGCTGATGCTAATGGTAACGTTAATTCAAATTATGGATACCAATGGAATAGAAATAATCAACTACAGAATGTAATAGAGTTATTAAGAAAAGATCCTACAACTAGACAAGCTGTTATATCTATTTATGATGGTAAAGAAGCATCAAAATACGAGTTTGATACACCATGTACGTTGGGTATAACCTTTGACATACATGAAGGTAAATTAAACATGACTGTTATAATGCGTTCTAATGATCTATGGTATGGTTTCTGTAATGATCAATACTGTTTTTCAGAACTACAAAAATTAATAGCTAGAGAGCTTGCTATACAACCAGGATGGTATTACCATTTCGCAAACAACTTACATTTGTATAATAATAAACTAAATTTTTAATATGGAACAAGAAAAAGTTTACTACATCTATCACATACCAGGTAAAAAAATAGGTGCTACATCTAATTTAAAACAAAGGGTAGAAAAACAGCAGGGATATAAAGAAGGAGAGTATGAAATATTAGATCAGTCTACTGATGTTATTTACATATCAGAAAAAGAAATATCTTTACAAAAAATGTTTGGGTATAAGGTTGATGAGACGCCTTATAAAGAATTACAATTAAAAAACGTAAAAGAATTTAATATGAAAGTAAATATAACGGATCAGACAACTACTTTTCCATTTCCAATACATAAGCTTAAGGCTAAACTATTACAGCATATTGGCGCAGAGTGGCAACATCCAGAATTTGGTTCTTTTGTATTTAATCTACCATCAGTTGAATGGATCGTGTCTAACGCGATAACATCGCAATTCAGTACTGATCGTTGTTTTGTATATAATAAAGCCTTAGCTGATGCAATGAATGCGTCTATTGATGTCTCATTTGACAATGTTTTTGATTCAATTCGTTTGTGGGCTAAAGATCGAGGTATATATGAAAAGGGTGATGCAAAGACGCAATATATTAAACTTCTTGAAGAGGCTGGTGAATTAGCTCAAGCATTACTTAAAGACGATCAACCAGAGGTTAAAGATGCTATTGGTGATATGATAGTAGTGTTAACTAACCTAGCAGAGCTTCGAGGTCTATCTGTCGAAGACTGTATAGAATCTGCTTACGAGGTTATTGCAAAACGAACTGGTAAAATGGAAAACGGAACATTTAAAAAAGATACATTATAATATGACTAAAAAAACAATTGAATTTAGAGACCCAGTAGTAGAAAAAGTAGTTGATAATTTTGTAAAGCGTTCTGACGTTGGTTTTAAAAAGTATGGTCAAACACTTCACGATGAGCGTACTAGTAATGTTAAAGGCTTATTTGACTATGTAAACGATGTCCAAGAAGAGCTCATGGATGCAATACTATATTTACAAGCAGTAAAAGATGAATTAAAAGACATTAATTAAACATGGCAACAAAAAGAAACCCGTTTAAGAAGTACAGTAGAAAGAAAGGTCCAGTAACAGCAAGGAAAGTTGTATATGACGGTATTCAATTTTTATCTGGTCTGGAAAAGACAATGTATATTGCACTTAAGACAGCGGGTCTTTTTGAGAAATATGAACAAGAGTCATTTATACTTCTAGAGGGTTTTAAGTTCTCTAGTAGTGTAACAGAACGCCAAGCTAACGGCAAAGGTGATTATAAGGAAAGAGGTAATAATAAATTACAAAGTATAACATACAAACCTGATTTCACTGGAGTTGATTATATAATAGAGTGTAAGGGCAGAGCTAACGATTCATTTCCATTAAGGTGGAAAATGTTTAAGAAATGGTTGATAGATAATAACGATACAAGGTATATCTACAAGCCTCAGACCATAAAAGAAGTTGAGGAAACAGTTAAATTAATTTTAGAAAGAAAAAATAAATAATAATTATGGAATACGAAATAAGCTTTGGTTTATACCCTGGAATACTTTTAGGATTTAGATCATATAATGAAACACTTAAAATTACTCATGTTTTATATCTACCGTTCGTAGATGTGGCATTAACAATTTTCAAACAAGAGGAATAATGAAAGAGTCAACTTTAATACAAATGCAGAAAGAGATTAACTCTCTTAAAAGAATGGTTGAGTATTTATTTAATGAGTTAAACTCAGTTAAAGATTTAGCCGTTGGCGCATCTCAATTACTTAAGCTAATGCCAAATTACGATGAAGCTATAGAGCAGTTAAAGGTTAAAAATGAAGCACTTATCGCTAAACCTAAGTGAAAAACACTTAATAACGGTGAATTATACTTAAAAAGGCCAGTGAAATTAATCATTGGCCTTTTCTTTTTGCTATACACTATATCTATATCTTTCTATAAGAATACTCTCCTGGTATATTTTCTTTTGCTGGCTGACCAGTTTCTTCATTATATCCTTCGTTTTCTTCGAAATCAAATCCACCACTATCACTTGACGATCTATTTTCCTCACTCCTTATACCAAGCTGCCAAGCTTCAAAACCACCAAGCATAAAAACGCTTTGCCATAACTCATGTTGAGCTGATATCGCTGCCTCTATATTATTGAATTTACTTACAGCTCTGTCTAAAGGAATATTTGTTACTGCTGTGAAAACCTTTGCACTTGGTAGTATCCAATTACCAGTATCAAGATCATCAAATGCACCTCTTTCAGCAGCACTTGCTAATGCACGTAGTTTACTAACTTTAGAATCAATTGCTGGAGCTATATTACTTACCTCCCACACAGCATTAGTATATTTAGGTCTTTTCTTATGACTTTCTTTCCACCATTTAAACGCAACGTCTTTAGCCATCGCAGCAAACGCACCGTATATACCAATACCTCTCAATATACTGTTAAGCATAGAGTTTGCCATATCATATTGTTTTTCCTCTTCTTCTTCATCATCAGAATCTCCAAAAAGGAATTTAAACATAGCTGATTGAACATAGTTGAATATCACGTTTTGAACTACTGTGTAGTAAATTATTTTAGAGATATTTGTTTTAGTATCTCCTCTACCGTCTTTAAGATCAAGAAATGCTTTTTTAGATAGTCTAGCATATTGCATTGGTGCGTTAGCAAATGCTAATATTAACCTACCAGTTCCAGTAGCTTGCTGCATACTAACTTTATCTGTTCTACTTGATTGCTGAGAGTCTTCTGATATAACTCTAAACTCTTCAAACGCCATTTCTTCAGCTTGCTCTGTAGTATAAACTTTATTTCCTTTAGCATCAACTTCTTTTTTTAATTTATCAACTAAGTTTCTATAAAACGTAGCACCACCGCTAGCTATTGCAAAACTATCAGCAAACTGTGTAGGAGCGTAACCTCTTTTTAACATTAAAGCCATTACAGATCTAAACTTGTCTTGTGGCTGTTGACCAGCTTCGGCAATCTCAGCTTCACTAACGTTTATTTTTAATCCCTTTCGTCTAGCAACTAAGTAACCAGAATTAAATAAATAGTAAAAATCTTTCCAGTATTGCTTTTGATTAGCAAACGCTTTAGCAGCCATAGCTGGGTTATTGTAAGACCAATTTATAAAGTTAATAGCTGATATAGTTTGTAATAAAGCAGATCTAGTATTTAAGAACATTATGGCTGCGGTTGAGCCATTTATATAATCCATTAATCTATTAACTTCATCGTTCTTAAACTCATTATTTCTACCCTCTTTCATGGTCTTTAGCATTTCTTGAAGAGCTATAGAATAACCTTTACCATACAATGCTTGAAGTTTATTCATATTATCTTTACTAAATATAGCGTCTGCATTAACTTGCCACTCTTTTAGATACTTTTCTCTAGCTTCTTTTCTTAAGTAATTATACATATCATTATGTACACTACCATTCTTCCATCCTTTACTTGGTTTTGTATATGTACTGCTTTTGGTTATCTTCATAATAGCCTTAGCTAATTCTCTAAGAGAATCGTCATTATTTACTACGCGTAAATGGTCAGCCAAGTCTTTATCATTAAAACCAGGTATTTTATGACCGCCTTTATGAAACATCCAAGCTCTCATAGATTGCTCATTAGTTGAACCAGTTTTATTCTTTTTTGATAAATACTTTGGTCTAATAAGCATATCTTTCTTAATAGCTTTATAATCATTTGACATCTGAACAGTTAGAGCATCTATAGCGTTTTCACCTTTATTAAATGTATCAAATAAATTCCTCTTATAATACCTCATGGCCTCTTCTCCTTGCTTACCCTTTGGTAACGTCTTATATAACAGACCAACAAAGTCTTCAGCTGATGGTGGTATCCAAACATCAAGTCTACCCTTTTCGTTACCTAATACACTAGCCTGATCACCAGATATAATCTTATTAAATCGCATACCGGTTTTATGCTGTAGCATTAAATTAAAATCTTTACTAAGATTTTTACTATCGTAAGTCTTAATACTTGCTTTAACCATTTCATCTTGCTTGCTCTCAATCGCGTTAAGCAAAGTATAATCTGACATTTTTTCAAATCCTTTTATACCAGCGCTTTTGGCTATCTTTTTATTAGCTATAGCAACTTTGCCATCAATAGATTTAGATGCCATTAATGGAGATTTACCAGCAGCAATATTAGCTGCATAAACCATGTATTGTGGAGACTGTTGTAATTCAACTCTAACAGCTCTATTTGTTATTAATCTACCTACAAGCTCCATCATACCCTTAATGTTCTGCCCAACAGCTCCTCTTTGATTGTTATCAACAACGGTACCGTCTTCTTTCATACCTAAGTATAAAGCAACATCTTCAGCTGATAAACCTTTTTTCTTAGTATATTCGGGTATGCCCGCAGCTGTTTTAACCCTATCACTTTTATCATAAAGACCTTTAAGCAAATTGTAAGGTAGTCCAGTGGAAGTTCCAATTAACTCATCAGATATTGCTTGTGTATCAATACCCTTTGTAATACGTCTAGAACCACCCTCTGGTGTTGGAACTGTAGCAAATGGTAGTAGATCAAGTATTTTCTTAAAACCAATCTCTTTAAATGTTTTTTGAGCGTTAAGCATTTCAGTTGAATTAAGATTATCTTTCTTTTCAGTAATCTTATTAACCTTAACACCAAACATTAAAGCAGTGGAATTAACATCTAAATCTCTTAATTCAGCAAATGTTAATTTGTTTAAATCTAATTCAGCTAATCTCTCTCTTATATTACTAAGTACTTTGTCTTTTGTGTCATCATCCCAAGTATCAAGAATCCTTATTGGATCTATAAGTGTTAATGATTTAGCCTTCTTAATTAATTTTGATGGAGCCGCACCAGGACTTATGTCCTCTTCTTCAAAAGAAGTATCTTCTGCATCAGTTCTAAAAGCAGGATTAAATCTTTCTATGTTGTCAGTTATTTGTATTTGCTTACCCGATAAATCAGGAAACTCCTCTCTAATAACACCATTTATCTTTCTATTTATATATTTATTTATCCAAGCAGCTAATGGAACACCAGATTCTTTACTGTAACCTTTAATCAATCCTAATACAGAATCACTAGGTCTTCTTTCTGTTCCGTATAATGCTATTTGTATAATATCTGGTTTCTTCTCTTCAAACTGATCATTTAACCTGTATCCAGAAAAAGCATCACTAGTAGCTAATCTTCTTGATACTTCGTTTTCCCATAGATATGTAATCTCAGTAGCACCATCAACGCCTAATAAATCATATAAAGCATTAGCATGTTCAAATACATTATTTGCTGTAAGAGCTTCTATTTTAGCTTTAGCTTCTCTAATTGGTCTTGTTTGTCGCTTTTCTTCTTTGTATATTTTCTTAGCTACCTTTACAGTTTCATCAAGTTCTTTTTTATCTTCTTCAGGTAATTCACGCACATCACCTCTAGATCTTCTTAATCTCTCTTCATCAGCTTCTTGAGGTGTACCAGTAATACTTAATGCTTGTTTCTTTGATACTTTTTGGAAAGTTGATATATAGTTAAACAAGTCATCACCAGTTTCTATATGGTTGTAATCATTTGCCTCACCTATAAAAGATCTATTAAGAGCATTAACAGCTGTTTTAAGTTGATATAATTGAGTAAACTCATTTGAACTAATAACGTTAGTGGCAACCAAGTCATTTACTAATGTTATAAGTTCTTCGTTTTTTACATCTGTCTTATCATACAATGCTTTACGAGCTTGGAAGTAATTATATTCAGCTTCACTGATCTCGCCATTGTTTTTCTTTTGCTCAATTAAATCATTAAGACCTTGAACAGCAAGATCCATATTCTTTAATAAACCTTCATCTGTTATCTTAATACTTTTATTGTATGCATGAAGCAATTCATGTAGTGGACTTACAGCAGCAAACCTCGCCGCTAAGCTATTCGTGCCTTGAGAGTATATACTTTTTAATATATTGTCTTCAAATACTATAATACGGTTAGAGTTTGAATCAAAAATAGCATTACTACCCTCGTTATATTGATCTACTATATCTATAGTTTGACCAACTGACAAATCGTTAGCCTCGGCCCATCTAAGTATTTCTGCTTGTGCCTCATCTTCTTTTAAAAACTCAATCATTCCATTTTTAGTAGTCTTGTAGAGTTTTAAAACATCATATCTAGTATTGTTTTTATTCTTATTAACATAAACGTTTGACGCAGCAAGATTAGAATAATATTCAAACATAGAATGAGCGCGAGCAGATTCAGCTGGATTTATAGTATTCATTGCTTCAGCTTGCTTAATCTTCTTTTGCATAGTCTTAGAAGCAAACCTATTATGTAATTTATTTAATTCATTCCATTCTTCTTGAAGTTTGTTAGCGTATGCTATACCTGATTTAGATGTATCACCTGTAGATGCTTGCTCTTTGATCTCTCTGATCTTAGCTCTTTTCTTTCTAGCTAAATCAAGTATTTCTTTAAGATCATTGTTACCTGTTATTTTATCCTCCGCCATTATAGCGTTTATTTTAGAAACAGTGATAGCATCATTCATAACAGCAGAGCGTACTATTTGAACTTTTCTTTTCTTTAGATCTTTTATTTCTTCTTGACTTAATTTACCACCACGTATATCAGCTTCTATTTTTATTAATTCATTACGAAGATCTCTAACAGTTTTCTTTTCATCCAATGTCATAACCTCATCTCTAAGCATCGAATACATATTAGATGCTCTACCAGGTCCTTGTATTGCAACACTTGATATAAATACGTTAGCTAAGAAATCTTTATCAATTCCATCTAACATGCTTTTATCAGCATCGAATAAAGCTATATCAACAAAGTTATGTCCAATTTGAGTGCCTATTTCTTCAAGCTCTTCAATACCAACGTTATAAGACATACCAGCTCCTCCATATAATGTTTTCTTTAGGAAACCACCACCTCTAGTTGTAAACCTTTTTAAATTGTTAACGTAAGAAAGTGTACCAAACCTTTCTGCATACGAAGCTATACTACCATACATTAATGATGAAAAACCTTTCCTCATCATACCCGCATTCAATAAATTTGTTTGCTCGTTTATTTGCTTTTCAAGTTCTAGCCTTTCTGCTGGTGTGGTAGCATTTGCTAAAGACCCTTCAAGTATTGGTATTAATTTTTTAGCATTTCTCTGTGACATTTCAAGCTCTGCTAACTTTCCACCAGCTTCCATATTAAAGAACGCAGCTGTTGCTAGATTTCTACCAGCATTATTAAACGCTCTTTGAGCCATCATTCTACCAAACGTACCTACACCAAGACTAGAAACACCTGATATACCACCAATTAAAGGCATTGACAAAACAGTTGCTATAGATGGTGAGTTGTTTGCGAGTACTTGACCTAAGTAATTTGCTTTTGTAACGTCAAGAGACATAACATCGTCAAGGGTGTAATCCCTAACAAAGTCTTCAGATAACTCTGTTGCTAGAGCTTCGTTGTAGTTTATCGCATCAGAGTATAAACTATCTATCTTAGGAGTTAAACCCGTTGGCGCTCTATCATTATCACCAATATCGTTAACATAATTAAGAACGTCGGCTGAAATTTTAAGTGCACCAGCTCCTAGCATAGCTCCTGAACCTAAAAATGATTTTTCCAATTGTAACAATGCTCTATCAATTGAACTATAGTTTTTATTAGTAGCATCAACAACAGCACTTAAATCATTTGTAGAACCAGCCATCTCACTTATTTGTAGAGACCTTTGTTTTATATCATCAGCTTGAGATTTAAAATTATCACTTAGTTCAAAAGCTTTTGAATCAGATAAAGAATTCTGTAATTGTACATATTCTTCATACATAGATTCATAAGATTGATCTACGTCTTTATATACCTGAATAGCTTTTATTATATCTTCATAAGCTTCAGCAGTGATTTGAGATTCATTACTTCCACCATAACGACTTTTACCTTTTCTATCACCACTAATCATTGGAAGAGCAGCCCATTCACTAGCTATTAGCTTAGCTAACTCATCGTATGTAATATCTCCAGAAAGATACTTATTACCTTTTCGTTTAACCCTTATACTCCAGTCAGCCAGCTTTTCTTGAACTTCTTCGTTAAACTTAACATCTTTAGATATACCAGTTGCTTTCAATGCTTCTAGCAAAGATTCGTTCTTATATTGATAAACACCAATTGCTTTTCCACCATTATTTTTTTGCCAATCCATAGCTTGTTGGATTGTCATATCTGTGAATATTACTTTGTCATTAGTAGGATTACCATTGTATGCATTATAGTTATTGTTACCTTCTATTTCTCTAATCGTCTTTTTAAGAGAAGCAAATCTATCAATGTCATCATTTTTAGATACATCAGATGAATCTACTGTACCAGTATTTTCATTGAAGTTATTTAAATTATAAACCAACTCGTTATATCTACTAAGATCTGAACCGTATTTTACATTGTAATCTTCAACAGATTTATTAAGATCTATTGCGTCTTGATTTAGTTCATTAAAATCGTTTTTAATTTTAACAGAAGTAGCTTTAATGTATTTTTCTTTTGTTTCTGTTGGAAGTTTGTCTGTTAATCCTAGATCGTATAGTGTTAATGGCGATGGATTATAAGTTTGACCCATTAACTCTTTTTCACCGTAAAGCTTTGTACCAGTTAACCTGTAGTACTCTTGCTCATCTCTCAAACCATCTTGATGTTGAAGTTGAAGATCAGAGTCAATACCACCACTTTGAAACAAGTTTAATGCTTTTCTTTCTGATCTATCTAAATTAGCTTGATAAAACTCAGAAGTTTTACCTTTAACTTCTTTAACCGCTGCATCCACTTCATATGGAAACATTTCAGAAGCTAAAGCCATGTTTTCTTTATCTATAGTTCCTGTTTTTCTATATTGAGTATATAGATCATAAACTGATTCACCTAAAAACTCTTTTAATTGTTCTTCCGTTGGTGGTATTTTAGTTGGAACTGTTTTTGGTTCACCTCCAGATCTAATTGTTTCATATTCATATTCATACGGGAAATCAACTAAAGCATCATCTACTTTTTTATTGATAAAAGTCTTTACTACAGAAGGATCAGAATCGTTAATACTTTTTAACTTACTGTTGATCTCGTTGTTCTTCTCTTTACCAATAGCAAGTTCCTTTGCTTTATAAGTAGACGCTTCTTCTATTGTAGGTAATTCAGTTTCTACATCAATAGATTCTATGTAGCTAGCGTTTTTACCAAACTTAGATACATAATCTTCTACGGTTTTATACTTACCTTTTTTATAAGCATCTGAATTCTCAATCTCTTTAAATGTGTATAAGCTTCCGCTTATATCAACCATTTTCTCGCCAGGCTTTACCTGCGGCGTCAATTGTTTTTTTGATTCTATTGTAGGTGTTCCCAATGAAGCTTGTTCGTTCGACGGTGTTGTACTTGCTTCCACAGTTCCAACACCTTCTGACTTTCCCACTTGATCTACTGCAATTGAATCTTCTACTTTAATTGCATCTGTTGGTGGAACCCAAGTTTCTTCTACTGCAATTGAGTCTTCTACTTTAATTGCGTCAGTTGGTGGTACCCACCCAATATTGTTTTGTTCTGCCATAATATTATACTTTACTTAAGGATGAGTGTATATTTTACCATCTACTGCTAAAAACCTTTCACCTGATTTACCTTTGCTCCATACTTCATCCCATTCATCAGCGGGTATCATCGGTAAACCATTAGGACGTGCGTCAAATGCATTTGGATCTATAAAACCTACAGCTCTTTTAAGAGCGTCCTTTAATTTTACACCAACACCTTTACTATCATTAATATCAACTACTTCTTTTTCTCCATTAGGGTATGTAAACGTTATTTCTTCAGTGTTTGACATTCCACTAGCTTCTATATTACCACCTTTTCCACCTTCATTTATTGGTTTAAATAAATATTCTAGTCCTGGATAGTTTTTAATTTTATCAACAACCCAATTTTGCTTAGATCCAAGTCCAGGGTAAGCTTCTGTACCATCTGAAAACTTCATGTCTTCGAAATCACCTTCATCTTTATCCTTCAACAAATCAAACTCGTCCACTAGAGCAACTACTGTGTTATATGTTTTAGATGATTTAGCAGGAGGTGTTACGTTAGGTATTGATAAAGACACACTTATTTGACCTAGTATGGTATTTTGTGCCGCATCAATATCTTTTATACTTGCTACTCTTATATCGTAATCAGGTTGATCTCCTTGCTCCGGTTTATCTTTATAAAATTGCAGAGCTTTTTGACCTAAATCATATTGTACATAGTTGTAATTACCAATAGACTCTATATTTTGCTTTGCCCAATCAGTCATTTGACCTTGGTCATTAACATCTACTTTACCACTTTTAATAGCATTAGCCCAAGTTTCTACTCTAGCTTTTTTATCAAGGTTTTCTTGCTCTTTAGCTGTTAGTTTATTTTCTGTGTCTGTATGAATACTAGTAGGATTTCCAGACTTTGTTTTTACTGGATTCATTAAAGCACCAGACTCTTCTAGTATTTTAGTTCTAATTAAACCCTCTATATTTTTAAATGTTTGTTCTGGAAAACCGTTGTAATCATCATTCTCAGTATTTTGTGGATCGTATTCAGGTACACCATCACCCATTTGAACTCTTTTACTAGCATCTCTGACATACTTATTTAGCCTTGGGTTCCATACAATTGGATCATAGTAGTATTGACCTTCTTTGGTTTTATTTGCATACTGCTTAATCGCTGTTGCCGCAGATGATTGACCGTAATTAAGCATCATTGTAGTTTGTGCTTTAGCTTTTGGATTAACAGCTTGATCTAATTTCTGGTGATTTATAGCACTAACTGCGTAAGCCTGTTGAGTCATTGATTGCTTATCCTGTATAGTCTCAGTTTCTAATGGCGTCATATAGTCACTTGATATAGTACCATTACTAATAACACCACCGGTTTCTAATTCTTTCTTAGCAGATCCTACTGCGGCGTGATTTTTCATTGTTAACCCAAAATCGTTTGGATTACCATTAGCGTTATTAAGTATGCTAGTTAATTCAGCTGGGCGTATGGTGTAAGCATCTTTTTCACCTTGACCCATTTCCTTATTTATTCTTTCTACTTCAGAACCATATAATACAACGCCAATTTGTGGTATTCCATTATCATCATTAGTAACGTCGTATTTCACGTTGACACCTTCGAAATTTGGATCATCAACTTTAGTTAACAGATTAAAGTATGGATTAACATTATCTGGTAGATATTGATTTTCACCAGTACCTATAGTAGTGAATTCATCTTGAATATACTTTAATGCTACTAATTGCTCTGGAAATGTTTTTATAAAAGAAGAGGTATTTTTTAGATTCTGAACATCAGATTCATATGAATATAATAAATTACCGTCATCGTCGAGCACCTCATATGGCTCAACTGAATTTTCTAAATTAGTCTTTGAAGTATAATGTGAGTCTACTACGCCAGATATAGCGTTATTTAAACTAGCTTGATCAATTTTACTGGTCTTAGCTATTTGTCCAGATAGGTCAGCAGACGTTGCAGCTGCTAGTACATCATTTGATACTCTTATCTTATGGTTAGCTTTCTTACGAGCAAGAGATTCTTGAGCAAGTTTAGTAGTTAATGATAGTCCATCGCTAGTACTACTAGTACCACCTGTTTTTTTAAAATCAAGAGGATTAAGCGTTGTCTGTAGTTGTGTAGGATTTCTATAGCCCATGTTTTATTTTATTATTAAGCGTAGTAACCGCCACCAGCAAAGCCGGATGTTATTTCAGATGTTGCTTCATTAATACCTTGTTCTTTTTGCAACTTAGCATCATACTCCATTTGAGCGTATCTACCTTCCATTCCAGCTTCGTAATCAAGATCTGCATTTGTTCTTGCTTCTTCAGCTCCAAACGTAAACTCTAAAGCCGCAGCCTCTGCTGTTTGTACTCTTTGTTTTTCAGCTACTTGTTGTTCTTGTAGTCTTTGTTCTCCTTGTGCTGATAATTTCTGGTTATTAACCTCTTGCTGTTCAATAGTAGCAGATACGCCTTTTTTACTTTGCAATGCTGCTTGAGCTAAAGCTGTTGCACCACCTGCACCGCCACCAGTTGCTCTTATTGTATCAAGCGTATTAGCTAATGCAATATCAGTTTGTTCCATCTGTATTTCTGCCGCTTGAGTTGCTACAGATAGATTAGCAAATGGATTAGTTAAGTTACCGCTTAGGTCTTCAATAGGTTCTGATAAATCTGGTATATCAAATCTATTATCTTTAAGAGTTTGAATCTCTGTCTCGTGAGCTGTTCTTTCGGCTCCATATTCTTTTTGCCTTTTATTAGCTTGATATATCTGAACACCACTATTTATAGCGTCAGCACCAAGTGCTAGCCAATTCATTGCCATATTTACCTATATTTTAATTTAACGAAAGTACATGATTACCTGATACAGCGAATATACTTTTAAGACCACCAATATCCGTAGTATTATCAGTCTGCATAGTAACAGTAACATAGTAACCTTTAATACCTGACATTTGTTCTCCAAAAACAACCTCTCCAGGTCTAGTGATACTATCATTGATAATATCACACATATATTTATTTTCTTTTCTATTGAAACCAGCTCTATAAGTTATGCCGTTTTCAATGTATTGTCCCTCTTCATAGCTATTAATAAAAATAGAAGTATCATTATATGATAAACCCGTGTCTTGAACACCGTTAGGATCACTTAAAATATTCTGTACATTCCAACCGTTACTACCTTCATATCCTATAGTATTAAAAACTTTAGCATATTGAATCGTTGGGTTAAAAGCAAACTGTATTGAAGAAGGATAAAGTATACCGTAAAACTCACTATAGTTTTTTCCTTTATCAATAGCATAATGTCTCCATATTTTATTTGTATAACAAGTAAAATAAACGTTATTAATCGTAGACATAAATGATGGCTCGTAATCCCAGAAACTAGTCCAAGCATTATTGTCATCATTAAATGTTAGCGTATTGTAAGTGCCTTCACTAGAGTCTTGTATCGATAACACATATTTATCAACATAGTCATCAAAACCACCAACTATCTTATCCTTTATATTTTTATAAAAAGTAACAGTTAATAAAGGTGGAACTGCTAATCCACCGCTTAGGTTGTAAAGTATTTTATTAAATACTATTCTTTTTTGTGTTGTTGATATGCTTGTTAAATTAGCTTCAACAAGTGTTATCTCTACATCGTTAGCACCCGTACCACCAATATCGCCACCATTAAGAGTTAATACATCTCCTGCGGAGTACAATATACTACCACTTGTAACTACAATAGCAGTGACAATGCCACCGGCAACTGTTACTGTAACTTCTGGATCAACTCCACCAGATAATGCTTTTTGACCATAAACACTTCTATTAGAATCTGGAACAACACCAATATATGTGCCATTAGCTAAACCAGTTGTATTACTAGTTATCTGTGCAGTTAAATCACCAGTTAAAGATCCTACATTTTGAATACTATGTATAACAACGCCTTGGTTTCCATATATAACAGACAATGAACTCATACCAAGTTCTATATCGTCAACAGTAAAATCTACACCATCTTGAAATACTATAGAGTCAGTTGGAAACACACCTATGTTTGTAGCATTAGCGTTGCCAGTTTTCATTAACAAAGTAATAGAAGATATAGTATCATTATCATTAATCTTTGATAACTCATCTCTAAAGAAATCATGCATACCATAATTACTTATTTCTGTGATACCATCTCTAGATAATCTTAAAACAACTCCTCTTGATCTATCTGTAAAATATATTCTAAATCCTTTAAACGCAAATGACAATGGGTCTTCACTAATACCCCATTCACCAGAATAAGGAGTGATTTGACCTATAACATTATTTGACGATGTTAAAGAAGCATTACCAGCAGCAGTATACAATGCGTCTTTATCTATCAACGCTCTATGTACCTTGTCGTTTTGCCACACAATCAGGTTAGTATCGTATGTAAACATTTTTTGTATATCTCCATACCTTGGATCTAATTGTTTTTCAATCATGTCTCCAGTGGAAAACACATTTGTTTCGTTAAATCCAGTAAGAGAGTTATATATACCAGAATATATTATACCACTTCCAACTTGCTTTTCTGTATCATCAGTCTCTGTTATATATGCTCTAACTCCTAGATCAACTTGCACATTGTTATATCCTCCTCTTATTCTAGATTCTTCAACATACCAACCATAATCAACGAACGTAGGGTCAGCTGTTAATGGGAATGCTGGATAACCATATGGATTCCAAGAAAAAGCAGGCCATACAGCTTTTCCTTGAAAACCAAGGCCATTGTCTTCAACAACCCTCTTTACGGCAAAAGAATTAAAGTAAGTTACTTCTCTAGTTATAGCCATATTAATCTGTTCTTTTTAATGTAAAATCTACTCTAGCTGTAGTGTTTAACGAACCAGAACCGCCGCTGGCATCTTTTAATCTTAAGGTTACTCTAAAATCTGTATCTCTTCTAGCAAAATAATCATTATACAAATCAGCTGAGTTTGTAGCGTCAGTATTTACACATACAAAGCTATCATCATATTGTAGTGTTTCAGCTATGTTAGTATAAGTTTGACTTGCTGTATTTGCTATTCTTAAGTATTCGCTTATAGGTGTACCACTTTGATAATTAGTATAACCGCTAATTAATGGCCAGTAGAATTGCACAGACGTTATTTCCCATATTAAACCAGTTTTCTTATAAGCTATAGTTGGTATTGCGCTACCGTTTTGACCATCTAAATATATAATATTGTTCCATTGACCAACTGGTGTTGGAACTTCATTTTTGTTACCAGCATTAAAAGGTGATGAACCGGTAAACGTAGGTTCGACGTTATCTAAAAGGTTTGGATAATCTATTATGAAGCTACTTGTATAATTAACTCCACTATTTGTATTTGTAAAGCTAAAAGTAAACTTATAGTCATCTGAATAATTACTACTTGATGTATATGTAAAGTAAGAATTACTAGCTATTTTTACTTTGAACTTAAACGTTCCAGAGTCTTGCTCTAGTACGAATTTATTTGTCACATCAGCGTTTACACCATTTTTAACTGATAATAGTTGACCAACTAAAGAAGCACTTGCTAAACTAACTCCTTCTGTATTAACAACATCAAACCAAGCAGGTGTAACATCACTAGATGGTATGGCGTCTTCTTTTAGTTCGAAACTCCAATCAGATATACTTGCAGGTTGAAATTCACTAGCACTATTTAGTATATATGTATTTAAATCAGATATTAATCCAGATGTACTTGTTTCGTAAAAAATATCTATTTCAGAGTAGAAAGGTGCTGTTTCATAAACATTGAGTCTAGTTGTATTATATGTAACATTAGTTCCAGAGCCACCAGTTGCACCTATACTTTTTCTTGTAGATACTTGACCTATAAATGGATTAGCACCTTTTATTTCAGCGCCATAACCAGTAGCTCCGCTTGGCCCAGTTGGTATGCTGTAAAACGGCGAAACATCATATGGATCACCGCCTTCTGTTGTACCTAATCCTATGTCATCCCTAACGCCTATTTTAACTAACTTGTCTGGTATCGAATCTGGAAAATATTGAATATTACTACTACGTGTAGTTGAGTAGCTTGTATTATGTACTCTACCATAAAGATCTACTGAGCTAGAGTATGTTATATCTTGAGCACCAACTTCTCTCAAATCTCTAGGTGCTTTGTTTATATTATCACTAAATAATGTAACATGAGCAACTTCATCGCTAGTTGTTGGTGTTGTTGCTGGAAAATTATTTAATATTGTAGGTAAGAATATGTTATAGTAATCCTGCTCCTTTTGTTGTACAACTACTTTATAACTATACCAACCAAGTGGATTAGTTGCTGAATATAATCCAACATACCCACTTTCGCTTATCTCACTAGGTATAATATTATTCCAAACTATTTTAATAGAGTCACCAAACCAAGTATCTGTAGATGTTATGAAATCAGTTGTAGATGTTCTATATGGGTTATATACAATAGAATTATCAGAAGTTATCACATCTGACTGTCTACCAAACTTATCACATAAAACAACGCCAACTTTGTAAGAACGGTTTTGCTTTAAGGAATGATTAGGGTATTGTAATTCGTTTATAGAATTTGATACACCAAAGTCTTCTTTATTACCAGATAATACATCGTAGTTTAATCTACTAGGTCTTGAACTTCTAGCAATGTAGTTTCCATACATTACTCTATTGCCAGATATCTCTTGTGCCTTTGCTCTTAGTGGTGCTTTATCAGACGCTCTTGATACTTCTTTATCAGGTAATACTCTTACAGGTGAGCTTCCGTTATATTGATATAAGTATTGATACTCATTTGTTTGCCCGGCTAGTTCATCTTTTGTTATTGTGTCTAATACTTTTATAGATATACCGTCTGATTCTTTATATAAAATGTCAATGTCTGTTACTTTTAACTCACTATATAAATTAGCTGGAGTTAATACATCTTCAGGTAGATCTATTACTAACTGAGTACAATTAACCTTGTTTTCAAAGAAAGCTATTATAGTACTTTTTATAGCTTTATTCTCATCACTTCCATCGGTAGTTACATCTGTTGGAAATGTCTCATCTATAAAGTAACCATCTTGTTTGGGTATAAATACATGTTGAGTAAATGGTGCTATCACAGAGTACTCTCCATCGTCATACTTAAACCTATAGCTTAATCTAATAAACTTATCAGAAAGAAAATCAGAATCACCATCGTAGCTGGCGTTGTAATCTGGATTAGCTCCTACTACTATAGTGTCACCAATACTTATACTAACACTTGATGATCCATTGTTCTTAAGAGCTAAATTAGCTGAACCAGCGTATGCAGGCTGAACTATAACATTATTAGATACATCTATATTATTAGCTGTTATTTGAGCTCCTTTCCAATTAGAATTTATACCAGTAGTGATAAAAACAGTACCACCACCACCAGGCGTTAAAGTTAAATTAGCAGCAGCGGTAGCCGTTACAGATGCTGGTAATGTTTCAGAAACACAATCCTTCATTGTAGGTTCGTGTTTCATGTTCTCCATTAATATAGTTACAACTACATCATTTATAGAACCACCTAGATCTGTTCCAGCAATAGTTATTGTATCACCTATACTATAATTAGAACCAACGCCGGTTACCTTAACCTCAGTAACAGCATTAGCAATAACTTCAACTGTAAAAGAAGCGGAAACACCTGAGCCACTTGTAGCAGATGGTGATATGCTAGTATAAGTACCTGTTGTTAAATTATTCTGGTTAGTTGTTATTAGTAGTTCTGAGTTTATCAATAAATCACCATCTCCAGTAAGCTTAGCAACCTTAGCTGGTTTAAATGGATAATACTTAGCTACAGATATATGTTCTTCTTTGAAATAATAACTTGGATCAGCTTTAGCTGTTTCAATATTTATTTTCCTAGGTTGGTTTCTATCATCAGATATAAAAAGCAAATCTTCTAAAACATGCATATTAATAACCTGCTTGGTTTTACTGAAGTTTAAAAAACTACCAGTAACTAATATATAACTAGCATCTTCGTTATTATCATACATGCATATATAGTGCGACGAGCTAGTTGAAGCAAAGTTAGATATACCATCCGAGGATGTATCGTTCCAATTAGTTAAGCACGCTATTATTCTATCATTAGCAGAATCAATACACATACCTGTTATTTCTAAACTATCATCAGATAGACCAAAATTAGTTAGCAGTGTATTACCATTAACATTCTCAGCTAAACCTGAATTACCACCAATTGAATCGTTAATAGATATATTTCTAGCATCTATATACTCATTAGTCTGTAGTAACCTAGGGTTTACGTCTTTATTCATCTTCCCTTTAAGGAAGACATTTCTAACTTCTGGCATGTTTTAGTGTTTAATCCATTTAGATTTCCCTCTCATTATTCTAGTAAGTTCTGCTATACCTATTGGCGATAATCTTATTTTAGCATTACGTAGTTTAGCTGATCTATCTTTTTTCAATCTTTGTACAACATACTCAGGCTGTCCAGATCGCGTCGAAATTATCATATATAATATATGCGCATACATGGCTTCTTCGGCCATCTTAGGCACGCGTGTGTCTTCGTCGTAAGCTAATCCATCAGTAACGTATTCTGTAACGATGTTAGCTTGAGCTAAATCATTTGAGAAGTTGAAGCAATTAGTTCTTTTATTGATTGTAAACCAACCATTTTGTTGCATGAACTCAGGGCTACCACCGTATCTCTCTCCTCTATTAATTTGATTATAACCCCAGTAGTTATAGTCTGGACTTATATCGTTAAATATACCCGTTACGCTACTTGGATTATTTTCTTTCCAATTTGTTTCAGTTCTAGAAGAATCTTCTATATTTTTTCCATAATCATCTTGTACAAACTGACCTGAGAGATCTTGTTGTGGAGTTGATGAAGGATTTACAGTTAGTTGATTTGCTTGGTATATAATATGCTTGATACCAGCTGAATCAGTATAAGATGTTTGAACGTGACTAACAAAGTCCTGTGGTAATGGAACACTTAAACTTGGTGATACAATGTATTCTAAAGATTTTATGCTATTTATAGTATCATAACTAAATTCCTGTAAACCTCTTTTGGCAAAGAACAATACATCTGTTCTCTTAACGTTTGGTACAAGTTTACCAGCGCCAACGTAAGCAATTAAGAAGTTAGTTACAATGTCATCTAATTTTATGTACTCATAACCACCATAATTATTCTGTGCTGCTGTTTCAAATAAAACAACTCTAACAAAATCTATTGTGCCGGTATTATCAAGTGGAACAGGAACAGCGTTAGTGCCACTAACGATTATTTTTGTTGACCCTGTTTTAACCTCAGAGCTAACGGTTACCCATGTAACACCTAAGTCGCTACTAGTTTGTAGATAGTAATTATTTGGGTATTCACCTGGTACAGTGTCTGTTAGGTCAGTATTAAACGTAGTTGTAAACTCACTTACAGGGCTAGCGGTTAGTGAAAATACTTTTTGACCAACGTAGTATTCCTCGTTAGTCTCGCTTATTAAACCTGTTCCTGGAATTTGCATCTATTATCTTTTTTCGTTTATTTCGTCTTGTTGTATTTGCTGCGTTGCGCCTTGAATTATCTGAGGATCACGTATGATTATTCCAAAGTACATTAATACTCTTAGTATAATATCCGTTTGCTCTGAAGTATGTAATTCAAAGTTAGTTGTACCGTATGTGCTGTTTGCATTAAAATCGCTAGACTGTAGCGTTATAACGGCTGGACTTGTTGATATTACTCCACCAGCAAAGTTTACTGTATCACCTACCGCGTAACCAGTTCCAGCTGTTGTGACTGTAACGGAGGCGTTTGTTGTAGATGTTACATCAACTGATAAAACTAATCCAGTACCAGAACCACTTGTGGTAATAACTGGCGCTGTGTATGTGCCTGGTATACCATCTGTTAAAGTTGTTAAACTAGATGTTAATGTACCTTCTCCTGTGTTTATTAGGTCAGCACCGTAAACTGTTGGATCGTTGATGAATTGACCAAGTGAACCTTTACTATATCCCCAACGAACATCATCTGGTTTTTTAAGGTAATCAACTCCTACTGATGATTGTATACTGCTAGGTGATACGTATAGTTTATCGTTTTCGTATAAACACGTTGGAAATTGCTTTGTAGAAGCTGTTAGTTTAGATCTTTGTATATTGTAAAATTCACCACGCTGTAGTCTTTGTAATTCTTTTATCATACTGTTATTACCAGTATAATGTGCTACGCCTAGCCTATAAAGATTTGCTGGTAAAGTGAAGTAAGGTGTTAGTGGTGTTGTAGCGTTATCGTATGTAGCGCTATCAAATCTTTTAAATTCGGCTAGCTTTTCATCTATGTTAGCTACACGGTCAGCATAGTCAGTATCTGTTTGTGGAACACGTACTAATTGGTTAAGATCTTCTACATAACCTTCGAATATTTCACGCTGAACAAGAGTACCAACTTTTGCCATTTCATCTGGCGTAGCTGAGCCTCTCTGCTCTTTATTCATTATTAGTAATACAGTTTTATAAACCTTATCAACGCTTACTGCCATTTTAGTATTTTGTTAATTATAGAGGTAGGTCACCAAATCGGTAACCTACCCTATAAAGTATAATCACATATTATGTAAGTTTCTTCTCAATAGAGGAGAATACTTCCATACCTTCATCTGTCTTAAAATATGCTGCCATTGCAGAATAAGGATGTTCATCAAAAGGAACGGTAATTAATTTTCTACCATTACTAGCCCATGTAAATGCACGTTGGTCTTGTGATAGCTTAATTATACCGACTTCAGTAGCTCTAATTGCTACATTTCTAAGTTGAACATTATCGTCATTAGCTAACGCTAAAAACAATCTTGGATCTCTTCGTGCTAACAGTAATAAGTCTCTCTTAATTTCCTTAGAGCTCATCTTATTAACCTTAGATCCAATCTCTACTCTCATTATAGCTTCTGCATAATCAACATCCATTTCTCTAGCTGCTGACATTGCTTCAAATTCCATATCAAGAATATCCATATCATCTTCAGCATTTTCAACTGGATCATGTTCTCTATATATCTTGTTTAAAAGTGGATGATATAAAGACATCAGTTTCTGTAATGCTTGTTTAGACTTTGGTACACTCATTCCACCACCTTCAAAAACTATGTGCTCTAATGTCACTTGACCTACTTGGTCTTCAGCAAAAGGTGATTTTTGATTACTAGCATACCTAATTTCTTTTTGTTCGTTCGTATCCTCATTATAGTACAATAAAGATTTCCTAGCAGTGTGTCTACTAGGTAACGTATAACTAATAGGGCTTTTATTGCCAATCAAGTAATATGAACGATCTTTGATCTCCCATCCAGCCTCTGGGTCTTTACTATGAACTACAGTATCTTCAACTGGTAATTCATTAAAAGGTTCTGGTTGTTCTACAACCGTTTCTTTTTCTACTACTTTAGTAGGCGCTGGCTTTGTTGTCGCGCTTGTTCTTTTTTTCTCCATGATAAAATATAATAATAAATAAATAAATAGTTAAAACAACTTGAGGCCACAAAATTGCGACCTCAAGTTATTTATTAAAAAATAATAATTAAGTAGTTGCCTTAAACAATACGAAGTTATTAGCTGCTTGAGTAACCAAACAACGCTCTGACAAGAAGTTAACTTCCATGTTGTCAAAACCATTAGTAGGTCGACCTCCAACAGATCCTACCAACCAAGTCTTAATTCTTCTGTCATCGGCTTCAGAAGCTCGGTAACGAGTATGTAAGAATGGTCTACGGATATTAGTTCCAAGCATTTGATCGTATACAGTGGTTGTTCCTGCTGGTATCAAGATACCTTCAATATCACCAATTGATCCACGAGTAGATGCGTCATTTAAGTATTTCCAATCAGACTTGTAGAAATCATAAGAACCTCTACGGAAACCTGCGAAACCTAAGTTCAACGCCATTTCCTCGCTGTTTTCAAATACTCCGTAAGAACTACCACCTGAATAAGCAGCGTTTACAATGCCTAACATGTTATCAAACTCAAGAGATAACTCTCTATTGTTGAACAACATATTCTCTTCAATAGCTCCTTCTTTGTCCAATCGCTTAAGGATTGCGTCAAAATCAGCTATTCCAGTAGAACCTGCAAAGTCACTAAATACGTTACCTCTTGTTTCTACAGCAGAGAAAAGACCTTGTGTTCCTTCAATACCCGTAGTTGTCAAGTTAGCGTTAGAGTTCAACTCACCTTCTACAACTGTCATCTCAAGATAATCTTGGAATCGTAGACGAGTTTCACCTTCACCTTTCAAGTACCATAGGTAACCTGATGTTCCGCCTTCGTCAGTAACTTCAACCCAACCAATCTGAGCTGTATCAGAACCTGATACTTCATAGTGATCTTTAATGATTACTGGCTTATTGTTAAACTGAGTAAATGAAGGATATACAGATCCAGCCATTGTGTCAGTTCCTTTAGCAAATTCAGAACCGTATACGAATAGGTTAACTGGTGCGTCAGAGAATCCAGCAGCAGCCATGTTAGCAGCTCCATAAGGTTGAACAGTAATTGTTTGACCGGATACAGCGTTTACATAACATTTAGCAGTTATAATTCCTGTTGCTGCGTCAGCTACAACTACTGTTGCTCCAACACGAACAACGTTAATCAAATCAGTACCAAGTGTGATAGTAGAACCACCAAGAGTAGCTGCTCCAGTAAGATCAACCTCTTGGTTAGCCGTTGCGCTGTCTTTATAAGCTACATGCAAACGGTTTTGCTCAGACCAAACAACTTGATCAGAAGTCATAGGAAGTTCTGCTCCAACCATACGAAGGAATCCAGATACTGTACGATTACCATATCTCTCAGCTTCTGCTTCATAGATTTCTGGTAAGAATTGTTGCGAAAAGTCATTGCCTGCACCTGATGTGAAGTCAATCCAGTTCGCGTCGCTCAACGTTTTTCGCTGAGTAGGGATTAATGAATAATCCGCTGGTGTTAATGCCATAATTTTTGTTTTTTATGTGTTAAATACGTGTTTTAATTTTCAATTTAGAGCTGTCTACACCATCAACAACCTTTACTTTAAAACCACCAACCGTTAAACTCTCAGGTGAGTTCCTTTGTCCATCTTGAATGTTTTTTGATTTCTTTGCAACATCCTTAATAGCATCAGCCTTACCCTGTTCGTAAAAGTGGTTAGCAATAGTATCAGCGTTTGTTGCTGCATACAAGGCTTTGTGATAACCTTTCATGTCATTAACTTTTCCGTCTTTGTCAAGAAACTTTCTTAACACGTTGTTAATTTCAGATTGGTTCTCTGCGACTTTTTGTGGCTCTTTAATACCGTACCTAAATTTCTTTTCACCTAAATCGAAATCAAAACCTTTGAAATCTTCAGTGAACATTTTCTTAGTACGCTCTGAGAAACCCTTATTGTCTTTAAGCCTCTGCTCTTCGTTCTTACTATAGCGATCAAAGAATTCAACGGCTTTTTTCTGCTCGTTAGTGACTGTTGGCCTCGTTTTAATCTCCTTATAATACTCCGTTTTTAAAGTATCTAGAAATTTTCGAGCTTTCGCAATCTCTTCTTTCTTCGCTAATTTCTTTTTCTTAATATCACGAGACTCATCTAAATCTTCGTCGTATGAAAAATTCTCTTCAATTAAGAAATCGACCTCATCATTATCAAGATGTGATCTAGTCTTTTTATAATACTCCTTTAAAAGAGTATTTTCATCAATGTTAGTGTAGTCTGCGTTTAATCTAACGTAGTCCTCCACTGTTCCACCTGTATCCTTTATAAATTTTACTAAGCTGTCTACTCCCTCTGGTAGATGTTCTTTTTCAATATGCTCGTCAATTGGTGTATCAACTGGTTCATCAATTGTTTCTTCGACTGGCGTATCTACTAAATCGTCAGTTACCTCAACCATAATTGGTTCATCAACTGTTTCATCAACTGTTTCATCAACTGTTTCGTCAACTGTTTCATCAACTGGTTGTTCACTTAGTTCTTCTACAGGTATTACAGGTTTGTCAATAACCTTACCATCGTCATCAACCTCTTTTTCTTGAAATTTAGTAAGGTCTAGTTTAATGTCGCTCATAATAATATAATATATAATTAGTTAAAAAAATTCTACTTAGGTCCGAAGGCTTCTAACCCAAACCCTCCCAAAGTATCATTACCGCTCGATTCAAAGTTTTTCGGTAAAGAGTTATTTTTTCTTTGATCAATAAGCTCACTCTGTTGAGTAGCTTGGATTTTTGTTCTTCCATCTTTTCTATCTTCTTTAATTCTGTCTGCTTCAGTTTTAGATTTAATTTCACCATTCTTTAATTGAAGGTTATAATTAAACTCTATACCCATCAATTCTTTCTTAACATTAGCTTCTTCGTACATCTCTTTTATTCTAAGCCCCGACGCTGCTGTTTCAATAGCAATCTTTTCCGCTGTTATAGCTTGTTGCTTTTGAAGTTCAGCCATAGCTGCTCTCTCAGATGCTTTAGCATTTTCTTCAGCCGTTAACTTAATCGTACTCTGTTGCTGTTCTCTCTCTCTTTCTATTCTTTTCTTTCTTTTTTGCTTTAAAGCTCTATTAGCTAACTTGATATTCTTTATCTCTCTAATATCTATAGTGTCTTCTAAATCAATACCACCAGTTTGCAAAGCTATCTGCATATCTTTTTCAAGTTGTGCCTTATCTTCTTCCTCTGGTTCTAAGCGCAAATATATACCAAAATCGTATAGGTGTAAATTTTTAACCTCGTTAAGTGTACCTACATTGTAAGCACTGATAGCTTTTTGTAACGACATGTTAGTTAATTGATACTCTATTGAATCAGATATTCTAAGAGAGATGTTCTCAGCTAGTTTAACGGTTACAAATAAACTAGCCTGTAATATGTGTCGTGTTGCAACATTAGATGCGTTAGCGGCTAACTTCTGTAATCCTACGAGCATATCTTCAGCTGGTTGACTACCGTCTCGAGCTTCATTTAGTCCTGTAGCATCTCTAATCATTTGTAAGTAATATTGATATGTACCTATTAATGACTGTATCTTTGCCTGCCCGCTTGAAGAATTTAACTCTTGAATAGGAACTTTACCTCTATTCATGTCACCTTCTTGCGTTAATGATCTACCTAATATACTACCTGTTTGGAAGTACATGTTTAATGCTTCTGCTGGGTTGTATATTGTACCATTACCTAGATCAACCTCAGCTAATCCATCTACATCAAGATAAACACCATCAGGAACTAACTTAGATAAAACCTGTTGCATCTTGATATTTGTAATATCAATCATGTCAGCAAATCCAGTTACTCTCTTAACTGTTGAATCTATACTGCCTTTGTACATTCTAGGTGCACACATGGCATAATTCATAGTAACCTTAGTTGTATCAGATTTTGGTCTAGTCATATTGTCTGCTAGTTTCCACTCTAGCATTTTTTCATAACCAACAATCTTAGCTCCTGTATACAATGTCTCTATTGATCGGGAAGCTCTCGAAAATGTATCGTTTTCTGGCGGATTAAAACTATCGTCTTTTTCTAATGCTTTTTCCAAACCATTACCACCAACTTTTATTTTATAAACTTGGTTTGTATATGTCTTGTATTCAAAGAATAAAATAGCAACCGTATCACTATTATACTCTTGCCAATTTTGTAGATACTGATTGTTTCCTTGATACTGTTGTATCTCTGTTAAGTCATTGTCGGTTAAGTGTGGAAATAATTTCTTTATTTCAGATAAGTATAATAACTTAACTTCACCAACATAATATAAATCTAAGAAATTAGGATCTTCTGTATATGACCAAACCATTTTAGCTGGATCACAATATTCAGTTGTTACACCATTAGATCTATTCCAACCAGTTTTAGCTGCGCCAATACCTAACACAACCAAATCGTAGTTTATTCTTCTTCTTGTTAAATCATATCTGTTTCTTTCAAACGTGTTAGATATTAACTCCTCTTCAGCTATCTCTATAGATGGTTTATATTCTAATTGCATATGCAATTCAACCTCATCTTTTGTTTCTGGAATATCTATATTAGAAGGAGAATTAAATAGATTCATACCAGTTGCATTGCGTATAAATTCTAATTCTTCCTTTACAGCCATATCACGCATTAAGTTCTCTGCGTACTTAGTTCTTTTCTTTATTGATTCTGGATCTTGAGAGAAAGCTTTTACTTCATATGACTTCTCTGATATACCATTTACAACAATGTCAACAAATTTAGATATAACCGGAACTGGCTTCCAACTTAAATTTAAATAAGATAAATCACCATTTATAGATAATTCATCTTTAATCTTTTGCATTGGTTGTTCTCCTCTAGCGTATAATCTTAAATTATGGAAACTATTCCAATTAGACATAAATCTATTCTGGGTTCTACCAGTTCCAAACCATTCACCCTCTATAGCTCTTCCAACTTGGTAGCCATATTCAATAGACGCTTTCTCCTCGTCACTAACTACTTGGTCAGGGAATGCGGTATTTGGGTTTGTATTTATTTTCTTCATTATCCTATTTTAGTGTATGATCTTAGATTCAGTACCAGTATTATCATATTTTTTAAAGCCTAAACTTATATTCTGTCTAACTATTTTATTTGCCGGCGCATATAGATTCTTATTACAAGCCATGATAGCTAGTCCAGAACTAATAGCAGCGTCAAATTTAGTTCTATTATTCATATCAAACTTAACCCACTCATTTAAAGTTTTATTAAAGTACATATCTCCATACTCTCCTTCACCTATTAAACCAACGCAGTTATCAATATAAGTTTCAATAGCAGCAGCATGAGCTTGCTTAATATCTTGACTTGTATTTGGTATACCACCAATCTCTCTCTCGGTTATAGATAACTTATTATAACTCTTATCTGGGCGATTCATAGAAAATCCTCTATAACCTCTTCTTTTTATATGGTATAATAATCTAGGCTTATTATTTTCTGCTAAGATAGGCATACCATAAAACACTATAGCCATTAAAACATCTTCAAAGAACATCTCAGCAGTCTGTGGTCTAGCTATATACTCTAAAAAGAAGTGCTCAGGTGGTGCGTCTTCCATCGAGAACTTAGTCTTACCATGCAGTGAACCTTTAGATCCTCTACCATCAACTGTTCCAGATATATCATAAGGGTCACATCCAAAAGCACCTACATGTTCATTTCCAGGATACTTAATACCATTCTTAATTATAATCCTATTTTGAAGCTCAGGTGGTGGTGTCCATGATATTAAAAACCTACCATTTTTATTTGGTGCAAATATTACCCTAGTGTCTTCTATGCCATTTTCCCAACTGAAACTGCCTCTAGTTAATGTACCGTGAGCTTCTAGATCTTGATTATAATCTATTTGCTCATACAGTCTTTGTAGATTATATAGTGAGCTCTTTGCCTCATCCCTAAATGCATGTTCCTCAGTTCTTGGGAATTGTCTGTAGTGTTCGTTTAATGAATCTTGATTATCTCTTAAACCTTCTGCTTCATTCTCCCAGAACTCTATAACACCCATGCTTATCTTTTCACCATAAAAACCATCTATTGGTTCATCTGGTGTGTCAAATACTGGCATACCATACCTATCAATGTAACCTTCATAGTTCCATTCCATAGGTATAAATAAACTATATAAACCAGATTTAGTTTGACCGTTCTTGTTTCTATCGTTTACATCTGACTGGTAATAAAGCGTTCTAAAGTTGCTACCACCTTTGTCTAAAGAGTTTGATGTTGAACCCATCATACACTTGCCAATAATTCTACTACCTAATCTAAGGCATGTTTTAGTAACACGCCAATTGTTTAAAATATTTTCAGGTCTTTCCCATTTTCCAGATTCATCATGTAGAAGCATCATTAACTTCTCACCATCATAAGAGTTGTCTGATGTATTCTTCCAGTCAATACTTGTATCTAATCCTTCTAAGTCCTCTAGTTCATCTTCTGAATCAATCTTCTTCCTAGTTAACTTAGATGCTGGTACTCGATAAGCTAGTTCTGTTTTTGGTCTATCCATACCATCTTGGATAGGTGAGAAAAAGAATGGATAATTAATTGATATTGGTACAACTTTATCCGTGAAAAGCTTTTTAGCATCTGGTCCAGTTTTAGAAAGGATACCAAATCTCTTATCACTTGAAGTAGTAGCTAAGTTAACGGTTTCACTTGATCCCATGAATGAAAAACCAGAACGTCTATTCTTTAAGTAGCAAATTCCATATGATCTAGAATCTGCTTTACATGCCTCCCAGAAAATAAAGAACAATCTATTTGACTCTCTAAATTGAGCTTCACCAACATCGATCTTTGCCCACTGTAAGTACATGTAGTGAGAACCTGTTACGTATGTATCTAATCCATTATTCTTAAACCAGAAACCATCTTCTCTTCTTTCAAACTCTATATCAATGTATTCATGATACTTTGCTTTAAACGTGTCTGGTGTTCTTCTCCAGTCAAATATGCTTTTTATCTTATCTAATTCCTTTGGCTTTTCTAGTCTCTCCCAATACTGTTCTTTATTAATTGAAGACCTAGCTATTACTTTCTTAGGAGCTTTTGGTAGAGCGATTTTTAAACCTTGTATATCAAGTATCTCGTCTATCTCACCGGTCTTGCTTATTATGACAATATCAAATTCAGCATTGTAACCATACTCCCATTTCTTATAACGGTTGTTTCTATCAATCTTAGCCTTTTTTAATGGCGTGATTACTTTATATAATGTCTGCTCGTACATTACTTTTTCTTAGCGTGCTTTTCTGCAAAACCACCAAATGAAGATGTTTTTTCTTCTTCTTTAGTTTTTGGATCGTCGCTAAGTAGTTCTTCTTCTTCCTCTATTCTCTTAAGTATTTCGAATGCATCAAATATTGATAGCTTCTTAGTTGCAGCAGCATTCTTTAGTTTATCAGCAGAGAGTTCTTCACTATTCATTGGTATATCTTCACCGTCAACAATCATTGTTCCCTTAGCACCAAGTATTGGTTCTTCAGCAACTTTAATTAACTCGTTCACAGCCGCTCTGCCAGCACTTATTATTCTTATCCTAGTTTCCTTAGACTTATCTCGTCCAGCTTGGATTATATTCTTCGTCTCCTTCTCTGATTCCATAACTCAAAACAATATTATTTAATTTCATACAATATAAAAGCATATCGTTAAACACAAACTCAAATTCAGAGTCAGGGGTGAAGCATACTGTTTCTCCTTTTTCGATATTCAATTTCTTATTAGTATATCTAAGTATACCGTGTAGTTCCTTTTCTTTACTAGTACTTGATTCATCTGTTGATTTAACAGGTTGAACAAAGCAATAATCATTAAAGGTTTGCCAATCAGTTGTAGACAATGGTTGATATGCATAGATTTGATCTAATGATACCGCATACATTCCATCAAACATATAACTTCTACTATTCTTTTCTTTACCCCTAACGTCGTAGAATCTTCTAAATACATTATGATGTATTATGACTATATCTCCTGGTTTTATTGGTGTATCAAATGCTTTTGGAACAGCTATTACAACACCTTGTCTATTAACATTCTTAAATGACTCAAGACTTGTATTTGTAACAAACTGTACACCAGCTATTTCTTTCTTATTATTATATCTATGATCGTCTACTGGTTTTACTATAAAATCGTAAAGACTATGCATTAGTATGTTAAATCGTATTCGACCGCTATGGCCATATTTTTATTAAATTTCTTCCACATCATTATCTCACCTGACTTTTCCAACCATATAATGTGAGATTGATCTTCATCAATGAATTGTATTGTATGTACAATGTGATTGTCCCAAGCTGGCTGACCTACGTAGTAATGCATTGCATTATCCTTGTACTCAGTACCTATACTTATTTTCCTTATAACTGTATTAGACCGTCCCATTTTCAACTGGTTTTGTGTATGAACCATCAGACATGTCTATAGATATAGGACCATATTTTTCCTCTAACTCAGCTCTAGTTTTATTTGCTGATTCAATAACCTCAGCATAATCTTTCATTAACCTTGTTTTCTGTAATTCAAGAGAAGCAATTTGCATTGCCATTTGCTCTGTTTTATTGAAATCACTTTTAATTTTCTCTAATTCTTGTTCTTCTATTTTCATAATATTTAATTTTAATTTTTGTAAATTCTACTATGTATTACAACGCCTTTTTAGGTCTACGTGGGCTAGCAGCTATCTTCTTTGTGATAACTTCCTCATATCTCTCTAAACGCGCCGTGAGCGTTGCAATAATTACAGACTGCTCTAATATCAATTTATTATTTATCTCTAACTTTGAGTTTAACTCATCTATTTGAAAAGCATGTTTAGCGTTATTAGAATCCATTGTTTCTTTCAACGCGCTTATTGTTTTTTGTTGTTCTTTCACTATAGCCGCTGCTTGAAGAGTTGTTACAATGTAATCCCACTTTTTATATATTAATACTACAAGTGCTATTAATGATATTGTAGGTAAACCGTATTCACCTATTAGTTTAGCTATCCCTTCAATTATCTCCATTTTAATCTTCTATTATTGGATCTACTGGTTCTGCAATTTCAATCTCTCCAATAGTGTATGCAATTCCTGCATTGTCTAAATCAAGTTGTGCTTCTAATTGTAGCCAATACACACCGCCAACGGTGTTATTAGTAGGATTCCAATAGAAATCGTCAATGCTACTTAGTATTGGAAATTGAGAAACGTCTGGTATTATTAAAGCTGTCATCGTACTGCTGTGTTATAAGTTGTTATTGCGTCATATAAGTCAGTTACTTGGTTAGCCGTTAACGAAGCTCCTATATGGCTGAAGTTCATTGTTCCTGATCCTAAGAAACTTGCTGGGCCATTATAATTTTGTGCGCCTAGAAAATAAGTATATGTGCTTTGTCCTGTGGAGGCTGCTATTACACGCCCATAATCTACCGTATCTCTAAATAAAGTTACCAAAGAACTATCTCTGTTTACTATATAGTGTGCAGGTGTTATACCCCCAGATCTCGAAGACCCACTAGCACTATTCAAGCCGTAATATATCCTACTATTATATTGTGTGATTGCGTTATAATAATTAGGTGAGATTGTTCTTGCTCCTATTAACGTACCATTACTTCCAGAATATGCACTAAAATTAGCTCCGAAAGAATGATCATTTTGTAGTCCATCGGTAGGAGCGTATCCTGTATCTCCATACTGATCTAAGCCATCAAAAGCTACTCCTGCACTTGAATGTGTAGGAGAATTGTACCAAGTGATTTGGTAGGTAGCTGTGTCTTTAAGATTATATCTTGCAGCTTCTAGAGAAGTTGGGGATGTTGGATAGATTGCATCTAGCCCCGTCCATATATCTGTGTTATTAGTAGTACTTCCTGTTCCTTTTAAGTCAGAAACAAGTTGAATAACAGCGGCTTGTTCTGTTGGGTCTGTTATACCAGCTGCGGTAATGTAAGCAGTAGCATCAGGGTCTATTCTTGCTGCTGTGTTATAAGTTGTTATTGCATCGTATAAATCGGTTACTTGGTTAGCTGATAATCCTTTGTGTGCTGCTACAAAGTCTATCTCACCAGCAAATGCATTGCTCAAGAAACCATTATTATTTAGTCCTAAAATATAGGCGTTAGTGTTCGGTGATTGAGATCCAGCACTTGATATGGAATTTGAATTTGCTAAAACACCATTAGCGTATATTTTATTAACTTCCTCACCTGTTCTTGATGACGTAGTAACAATTCTAGTGTTATTAGCAAAAACAAGTGATGAACTAGAAGGGCCTGAATAACCAATTCTTAGACCACTAGTGGTTCTTAAAGCCATAAATCGTCCTGAGCTTAGAGCCCCCACTGCGTAGTCACCATTCGAATACTCACCAGAATACGTTAAACCAGAGTTATTAGTATCAACGCCATAAGTGGTGGGATTCCAATTTGTATCTCCATAGGCATTATTACCGTTGCCCGTTATTCCAGTAAATGCGTGTATTTCATTGTTGCTCCAAATAATGTTTTGAGTAGGGTCTTTTAGGTTGAAGGCGGCAGCAGTTAATGAAGTCGGTGATAATGGATAGATTGTGTATGAGTCACTCCAAACGTCTGTATTATTAGTAGTACTTCCTTGACCTTTTAAGTCAAGTACTAACTGATTAACAGCCGCTTGCTCTGTTGGGGCTGTTATACCAGCAGCAGTAATGTAAGCCTGAGCGTCAGGGTCGATACCACTACCACCACCACTAAATCCACTTACTTTACCACCAATAGAATTACTTATACCAAGTCCTATCGACATAGTTTATTATTTTACGCCAATAATGGCAGTTGCAGTTGTTCCTGTAGCTAGTACATAATCTACTACGATTGGTAGAAAAGTACCGTCTGGAATATTAGTAAAAGTAATAGCATCAGCAAGTTGTGTCTTACCAGCCATTAATACTTTTACGCTACCAGTTCCACCTACATAAAGTATCATCTGGTTTACTTTAGTAGTAGAATCTATAGTATCGCTAGGCGTTACATCTACAGCCTGTGTGCCAAAATCTGGCTGGTTTAAATATTGTCCCATTTTTAAATATTGTATTTTGTATCTCCGTGTTTTGTGTTTGACTTAGTATAAGCCTCTTTTTCCCATGGTGTATCTTTTGAATTTCTCACCATGTGAAGTTCTTTATTAAACTTTTTTCCTTTCCAATATATGTTATCGTCATCGTAAGTAAGATCACCTCTAGATATTTGATTAATATGAACCTTCTCGTGTTCAATTACTTCATCTACAAATTTAGGACTTAATTTTGAATTAATAGCAATAGTACCATTTTTATTAGTTTGACCTAAGACACCAGGTCCTAGATCTTCGTAATAAACAGAAGGACCATTTAATTCAATTGGTTTATTACCTAATTTAAAAGGCATTACTTACAGTTCTTTGACATAAAGGTTCCACCTTTGCTTTTCATCATCAAGCCACTTTTCTCTTTAGCCTTTCCAGCAATTTTACTAATAACCATAGGTGCTAATGCTTTAACTGCCATTCCAACTAGAGGCGCCAGTTTTGGCCCACCTTTTTTTGTATTTTTATACATGTTTACTTTTTTTTATTTCTTTTTTTTACTGCTAGCACCACAAGGTTCACCAGTGGCTACGTTAATCCAATTTTCTTTTTCAAACCAATCGCGTAGTGTAGCGCCTTTCTTTCTAGCTCCTTTAACATTACTATTACTAGATCGTTTGTATTTACCAGATGATGCCGCAGATCTTTTAGCTCTAACTACAGCTTCGCGCTCTGATTTACTCATCGACTTTACCTTAGCCGCAGGTAGGCAAACTTTTTTAGTACCGCCTCCTTTTGTTTTACTTTTTGCCATTTTCCATTGGCTTATGTCCGCAACCTTTTTTCTTTAATGCTAAATGTTCTTTGTATGTCATGGCTTTTTTAACATCACCATTTTTGCAATACATTTTATGTGGCTTATACTTCTCCATTATTTTTTCTTTTTACCCATTTTACCTGGACCACCTGCTTTAGTACATCTAACTCCAAAACCTGATGCGTAAGCACTAGGCCATACTTTAAACTTCTTTTTAGCTAAAGCTTTACATGCAGGTGATATTTTAGTTTTTTTCATTACTTGTATTTTTTAGGGAAAAGTGCATTCATTGCTTTTTGTCGACCTTCGCAACCACATGGTATATTAAGACCTTCTGACATATACTTAACTACTTTTTGCATGCCTGTAGCTTTAGTGAACTTAGCTACATCGTCTCCTAATCCTCTTGATTTCATTTTTTCAATTTATTAACTACCACATGAAATACATTCAGAATCTTCGATATCACAAACTTGTGGTACTATCTTAACTTCTTTATCCTTTTGTTCCATTTGTTTTAAAAGTTGCTCAAGCGAGCTTGATTCAGATGTTATGTTCATTGATTTGTTTTTAATCATTTTTACCATTTTACTTTGTCCGCCCAATAAGCTGCCGACATTTTTCCTTTAGCTATATTTTTACCGTGTCTACTTTTAAAAGACTTTCTTTTAGCCTTCATTTTATCAGACTCGCCTGCTTTAGGTTTACCAGCAGTGCTAGCTCCGTACTCACCAAATCTTATTATTTTTTCTTTGCCGTTTGCGCATGCTTTAACTACGTGTGACTTAGTGCCGCTTCTTTGAGCTTTCGGCGAGTTACACTTCATTTTTGATTTATCTATCTTAGTTGCCATATACTTATATATTACACAATATCATCACTTTTCTATCTAACTATGGTAGCCGTAGTGGAAATATTGATTTTATCAATAATTTAAATATTACATACAGTGCTATTAAAACAATTAATAGCATGAATCCTATTAATAATATTCTCTTTAAATTCTTACCAAGCTGCTCAATTATACCTTGCTTTCTAACTACAACTTTTTCATAAGGAACTTTGATCGTCTTAATAATAGTGTCACTCTTGCATTCTCCCTGAATAAAGGTGGTGTCTCCCACCCTAATATATTTAATGCTAAGTCTATCTTTATTAATAAAAATAGTATCTCTATTCGTATCAATAAAAGAAGTATCATATTGTACAAGTGGTGTATATACTTCGATAGTATCATGTAGTGTATCCTTTTTTAGTATAGATGGATATTTTATAGTTAACTTCTCTATCTTTCTTTCTGCTCTTCTTAATCTACGCTCTATTCTTTTCTCTAAAGAACAAGAAGATAAAATCACTAATATTAATAGTGAGAGTAAACCGTTTTTCCATTTAGTCTTTGACATCGTAGTATTTCTTTTCGATTACCAGACTTCTTATACGAAACATGAACCCAATCTGGATTATCATTATTTCCGTACTCCCATATCATTTGGTCAAAGTCTAGATTATCCTTAATAAAATTAAACATGTCAGCGTTTGACATATGTCCGTAAGTATCATCTATGTCCATAGCCTCACCTTTACAATGTTGTGAGGTTGATGATCCACCAAGTTTTTTATTTAACTCAACGGATCTGAAGAAACTATTTATAGCCACAGGACCCGCTACGTGGATTCTAAGAGGTTCAAATACTTTTTCAGCAAGAATGCACATTGCAACCAACTGTTGTTCACTAGGGCTGTTCTCTATGCCATTCTTGGTAGCCGTTTGACTACGTGTTGCCTCTGAATATGTTATATGCTTGCTTATATTATTCACCCTTTGCTCTTTGAGTGATTGGACCTGCTAGATAAGGATACTCATTCTTTGCAAGTAATTGAATACCATCAGCTCCAGAACTACGTCCAGGCGCGATTGGCATATTATCCATATTTAATGGACCTTCCCAAGTAGCATCAATACCTTGTTCTGCTGCGTACTTTCTACTATTTGGAGCTTCGTATATGTTATTTTTTTTCATAATTATCTTAGGTTTCTATTTGCTTCTGAGCCAAACATATTTAATGCGGCATTATCTAATGTATCTGATTGCTTGTATCCAACACCCTTTGAAGGAGAATATATATCTTCTACTGGCACAGGAGCCGTTGCTAAAGCTGCTTGTGTAATAGGGTCTGTCGCTTGCACTTGTTCAGGTTGTACTTGAGGTTGTGCTGATATTGGTTGCTGTGTGTCGTATTGATTCATTGTTTTTTATTTTTGGTATTTTTTAGATCTTCCAGCCGCTCTACTAAAAGCATCAGACACTTGCATGAAAGCAGATATATCTAATTCAGATGTATCTTTTGCAATATCAAGATCTATAGGTGCAGCCTTAAACTTACCAGCTGGCATTTCGCTATCTGGGTAGTCTTTTTCGTCATACAACTTAATGCTAGCATCTCCTTGAACTCTGGTTTGACCAGTTCTATCATCTGGCGCTGCTTGTTGTACATCCATTTTAGAATCACTTGGCGCCGTTGGATCTACATTATTTAGAGTTTTATTGCTAGATTCATATTCACCTTTCTTAATAGAATTGTATTTCTCTAGGTTTTTAGCTTTTCTAGCAGTAGCTTTATCTTCAATCTTAGCCTTTAAACCAGACATAATACCTTCTTTATTTAAGTTCTGACCACCACCAAAATAATCACTCATTTTGTAATGACCTCTCGCGTGTCTAGCTTCAGTTTCTGATTCAGGTAATTTACCCATATTACTTTCTGACAATGTCTTGCTTTGCGATTCATCTTCTTTGACCTCACCCATATTAGTAGCTCTACCTATTACAGAGCTTGTTCCAAGCATGGTGTTATTACCATAAGCGCCCTTTTTTTTATCGCTTTCTTGATTTAAACCCGTTTTGTAAAATGCTTTTTTCATATTTTTATCTTGTTTCGTCTTTATTTACTAAATCTATAGATACCTTAAGTACTTTGTCCATATATGTTTCACCCTTCATTATAGGGTTTCTTTTTGTACTACTTGGTAAATCTTCTTGCCCAAGCATTATACGATATATTTGGTTAATTAGTTGCTTACCCTTGAATGTTACTTTATAAAGATTAAACTTCCTAGTTGTGTTGTTCCTTGTTCTCCACACTTCAACCCAACCATTGTTCCTTAATCTATCCCATCTACCTTTATCCCAACTGTAAGCAAATGTACCTTCTTGAAAGTCTACTCTACGAAAGTGGTCGAGACAGTCTAGATATATTAAAATCTCTAGATCTGCCTCTCTTATACCCTTCGTCTTGTGAGCCCATTTTCTAATAGTCCTATAATGCTTTAATACATTAAGATTTCTTATATCTTCAGCTTCAACGCGCATTACACAACTAAGATAATATCTGGTTGCTTTATTACTTTGTATAATTCATTATCTATGGTTAGATCAAACCCAGCATGCTTATCATAGTATACAACATCATCGATGTTTAATCCCTCAATATCTTTACTAAATTCCTTAACCTTAGCTTCTCTGTATCTTAGATCAGATATATGTATTTGTCCAAGTTCTAATCCACTTTCTGTTTTTATGCTAGCAGCTTTTATAGGCTGAATCAACACATAATTACCCATTACTTTCATTATTCCTTAGTCCTTAAGTTATTAATTACACAGTTTGTTGATAATATAGTTGTAGCAACTGACACCGCGTTCTTTAATGCACTCTTAGTCACTAATAGCGGATCAATAATTCCAGCTTCAATCATGTTGACCATTTCACCAGTCTTAACATTCATACCAAATCCATCTTTAGAACCGATATCATTAATTTCATCACCAAATCTATCAGCATTCTCTAATATCACCTCAAGTGGTTTACGTATAGAATTTAATAATATTTCCTCACCTTGATTATCAGGAGCAAAACTATATGAAGCATTTAACAGCGCAATACCGCCACCTGATACAACACCTTCTTTAATAGCTGCTCTAGTTGCAAAAATTGCATCTTCAACTCTATCTGTTTTTTCTTTAAGTTCTACCTCAGAATTTGCTCCAACTTTTATTACAGCTACTTTACATGATAGAAATCCTAATCTTCTATCAAGCTGTGCTTTCTTACCAGGCTTGTCCTCTTCTTCTATTTGACGTTTAACTGACTCTATTGCTGCGGTAAGCTCTTCTGACTCCTCTGCTATCTCTATGATGGTCTCATGAAGATCTGTTGTTGCTCTAGAACATGAACCTAAATGCTCAATCTCTATAAGATCAATATCATCACCAAGATCCTCACTAATTACTTTAGCTCCGGTAATTAAAGAAAGATCATGAAGCTTCTGCTTTCTATTGAATCCAAAGTCTGGTGAATCAATAACATTACACTTAATGTTACCTTTCATCTTGTTCATGGCTAACGCACCTGAAACCTGCGAATCCATTTCAGCAACAATCAATAGCTCTCGCTTATTAACCATTACGTGTTTAAGTATAGATTCAATCTTCCTTATGTTATCTATTTTATTTTCACATATCAATACTAACGGATTATTTAGAACGCATTTGTTCTTGTCTTCGTTAGTAGCAAAAAATAGATTAACAAGACCTTTATCAAATGAAGCACCGTTAATTACTTTATACAATGTGTTTTCATCAGATGATTGCTCCATTGTAACTACGCCATTATCACCTACCTCAGCGAAAGCGGAAGAAATTATTTTACCAATTTCAGGATCGTTGTTAGCCGATATTGTTGCAATGTGTTTAAGCATATCACCCTTAACTGGACTTGCTACAGATTCTAAGTACTTGATTACTTTTTCAGTTGCAGTCTTAATACCTTCCTTAACATCTTTAGCGTCATGGCTATATGCTTCGGTTAAAATGGCATGTGCTAATACAGTCGCAGTGGTTGTACCGTCACCAGCTTCTTCAACTGTTTTACGAGCGGCATCTTTTAGTAGCGTTGCGCCCATATTTTCAACTGGATCTAATAATGTGATTGCATTTGCAACACTTACACCATCCTTTGTTATTATTGGGTTACCGTCTTCATCTTCTAGTATTACAGCCTTTCCAGACGCACCTAATGTTGAACTAACTGCTTTATACAGTTTATCTACTCCCTGGTAGATTCCTTCTCTAGCCTCTAAACCGAAATTCAGATTCTTTACAATGTTGTTTCCTCTCATGAAATTTAATTTAATTTAAGTACAAATATACTTTATTTTATTATAACAATGGTATAGGTGGATACCAAGACTCAGGCAATACTTCTACTTCTTGCATATCGCTATGGTATTTGTCGTTTTTTATAACAGCGTATTGAACCTGTATTGGGTTTTCAATAATATCTGACCAACGAGTAGTAGTGCCATGATAGTTTTCTCCAACAGTAACCTCTTGGTTGTAATCTTCACATTCTTGATTTGTTCCTATGTAGTATGCCATTTTTATGGATTGTAAAGTGAATCTAAGATATTTTCAATACCTACTCTGTTTGCGCTCTGGTCTGATGTGTAAGCCACGAGAGCTGACAATTTACCACCAAAGTTTAGAAATCCTGGTGACCAAAATCCAAATCTATATTCCGCCCAAATAGATGTGGTTGGTGCAATATGTGAAATCACCTTGCGTCCATTAGTGTCATTGTACACAGTATTTCTGTTTGTCACATTAATAGGGACACCATTTTGATATAAACTAGGAGAACCATAAGAAGGAGATGTCGTGGTCGTACTCGTATTACCACTATATGCAATCATCCCATAATAAGAAGTGATATTGCTGTTTGGGAATATGTAGGCGGTATCTCCATCCGTGTCTGTTAAAAAGAATTGGTCTAGTCTAGCCTCACCAAATAAATCAACAGTATTACTTAAATAATAGCCAATACCATCAAATTTAACAGCAGGAACGCTTCCGCTAGTAACTACTACACCAGCACTCACTATTTTAGGTTGATTAGATGCACTTGTTTGAGTAAAGTTTGATGAATTACCACTTTGGTCGTAATAGGTTGTTACAAAACCATCGTTAGAACCAACAAAAGTTAATAGACTAGCTGTGTCTAGTGTATCACTCACGAATCCTATGTCTTGCTCTGCATTATCACTTGACCTTCTAACTCTTAACGAATTTGTAGCTGTACTTGATAATTGGAAAACACTATAAGCTGCTGCTGCGCCACCATATGTGTCAAGTAAATAAGAAGATGTTGAAG
>CALKXE010000159.1 GCA_938003955.1 uncultured Saprospiraceae bacterium | reverse complement strand
TTTCAATTCTTCTTTGAATTGGAACAAATTTCAATTCTTCTTTGAATTGGAACAAATTTCAATTCTTCTTTGAATTGGAATAAAAATTAATCAGTGAATTTAATTACTTCCTTTGGCTCTTAGAGCTAAAAGTTTGCACTTCTCTTAAGAAGTGCTGGACTCCGTCATCGGAGATTAATTTCACTTTATTTTCGTGCTTACTAATAAGACACAAAGTAAAACTAAGAATTGGATGTTAGGTTTATAAAATCGTTAAATAAAACTGAAGTGTTTGTTGGGTTACATTTATGTCAGTGCTTACCGCAAGGTTTATTCTTATTTCATCTCTGGAAATACTTCATCAAGGTTGATCTTCAAATCCGGAAATATAACGGGAGAAATCATTTCATCAGAAGTATAAGTTTTGACTCTATTGTATTTTCCATTTTCTAGATGAAAGACTTCGACTAACTGTTCCTTTGGCATCACAATCCAATACTCTCGAACTCCTGACTCTTCGTACACTTTATATTTGTCATTCATATCCTTTTTAGCTGTACTGTCTGAGAGTATTTCTACTATTAAATCTGGCGCACCTAAACAACCCTCACTGAATAATTTTGACGGATCGCATACAATTAATATATCTGGTTGGACTACTGTAGTTGCTTTATTCTTTTTCTGATTTCTGATTGGAAGAATTACATCTATAGGGGCACTTAGAACTTGGCAGTTCTTTGATACAAAGTGCTGAAAAATAGCTGCACTAAGGCTCATACTTATTTGCTGATGATACAATTTTGGCGCTGGACTCATCTTGAATATTTTACCTTTGATCAATTCCACCATATGATCATACTCGAATTTCATGTAGTCGGCATATGTGTATTGTTTGCTATATTCAGCAGCTGGTTCTTTTGCAATATTTGAGTCTAGTTGCGTCATCTCTACAAATATAGTTGATTTACTGCTGAGATGCAATTTATTCTATTTACCCTAGTTTATCTTTCTAATCCTAATTACGTAAAACTCCCAGAATTCAACTCCGATTCTATTTCAGACTGCATTCATAATTTCAAAAAGCCAAACAACCACAAAGGTACCTTATTACCAAATCCTATTGGCATCTCGTCAGCCGCAATATAACTGCCCTCTAATCCTGCAATCTGTTTATAATTTTTACTAGGTCCTCCAATCTCAAATATATATTTTTCATCCACAGTAAAATCACCTTTCTTTGCTGTACTTACTCTATGATTCACTTCTAATTGATTCAAAAAAAACGTCTCTCTTATACTACCAATATTTACAGATTGTTCGCCAAAACTGTATGCTATGTTTGTATTATGCAGATATATCTTATCCGGTTTATTCATCACCGTGTAGCTTTTTCCTGGACTATTAACAGCTGTGATTATCCTAGCACGGACGAGATAATCTATATATTGATACAGTGTAGTTCTGTTAAGTTCCAGTGCCGCAGCCAATTTTGTAATATTAGGCTGAAAAGGTACAGATTTCGCAATGATAGATATCAGTTTCTTGATCTTATGCACATTCTGTACTTGAACTCCAGTCACGTAAGGAATATCTATTTCAAGAATCGTATTAAGAATATTTTGTAGTTTCTCACCATAGGTTTTTGTCCCTTTCATATAGATCGGATAATATCCATGCTTAAGGTATGATTTGAAATTTTGAAAGGCATCTACCTTCTCGTTTATCTCATGAGTTATATCTACGTGGTTTTCTAATATTTCTTCTAGTGAATATGAATCTAATGCCACCTTGTGTTCTATCTCAAGATACTCTCGAAATGACAATCCTCTTAACTCATAGGAAACATAACGTCTACTTAGATCCGCTTTTGATTTATAAAGCTGTAACATAGATGATCCAGACACGATAACATTAAGATTGGGATATGTATCATAGATGCTTTTGAGATGTATGCTCCACCCCTCATATTTATGGATCTCATCAACAAATAAGTGTGTACCACCATTATTACTATGATACGCAGCTATGTCATATAAAGAATGTTCTTGTACAACTATATGATCCATACTCACATACAACACAGAAGTACTTGATTTGAATCTCTCTTTGATATACTGAAGCATCAGCGTGGTCTTACCTACTCCCCTAGCACCCATAAGCGCCACACCAGATTCATCCCAACTTATTTCATCAATAAATTCACGTCGAAATATTGGCTTGAGATTACTAAGCAACTGTTGATGAAGTATATATACTTTTTCCATTATGCATTATTGTATATCCAAATATACAATAAATAACTAAAAACGTATACTCTACTACACAAAATACATAATAAATGTATACTATACTATACAATTAAATGCAAATATTGTACACCAGACTGTACAATAAATCACTCCGCGTACTATCTAACGCTTATTTATCACATACTCACTTTACTCTACGGACAGTAAATACACTCTTTGACTGAGAGGTTACCCCATTTAAAATAGCCTTATCCCATGATTTGGTGGTGGCTTCAATAATTATATCTTTTGGATTTACAATGACATAAGTAGCGTCTTCTGTTTCTGAGTTATAAAGTTCTGAATTAGAAGTGGGATCCAGTTGAGAAAACGACTCCACCATTTTCTCAAACATACGATCACTAGAATTTCTGCCCATCGCTGAATCTTCAAAAATTGAATATTTCTCATCTCCAATATCCTGCTGTTCTTTATTGACAATGAAGTAGGTACTCATGCTAAAATCATCCATTGATTGATTGATTTCATATTTTAATTGCTCTGCCGCAGGAAATAGAAATGAATAGTAGGAAAATAAGGTAAATACTCCATTTGAAAACGAAAGCCAATTTCGAATCACAGTAGAATCTTGACATTTGGACAAACACGCATCCGCCATTTCCTGATTCCAACTATCAGCCGAGGTATCCGCATCTATATACGTCTTTGCCTCTGCGATGTATTTATAGATATAGTCTCCTATTACATCATGATTTTCGACGCTAAAATTATTATCGGAATACAGATATTTTAGCCTAAGATTAGGAACCGATTCCATGCTCCAACTAGAATAGATAGAATCGTAAAGCACGATCTTTTCCCAGTAAGCTTCTTCTAAGAATAAATCAAAACTAACACCCTGTTTATCAATCGATATAGGTACAAAACTAAATCTGCTCAATTGGTTTTTATTCGTAATAGTATCTCCATTTTTAACTCGAAAGTCAATACTTACTACTTCGTACGTATATCCCTCATCAATATCAAAGTCAGGATCTAGCAATACAAAAGCAGAGTCTTCAGAGTAAATTAATGTATCATAGACTATCTCGTATTCCTGAGCAGATACAAATACTGCACAACACAATATTATAGCCACTAATGTGTACTTCATTGAATATAATTATCGCGATTCACCTAAGTATTAACTTCGCCTCTTTTTACCTTTTCTAGGTCCACGACTATCAACCTTACGGTTTTTGATGATCTCTTTCTTGTTTGCTCGCTTACGATCGCCAACTAATTTATCGATCATATCTTCACGTCCCATGTTAGTAAGTTTCTCACGGATAAGTTTGTGATTTTCTCTTTTATACCAGAAAAAATAGAGGTGTTGGTTTTTCTTTTGTTTAGCTGACTTTGCTGTGTAAACAGGTCGCAAAGTATATGGATGTACTCCTGTATAATAGATAATTGTTGCCACTGTCATAGGAGTAGGAGTAAAGTCCTGCACCTGTTCCAATCGGAAACCCATATCTTTTGTCTCCGCAGCAAGATTCGCCATATCTTTCTCCTCACAACCTGGATGACTGGATATAAAATACGGAATTAACGGTTGATTTAGACCATGTTTTTCATTCGCCTTTTCATAGTTCTTCTTAAATTCATGAAAATGCTTAAAGCTCGGCTTTCTCATGATCTTCAATGTATCATCAGAAGTATGTTCTGGCGCTACCTTTAATCTACCTGAAACATGACGACTAACAAGCTGATCCATGTATTCTTCCATCTCTGCCTCATCACCATTCTTATTGTAAGTCTTAGTAACTAAATCATATCTGATACCACTACTTACAAATGCCTTTTTAACTTCTGGATGAGAATCCACTTTTCTATAAAGATCTGTCATTGCCTTATGGCTCGTATCAAGATTGCTACATACCACAGGATGAATACAAGAAGGTGCAACACATCTATCACAGATCGACTCCACCTTTCCCTTCATCTTATACATATTGGCAGATGGTCCACCGATATCAGATATATAACCTTTAAAATCAGGCATTTTAGTCACCTGATCTACTTCTTTCATAATAGATGTTTCAGATCTACTACTTACGAACTTTCCTTGGTGCGCAGAGATAGTACAGAAACTACATCCACCAAAACATCCTCTATGCATATTGATAGAGAACTTAATCATCTCAAATGCTGGCAACTTACCACGCTTATGATATTTAGGATGCGGTAGTCTAGTATATGGCAGATCAAATGATGTATCGATCTGCTTCTCCGTCATCGGAGGATACGGAGGATTAATCACCAATGTATGATCTCCAACATCCTGCGTTAATCTATTGGCTTTGGTTTTATTTGATTCTTGTTCGACGTGCTTAAAGTTGGCCGCGAAAGCTACCTTGTCTCTCATACATTTTTCATGAGAGTTCAACTGAAGTGTTTTCCACATATCAGCATCTGGTAAGTCACCCCCTCTGGGCACTAAAAACGCCGTTTGAGGTATATGAGTCATCGATGCTAATGGTACTCCAACATCCGCTAATTGCATGATCGCACGAAGTGGCATCTCGCCCATTCCGTAAACAAGCATATCCGCTCCACTTTTAGATAAAATATTGGGCCACAGTTTATCTTCCCAGTAATCATAATGAGTCACTCTTCTCAAACTCGCTTCGATACCACCAAGTAAAACTGGCACATCTGGGTAGAGTTCTTTTAATATCTTAGTATAAGCTACACAGGCATAGTCTGGACGGAAGCCCGCTTTTCCACCCGGTGTATATGCATCAGTAGATCTCTTCCTTCTTCCCGCCGTATAATGATTGACCATGGTATCCATACAGCCAGAAGTTACACCGAAGAACAATCTTGGTTTTCCCATCTTCTTGAAATCTCTCAAATCATCTTGCCAGTTAGGTTGAGGCACGATGGCTATTCTAAAACCTTCACTTTCTATTATCCTTGCGATTACAGCAGTACCAAAAGCCGGATGATCTACATAAGCATCACCTGAGATTAAGATCACATCGAGTTCACCCCAACCGTGCATCTCTACCTCTTTTTTAGTGATAGGCAACCAATCTGTTACAGGTTTTCTAAAATCAGACATAAAAGAATTTAATGGATTCAAAACAAGGGAAAAACCTTTGCTCTTATAAGAATGCAAAGATAGGTCAATTGTTCTAAAGTTACTGAGCTCTTTTTTGCTTAATATTTAGATATGTATTTTGACGAAAATCTTTTTTCAATGAGCGAAAATTTTTCTCTTTAGAAATAGATGATATTCTGTCTTCATGTACGTAAAATAAAAAAGACTGCGCCATCATTACAATGACGCAGCCACGTGCAATTGGGTTTTACTGCTTAATCGGATATCGTTTCCAATTAAGATCTCTCACCTTAGAGAATTAAGCACATACGTAAATAGTTTTATTGTTTCTATAGGTGCGTGAGCCGGGGAATATGCAATCAGTCCATTTGTGATTTACTCTTCTTTTAGAGTGTGCTTTAAAAGTATAGATCAAATGTACAAGCGAGAAAAGCTAATAACTAATTAAAAAAACAGCACTTTTAAATGGATATCTCCCAATAATATATCATAAGTATCTCATCTTATGATAATTACTATATTTACAACATCACAATCATTTCAAATAATGAAAGAAAATAAATTTGGTGCTCTACTTACAGCATTTAGACCTGAAGATTGGAGTACGTATCATAAGTTCTCCAAATCTAGATATGGAGAAGACACAGATCATCAAAAGGTGATGGATTATATAAAAAAACACAAGAGTCGTTATGATCCTAAAAAAATGGACACCGAATATCTAAGAAGTAAAGTCAGGCCAAACACTAAACCGATCGTTTTTTCCAATGTTATTTCTCAGTTGTGTAAACACATAGAAGCTTATTTCATCTGGGCAGAAGTTATGGATGATCCTATGATGGAGGATACATTGTTGCTACAAGCTTTTGCAAAACGTGGCTTGACCGAACAGTTTCATAAAAAGAAGAAAAAGTCAGCTGAAAAGAGAGTAAAAATGCCTCTGGGATTATGGAAATATTATCATGAGTTTATGGTGGAGTATTTGGAGTATTATAAGAGAATGACCACGAGTATTTCGGAAAGCAAAGTCGTGTTAGAAAATTGCAGCAAGTATTTAGAAAACTTTAGTGATTCAATAAATGGGTATTTGGGAGTTGAAATGCATAATAGAGAGAAGGTTTTAAGGGAAATTTGGGATTCGAAATTTAAACATCTATCAATAAATAATGAGTCTTCAATTAAAGATTTAAGTACATTATTTTTCTTTTATAAGAAGCTTAAAGAAAAAAGAGACTGGGACTCATATTATTTGCTCAAAAAGGAACTATTCAAAGCCAATTTATCAACTGAATTGGAATTTACAACTATAACATATATGGGCTCTTTTTTAAAATGGAAAAATTTAAATAATGAAGAAAAAGCAAGTCAAGAGTTAGTCGATATATATACTTATGGTTTAAGAAACAATATTATGTTTCCAAACAGAATAATACCATTAAACTCATATGCAACGATCATTCAAGTTGGATCAAACACAGGGAATCACGTTTGGGCAGAAAGCTTCATAAATAACTATTCTCATTTAGTTTCAGACAAAAAAACGGATCAAATTAAAACTTACGGATATGCACATTTAGCCTTCACCAAAGGGAATTTTGAAGAAACTATTAATTTACTCAGATCAAAAAAAATTAAAGATTTCCATCTTGAATTAAAAATCAAATGGCTCTTACTCTCATCACAATATGAACTCAACACAAATGATATTGAAAGTTTTAAATATTATATAGATGCTTTTAAATCCTACATAAACCGAAATAAAGAAAAGTCTACTGTTGATGTGGACAAAGCCTATTTGAATAGCATTAATTTCTTTAATAAAATGATATATAAAAGTAATTTAGAAGAATTAGAAAAGGCTATCAAACTTGAAAACAAAATGATAGGTAAAAAGTGGTTTCTCGAAAAATTAAAAGAGCTACGAACTTAAATTTGCAGCCCTTTCTTATTGCTAGATTCTGCTATCTTCATCGATAATCAATTGAAGAATAAGCAAGATTAATAATTCCATAATTTATTGGTTTAAATTTTTAAAAAAATTGTTAACTGATGGACACAGCAAAGGCTATATTCATCTGCCCCGAACGTTCAATGGACGGAGAAATAAGATCATGTAGCGATCTGAAAAGATTTAAGAGTCCTATAATCCTCTCTAGTATTACATAGACTCAAGAGCAATAAAAAAGGGCTAAGTCTCTCATTTCTTAAAATTAGATTCCGCTATCTTCGTCGATGATCAATTGAAGGATAAGCATGATTAAGATTTCCATGTTTTTTTGATTTTAATTGTTAAAAAATTGGTTGAAATTTGGCATAGTAAGGGCTAGACCCATCTATGCAGAGTGGATAAATACGAGTAGAAAAAAGCTAGGTTGACTATCGAAAAGGACATAGGAATGGCCTTCTTGCCAATAGGATTGACAAGCCAATTAGAGCTTTTGAGAACCATGAGGAACTCAATCAGAAATCAAGAATCTTTTGAAAATGATCAATAGCAAGAACTGCTATCTAGGAGTGAAAAAGTTATTTTTGGGCAGTCGAAACTATCGAACTGCAAGTCACTTTTTCATCTCGAATAATCGGTGAGACTCTTATCGTGTGTAATTAAGAAACAGAATAATTTGGCATAAAGTAATTCTTTCAATTGGGTTAATAATTAGACAGAAGCAGGCTTTTAGTAGGTACTAAATCCCCCTCCCCTCTATCATATAATAAAGATAAGAACGCACTACGCAGTCTATTTGCGTAATAGAATATTTATCATCTTTAAAAAAAAAAAGAATTAAATTACTGTATTGGAAATCAAAAAATGAAAAAGAAATACATGGAATGAAAATGACCAATAGTCAAGAATATGACGGTCAATAAAGAAAAATGTAATTGGTAAAAACAAAATGTAATTGATATACAACCGCACCACCGAAATGGCAGCACGGCTATATCTACTTTGCTTTCGCAGTTCCAAAGACATCTTTCAACTGTCCTACCAAATCACCACCTCCTGAAAGACTGATTGTTTGGATATTCTCAGCGATCTTTTCTACATACTCCATTTCTTTGAGCTTGTAAAGCATCTCATTATCTTCCATCAATTTTGCAGTGTTCAACAAGCTACGAGTAGAGGCTGTCTCTTCTCTTCGCATGATCACATTTGCCTGCGCTCTTTTCTCAGCAACCAATACTTGATTCATGATCTCACGGACATCACCTGGCAAGATCACATCTCTGATACCGCAACTCAATACATCTACACCCATGTCTTCGGCTTTCGCCTTTGCATAAGCAGTTACATATTCAGAAGCAGAATCTTTATTAGCCAACAATTCATCCAATGTGTATTTACCTACATACTCTCGCAAGCCTAATTGCATTAAGATGTAGAATTGCTTCGAATGATCCTTCGTATCCACCATCGCCTTCACGATATCAGACACTTGATAGGTTGCATAGAAATTCACACGTACACCAGCTTTATCCTTAGTCAATAATTCCTGACCACTGATCTCCATTTGTTGCTTTCGCAAGTCAGCTTTGATCATTGATACTGCCTTATCGCCTTTCCAGTAATAGTAGATTCCAGAATCAAGTGTTTTCACATACTTACCATCCACATAGAGCATTCCTTTTTCGTATGACTCCACAACATGAGTTTGGACAAAACCTCTCAATTCTATTCTTTGTAATACTTTACGATTGATTGATTCACTGATTTCCACATCAGAAAGGTCGATCATTTTATAAGTATACGAGATCACACTTTTCCAGTAAGCGTATCTGCCCGGAGTCAATACTCTATGGAAATTTCCGTTTTTCATCTGGATAGCAATTTCATTATCCATCACTTCGATTACATCTAATTTTGCCGCCAAGTCTTCATTCTTGAGTAACAAATCAAGATCCATAGAAGGTAAGAAAGGAGTTGCCATATTATAGCGTTCTACTTTTCTGTTCCAGATCCAATATTCTCCCATTGGAAGAACACGATCCAATGCACCGTCCTTATAGACAAGCGCCATTTCATAAGTGTTTACTTTTAATTTCGTGAACATAATTATGGGTTTTGTTCCCAGTAAAAGCATTCAAAATTTATAGCTTTTACTGAAAGGATTAAATAATTTTAATTTTAAAATGAATCATACAATTGCTTATTCATCAAGTATCTACGGACCATGTTTTAAGATAGATTTTGTTTAATCCGAGTAATTTCCATCGTTGATCATTGTGCTGAATAAAACCTTCAACACACACATAATCAATTCCAAAAACTCTGAAACCAAACGCCCTCTATCGGTATCCAACATGAGCAAGTATCAATCTGATTTTTCTGATCCTTTCTAAATTCTCCTCAGAAAATCTAGTCTAGAACAGAAGCGAATATGCCTTTGCATGATTCAAAAATGAAGTCATTTTAATGAGTGACTAACTCCCAGGATAATATGGATTATGAGTCCATCATCACTGCTCTACCAACTGAGCTATCCAGACTATATAGTCTGGAGCAGGAGTCGAACCTGCGACACGTGTAACCAATGTTCTAACCAACTGAACTATCCGCCATCTGGCGGAGTGGGATTCGAACCCACGACCCTCGGTGTGGCGTATCCAAACAAATTGCGCATCTGCATATGATAGATCAAAGACCTACCACACAAAGGAGTTATACAGAAACTCTCATCAGGGATATCATCAATTTGTATTGGTACTTCTTTTCCGCCATTTGGCGGATATTTCTTACTTGTAAAATCTTTATTTCACCAGTTGTATTCTTATTATAATTCAAAGATGAAACTCAACTATGCAGTCTTTCTGCGCAGTTTAGATTTTTTCTTCTTTTTGTTTACTTTTCTTTTCAGACGCTCCGCTTCATTATCAAAGAAAGTGTAGAAAGATGCACAACCACTTAGTAGTTTTCCTTTCGCTACTTCAGCCATTGCTTTGTCTACTTTTCCTGCGCACTCATATATAGACGCTCGACGTTGTATGACTACCACTTTTGGCATTCCTACTATATTCTCAGCTCTAGATATTAGTTCTTCCGCCTATCTAATTGACCAGTCCAAATAAGAAGTTTAGAGTAGTACTTATAGGTATCTACATAGTTTTTATCCACTATAAGTGCCATCTCAAAACAATGCTGTGCTTCCGTGAAATTTTTCATTTTCTCCATATGTACTCTTCCTGATAAACAAAAAGAAGGAGCATGTTCTTCATCATAAGAAAGTGCATAATCCAGTGATTCTACCAGTTCTTCCATATCGTAATCGAATGCATCAAGTGCCTAGCAAACGTTCAAGGGACTGAGGCTCTTAACTAATTCCGTACCCTAATTCCTTGAACTTTGAATTCTGGAGTAAAAAATATGAGCCCAGAATAAAAGAAGTATTTATCTGCTTGTGTTATGTTCATAAGTTATAATTTAATTTGGGCTATAGGCAATAGATGACCAGGCAAGAATTGAACTCGCTTCATTTCAGTCAAAGTGAAATATCTTAACCAAATAGACCACTGGTCAATATAGCTATAGCTATAGCTATGATTCAGTTTTTCTCCGAATCAATAGTATTTAAAATAAGTTGTTGTGAAATTGAGCAAGATTCAATATCGTGGATTGATCGCTCGCGAGATACGACTATCCAAAACTATGAACTTGCAGAATCTCATTGATTTGATTTTTCTGCATAAGTATGTTTTTAATGAATAAAAAAAATTCTGACTTAGGTCAATAACCTAGAGCAGACAAGAATGGAAATACGGAATGGAAATTTTCATCGTTGCAGCTCGACTGGTTAGCAACGACTTTCTTTAAAGTGAAGCTATCAGCTATGACATATAATTCTCTGTTCCCCTAGTGGAGAAAAGGCGCATAAACTATCCTGATTCAGGAAACTATGCATATTAATATTTATATATGTTTGTGTTACTTTCATAAGCTGATACAAAGGTATTACTAGTTTTTATAAAACCTAACATTTACATGACATTTTTGTGACAATCCTGTTTTAACATGAATATCCCTCAAAATATATCATTTTAAATTCTATTTATTTCACAAAATTGTATGAGTAACAATCGGCACATAAACTCAATAATGATAGCATGTTGTTATCATCGAACTTTGTGGCAATCAACTCATTTCCGGATCCAAGTATAAATTCTGGTTGATCATCTACATATGATTGATCTAGTTTCAAGATTACTCTATCAAACTCATCAAGTGAATATGAAATATCAGCCTCCATTACTAGTTCATCATCTTTAAACATATCCAGTTCAGACCCAGACACAATAATTGACATATCTCCATCAAATGGAAGTCCGCCTCCAGCAATTCCGCCCAATACAGACTCAAGTTTCCATTCACCGTCTATTTTGAGATTATCATCGACATCTTCGCCACAAGAGGCTAATGCGAGTGCAAAAAAACAAAGGAAAAACAAATGTGAGTATTTCATAATGTAATTGATTTTTTATAGTAACGTTTTAGATTTAAAATTTGTATTGTTAACAAACAAAATATCTGAACTAAAAATCACCATAATACACCTGTAAACACGCATATCCGATCTCATTCCTCCACATATCTACGACTTGATTTCTATCATCTAGCACGAATCTTACGAAGTACTTTCCCTTGATTTCATTGTCTACAATCTCTTTTTTGATGATTGCATCTTTTCGGCTATCTCCATGTCGTCTCATGAGCAATTTCTCATATTGGATATTATGCTTCTCTAGCCATCTCAAAGTTTCCGCTTTATAATTATCAGTCCTTCCAGACAAAAGTATGATCTTGGTTCCTTGTTCTGCATATGACTTTACGAGATGAGCTACAGGTTCATTAAGTAGATCTTGTTCACATTTTGATGCATCGAATGGATTCCTACCATTCATCAATGCCAACGTTCCGTCTAGATCACAGATGATTGCTGGTTGAAGTTGCTTATCTTGCTCAAGATATTTCGGCCCTCTCTCTTTTTTTACACCATGAAGTTGATTATACATCTTAGTGATTACGCTTTTTCCAACGGGAGTCTTTCTTTTTGCATCTCTTGATATTGCTTCCTCCAGAGATATCTCAAACTCCTTGGTTTCGACCTCTACCTTAACACCTGTCTTTTTGAAATGCTCTCTTGATAGATCCGTGATTCTTGTCGCATGTCTTTTTGATATGTTAGTATCATCTACAACTACATTTCTACCCGCTTTCAATGCTTCCATGATCACATGGTCACGCAGTGCTTTTACAAATTTTTCATTCTCTTTTGAAAAGTGATACCCATCTAGCATATGTCTCAAATCATCACGATTCACCCGTTTCCAAGTATTGGGACTTGCCTTCACTAACTGTTTTGCATAAGTAGATTTTCCAGATGCAGGGATTCCCTTTAGTATTAATATTTTCAGTGTGTTATTCATTTTCGTTTATTTTTTAAATGATTTGTTGTGATCTAATTATTGTTTAGAGTCTTAAACCTTATCAAATGGCCTTTCAAATACTGGCCTGAGCATCTTCCAGATCGATCTAGAATACGCTCTCTCATCTATCATATCGAACATTACTTTCGGGTACGTACAAGTCATGATATATGCCGCAGTTTCTTTCCTTGTGTCAAACTGCTTCATTTGAGATTTTGCGATTCCTTCTATTTCATCATATTGAGTTTCCATTTCACTCTTCTTTCCTTTTATCCAATTGTAGAATTCATCTGGCACTTGCTCAAGTATCTCAGCCATAGGTTGATTCGTTTTTAGATATTCCCATATTGAAATAGTTGATACCTGAGTGATAATCCTATGCAACCGAACATACTCTTCGAATTTCACTTTCAATCTATATCCGTCTGGATATTTGATTACAAATCCTTCCTTATTTTCTTCTTCAAGAAGATTCAATTCATTGATATCATTTATACCATCGTATTTTTTTACTAGCGGGAAACCTATATCCTCTAAAGTCAAGTCCTCACCGGTTTCAATATCAATCATAGCCAATAAGACTAACTTCTCCTCGTCGCCATAATCCACTACAATTCTATTTTCTGGATAGATGATTTCAAATAGATAAGTGACACCTGGCTTCATCTTTGCGACAGAATCATAGTATTTATCATACAGTAATGTATTCGCCATTACGGACTGCTCTGATGTAAAAGAACCTCTTGTAGCAATTTGAATTTTTCCATCTAACATATATGAAATCCCTAATGATCCGTCCATTTTCTCATATACGTCGAATGTTGTGCTTGGTACTTTCTGTCCCTCATATTCTCCAAGGTTAAAAAACTTAGGAAACGGTCTCGCTACTACATTACCCTCTTAATCCAAAATCAATCCTCTACATCCTAGTGTAACTTCATTCCATAATCTATCATATTGTGCTTTCGCAGAATAGTTATATATGTATAGTTCTGACGTAGGATGTTTTTGGCAGTTGAGATATCTTTCCTCTAGCATTTGATTTAATAGTGATATATTTTTCATTGTTTTATTATTTATAATACAAAGATGGAACAGTGCTACGCATCCTATTTGCGTTGTCAATTATTATTTCTACTTTTATCATAATATAATAGACCTTTCTTCAATCAATGGAACACGGATCTCGCAGATTTAGCGGATCAAACGGATTTTAAAAGTCGAAGAGTCAAATCTTGGAACATCTGATAATAGTCGAACAGAAAACTTATGCCAGCAAATAGAAACGCCCTAATACGATACAAAACACTCGACAAATGCCTCCAGAATAGATTTCGAAAATGGACACTGGATGATCTCATTGATGCCGTATCCGATGCATTGTACGAGTACGAAGGCATAGACAAAGGCATCTCAAAACGAACCGTCCAAGGTGATATACAAATGATGAGATCGGACAAACTAGGGTACAATGCTCCCATCGTTGTAATCGATAAGCGGCACTACACCTACGAAGACAAAGACTATAGTATCACTAACATTCCTCTCACAGATCAAGATCTAAGTCATCTCACAGAAGCCGTTGAGTTCCTTAAGCAATTCCAAGGATTTAGTCACTTCAAGCAATTAGGTGGCATGGTACAGAAATTGGAAGATCATATCTATTCTGCAAAGGAAAAACAGAAGCCAGTCATCAGTTTCGATAGTAATCCTAATCTACGAGGGTTAGAATATCTAGATCAGATCTACCAAGCAATCATAAAGAAGACTGTCCTAAAAATTAGCTATCAATCCTTCAAAGCAGAACAACCGACAGGTGTAGATTTTCATCCCTATCTCCTCAAGGAATTCAACAATAGGTGGTTTATACTTGGTCGAAAAGCTGGACAACGGGGTGTAATCAATTATGCACTTGATAGGATCAAAGCAATAGAATTACTTCCTAACAAACATTACCATGAAAATGACAGCTTTGATCCAGACACATTCTATAGAGATGTAGTAGGTGTAACCGTGATGCAAGGTATGAGACCAGAAAAAATCGTATTCCGAGTCAATAAAAAGAATGCACAGTATGTAATCACTAAACCAATCCATCATAGTCAAAAATTGATATCACAAGATGAAGATGGTGCCACTTTTGAATTATTTATCAAAATTAATTTCGAACTAGAGCGGATATTTCTAGGATATGGTAATACATTAGAGATTGTATCTCCTCTTAAGTTACGCCGCAGAATAAAAGGGATTTTTAAAGAAGCACTAGATGTCTATTCCTAAGTACTTCAGCCAATTCAGTGTCGTATTTTTCGACATTATTTATTTAAATGTTGCATTTTTCAATTCAAAATGTCACATTATTCGACTTTTGGCCTATCTTTGTGCCCCGAGGGCATGATTATAGGATTGCTATCGGTTTTGTATTCACAAAATGATAGCTACCTATGTTTGACCGCGCCGTATTACACATGGATTTGGATTCTTTCTTTGCCTCTGTAGAAGTACTAAAGAATAGCGAACTCAAAGGAAAACCACTCATCATCGGTGGCACGAGTAATCGTGGAGTCGTCTCCTCTTGCAGCTATGAGGCCCGCAGATTTGGAGTGCATTCCGCCATGCCTATGAAGATGGCCTTGCAACTCTGCCCCAATGCGATCGTACTTCGTGGTGATATGGACAGTTACTCCTACTACTCCAATATGGTGACCGATGTGATCGCCGAAGAAGCCCCCGTCTATGAGAAAGCATCTGTGGACGAATTCTATCTAGATCTTACAGGTATGGATAAGTTCTTTGGCTGCTACAAATGGTCCGGAGAATTACGCCAAAGAATCATCCGTGAAACAGGGCTCCCCATATCGTTTGGCCTATCTGTAAATAAACTCATCTCAAAAATCGGTACAGGAGAAGGAAAACCGAATGGTAGTAAACAAATAAAGCGAGGCATAGAAAAACAATTCATCGCTCCCCTACCCGTCAAAAAAATTCCTGGCGTAGGCCAAAAAACCTACAAAAAACTCAGTTTCATGGGTGTTAGATCTATCAAAGTGCTGAGTGAGATCCCTACCCGATTACTAGAACGAGAATTTGGTAAATCTGGTCGAAAATTATCAGAAAAAGCGAATGCAATAGACAACACCCCCATAGTACCTTATAGCGAATCAAAATCTATCTCCAAAGAACGAACATTCATGGAGGACACTCTCGATCTCCGTATGATCCGTAATATGCTCATAGACATGTGTGACAAGCTCAGCTTCGAACTCAGAGCATCTAGCAGACTCACATCCGTAATTACAGTCAAGATCAGATATGCGGATTTCAATACATTCACCAAGCAATGCCGGATCTCATACACCGCCCAAGATAACGCACTAGGAAAATACGCCCTACAGCTATTCGACAAAGTATATGAGCGACGTCAACTGATCAGGCTTATAGGAGTCAAGTTCAGTGGACTGGTCCATGGTAGTTATCAGATCAGCCTCTTCGACGATAGCATAGAACGAATCAAATTATTACAAGAAATGGATGGCATCAGACAGCGGTTTGGGGCAGACGTTATTGGTCGAGCTAGTGCGTTGAAGTAGGTCTTTATTGCAGAATCATTGAACGGAACACGGCGATCATTGAGTTGATGCGCAGCGAAAATCGGTGAGCGCTTCCTAGGACCGGAAGAAATGATTAAAGGAAAAACACTTAAATTATGCACTATAACTAGACGATATATCTAGCCCCAAAAGTCGTTACACAGTTACCAGCTCACAGATCGCAAGCGCTCAATGATCTTACATGATCCACCCAATCCGTGTTCTATAAAAATGATTGCTTTACAAAATGAACGATTCCACCCAAATCGACATTAATACCACGACTACAAAACCAGTCGCATAAAAAGATGGATATCGACTTTGACAAATTACATACGGAACTCAAACTTACCACTTCCCGATCAGGAGGCAGCGGTGGCCAACATGTAAATAAAGTGGAGACCAAAGTGACTCTTCGATTTGACATACATGCATCTGAAGTCTTATCCGATAGACAAAAGACAAAAATCCTAACGAAGCTTAAGAACAATATCAATCGTAAAAAAGAACTGATCCTTCATCAAGAAACGGACAGATCCCAACTGACCAATAAGCAGAAGCTGATCAAGAAATTCGATAAACTGATCAAGAAGGCATTGAAAGAAGAAAAAAAGCGAAAACCAACTCGTCCATCTGCAGCATCGAAGAAAAAGAGACTTCAGGGCAAGAAAAAACGATCGGAGATAAAAACAGGAAGAAAGAAGATTACTGATTATTAATCATGTAGTCCGTAATAACCCTCTTACCGGTTCCATTAAAAATCAACATACCTACGTTAATCCTTAGCCTCTTGCAGCCTTTGCACATATCTTTTAATCTCATGGATCACTTTGGGTGCTAATATAAATGTAGAAACCATTGTAGGAATTGCCATCAAGGCAAAAACGCCATCAATCAAATTTAACATCGCGCTAAAAGGTGTTGTAGCAGCCAAAATTATACTTAATATATAGAAGTAATTATAGTAGTGTTTTTTATCCGCACCTATAAGAAATGATAGACATTTAGTCCCATAGTAAGAATAAGAAAATAAAGATGACAAACTAAAAATGAACACACATATCATAAGTAAATAAGGTCCAATCCCTGGCATGGCTTCCCCAAATGCAGAAGCGGTCAAACTTACACCATTACTGGTAGTGGTTTCCCAAACACCAGTAACTAATATAGCTAAAGCTGTTAAAGTACAAACCACTAATGTATCTATAGCGGGGCCTAGCATAGCAACTAAACCTTCTCTAACTGGCTCATCCGTCTTGGCAGCTCCATGTGCTAGAGGTGCCGTACCAATACCCGCTTCGTTAGAAAATGCTCCTCTTCGAATTCCATGTAAGATCAATGCTCCTAGGACGCCTCCAAACATTGGATCTCCTTTATAGTTTTCCGCTGCAAAAGCATCTGTCACCATCATGATTAGATATCTAGGCACTTCTTCATAATGTGAACCTAGAATGATCATTACAAAAACAAAATAAAGTAAAACCATACTCGGAACCATCTTAGCAGCCGTACTGCTTATTCTTTTCAATCCACCAAACATCACCAGGGATGTCAATACTATTAATACAATAGCTATAATCATATTAGACGCAAAGCTTACTTCTACTCCATTGGGAATTAAAACAATGTCATTAATCGCTTGCGTTAATTGGTTAACATTTACCACAGGAAGTGCTCCCAGCAATCCAAAAAAACTAAACATAACTGCTAGTGGCTTCCAAGATTTACCTAATCCTTCCATTATAAAATACATAGGTCCTCCTTGTAATTCCCCCACACTGTCTTTTCCTCTATACATTATTGCCAGAGTCGATGTAAAAAACTTAGTAGACATTCCTACAATAGCGCTTACCCACATCCAAAACATCGCTCCAGGACCACCTATCGATATAGCCACAGCCACTCCTGCAATATTCCCCATGCCTATCGTAGATGACAGCGCGGTTGACAATGCTTGAAAATGACTTATCTGACCAGCGTCATTGGGATCATCATATTTACCGCGTAGTACTTGAATAGCATGCCCCAGATATCGGAAAGGCAAGAATCTAGAAAGTACTAAAAGGTACAATCCACCGCCAATAAGTAAAAAGACCAATGGAGGTCCCCAAACAAAAGAAGAAAAGTCCGCTATTAATTTTTCTATTGACTCCATTCAATTATATATTTTTGTCAATATAGTGAGTTCTTAGATCAAACAAGAAGAGCTAAAAATTAATTACTAATCATATTTCATACTTCAATCTTTACACGCTACCTGAATGATCTCAGATAAATTATCGATGAGGACGTGACCGTTATATGGCACAAGTACAGGTATATTATAATATGCTTCAATGGTTATAAATTCACAATCTATTGTTGGTGTAAAATTCAAATCTATAGTCTCCCATTCAGAATTAATGACTGGCTCAGACTTAGCCAAAAGTTCTTTTTTATTGCAAAAACTATTACCTCCCCAAATACGTACAACAACTGGTGTATTGTAATTATAGGCCTGTGATTTAGGTCTAGCATTTTCAAGAGCAAATCTAGAACCACTCAAATATTTTTCTGACCGTGCTACAGCCATTGATAATCTATAGCAATTACCTTCCTCTATCCGCTCTATTTCTCCACTTCCTGTTATTAACCTTTGACAGACTGACTCCCATGTTTCATTATCTCTAACCACCAATCCCAGATATGTTTCGCCTTCGTATGACTTATCATCAACTCCCCAATATCCTCCAGGATGTATATCTGGAGCTGACTCTTCAGGAAAATTATCAATTCCACAATCATACCATCCTTCAATTTCTTTTAAAACTCCACCTTTTCTAGGTGTATCTTCGAAAGATGGGTTGTTTAACTTTATTACATCCATCTGAGAATATGAAATCATAGAAAAACCGATAAATAGTAAAGCAAGTAAAATTCTCATAGTTTCATGTTTCGTAATTATACCGATTAATATAGAAGATGTCACTTATTTCATAAGTGCCGTTCAATATGTATCGGCATTATGCCATAATTTTAAGTGTTATTCAGAAATGGCATTAAGTTAATATCTATTACAAATCTAAATGAAATATCTATTCGATTCGTCATTGTATAGTCAGGCCTCTCACTTTCCATTTAGCCAAAAAATAATGTCCAAAAAAATCCCCCAATAAGTAATTAGCTTATTGGGGGAATATTTTAATCATTCCATTTATATCTTCAATGTCTAACGTTCAACTACGATTTTCTTAGTCGTCGAGTGTGTCCCGTTATTTAATCTAACTAAGTATACACCGTCGTATAAAGTCTGTATATCAAAATACGCAATCGTACTTCCTTTAGATATCGTTTTTGTATCTACTATTTGCCCACTTACATTTATAAGCTCTACAGTAACATCATCCTCTACCAAAGTATTAATCTGTACCGCTATCAAATCTGAAGTCGGATTAGGAAAGATTGTTACATCAGTGCTATTCAAGTCAAGCTCGTTTGTCGCTACCGTTCCATCATACACTGTCGTTGTCTCATTTACAGAATTAACATCTCTTCTTTCAAAATCCCCATAAAAAGTAGGTCCTACTACATACGGATATGTTGAATTCCAGTTCTCGTCCACAGTTGCAAAATATGCATATGTTCCATCTGGATATTCTGGCGTTACACATTGTCTTCCATTATGTACATCAAGGTAATCATCAGTATCATGAGCTACCCATTCGTAATCTTCTCTGAAGTATCCTAGTATATACGTACTCCCTATTACAGGACCATCTGACACGTCTGATCCGTCAGCGTATGTTTCCCGTACTGTAATATTCCTTAATTGATAACCTGATTTTATTCTTTCTATTCCACCTGTACCATCTGCATTAGTATATCCATATGCTCCGTATATTGGATAACCGTCATAGGCATAACCTATCAATGGGGAGTGAGCTTCTGGATTTATCGCATAAAGGCCATCAGCATCATAAAGATTACAAATATCAGAGACCACATTAAGATCTAGTTTGAATGCAGAAGGATTCTGGTGATGGTGGTAATTACCCATAGCTGGATGTGCCTTCGAGCAATCAAACCCTGGCTTCTCCGCAGGTATTGCATCTCTAGTCCAATCTGTTTGTGCCATAGGTCCTCCTGGACAAGGAGCATTTCCTGGACCACCACAGAGTGCATTGGTATTAGGATTCCAACCAACTCCATCTCTATAGTCAAAAAGAGAAACTCCATTCACAAAGATTCCAATGTTACCACCCACTGTATTATCTAAATTCCCATTATTAGGTGTCGGATTCAATGGCATCTTATATATCGCATCTTGATCAGAAGCTTGTGATGGATTACCGTCAGAAAACGGCCCCGTCGCATATGATGGTATTCCTTTTGTATGTACGTATACAAAATCATCTGAATATTCTACTGTTTGGCAATTAACAAGGATATTATTTTCTAGCGCCGTAGAATTACCAGACACATAATATGTTCCTGTCTCTGTTGTGTTCTGTAACCATGCTGTGATGGCCGGCGATAGTTGTGCCTGTGCGGCAAAACTTAGCATCGTGCAAATCAAAAAGCTAAAAGTTGTTTTCATAGTCTTAAAGTTAGATTTTTTAGTTGGACAAGTTGTTTTCACATATCCTTCGCTTTTGAATAGTATATTTATATTATTCTTCAAATTATATTTTAAGCAGTTTAACTTTGGTGATGTCACCATTAAACCTTGTCAAAATATGGAACAAAAGTATAAAGATAAATACAAACCACTAGATCTAGAATTTTCAGCAGAAAAAGACTTCTCCCTGATCAACTGTCCAAAGAACCATATAATTCACCGTTCCCTATGCTCTTTATTAAACACAAATTCTTCATCATTCAATATTCTCAAAAATGCTAATATATCTGACTTTTCATTGCTCGATAAATCCACATTGACAGAGATTCTATTATCAGAACCTGGAAAATCATAAACTTGCACTTCATCAGTATAGTGATTGAGCACTTCTCTTAATTTCTCGAACCTACCATCATGCATATATGGCTTCGTGTAGGCCAAGTTCCTCAACGAAGGTACTTTGAACATTAAGCTATCTTCTTTTATCATTGTCACCCCTCCTTTCCCAAAATCCATCAATGTAGAATCTACCGATAGACCATTACTAGCAAAGTCCTCATTGATAAACAATGGCTCAGTATGGCAACTACTGCAATTCACCTTATATAATTCATATCCTTTTTTCTCTTGAACAGTAAACGTGTCCTGACTTTGCTTAATTCTATCATATTTCGAATTACCAGACACCAGTGTCAACTGAAACTGTGACATAGCCAATAACAAACGCTGTCCAGTAATAGTAGAATCTCCATAAGATTCAAAGAACAATAATTTATACTTTTTTGATGCTTCTAAACTAGCAATGATATTCATCAAATTATTCCCCATCTCAGAGGGACTAGTCATTGGTGCTAAAGATTGCATATCTAGATGACTGATCGCACCATCCCACATAAACGTATTTTGCCAAGCAAGATTAAATAATGGTGGGGCATTTCGAATACCTATAATATCGTCTATCCCGTGACTGAGATCATGATCAGTATGTGCAAAAGCGTGGTAAGGAGAATGACAAGAAGCGCAAGAGATCGTTCCATCGATAGACAAAATAGGATCGTAAAACAAAGTTTTTCCCAGCAGTATATTTGCATCTCTAAGTTCATTCTTCGAAAAATCATAGAGAGGTTCAGGAAAGTGATCAGGACATTCTAATTCGACGATGCTAGATTCTAAAAAACCTAATAACCCAAACACTAATCCGAATATTACGATGTACCACTTCTTCATTCTCTTATTTCGAAAAGTGATGCTATTTTTTGAGATATAGATACCGCTTCCGCTCTTGGACTCATGATTTCATACGTTTTAGATATGTCAATAGTTTCGAACAACTTAGCGATATCAATTGACACATCTATATCTTCGACCTTATTAAGTTTTAATGATACTTTCTGCAGAGAAACATTTGGAGCTAGAAACCCTCCCAAGTGATATTGAAACTTATTTTTTCTTGCAGGGCACGTATCAGATTTACCCTCAATCTTCACATTGATATATCCACTCTGCCAAGCCCAATACATACCATGCATAGGATCCAAATCATCCGACATTGCTCCAGACACATTAGCAAGACTATCCACACCAAGATCAAAATTCAAACTACTCACATCTATATTATCTGGAATATCCAAAAGTAACTCCATACTTTCTCTATCCTCCATGTCTACCAAATGATAACTTTCTGACTCAGACCAAACTAACTGATCGCCATCTAAAAAATTAATATTAGAAATATAAAATTTCAACTTTGATATCGTCTGATTGTCCTGATTTAATGGCTTATCCAATTCCAATAATTGATTATTGAACATAGGAACAAAAGAAATTTTGATAGATTGTATTGATTGAGCCTCAATGACAAAACTAATCAAAGTGAAAAATATAATAAATGCACTCTTCATCATTTCTTTTTATGTGGTCGCATTTGTTTATTCTTTTCTGTTAGGTCATCCAATCTGTGCTTTAGAAACAAATCAAATAAAGGCAATTGATCATCACTCAAAATACTCTTTACATCCTCTAAGTGTGAATATATGGAGATTAATTTCTTCTCTTCCAGTTCTTTCATCAGATTCAAAGTAGCTGATTGATCTTTCGATTGTTGCTTATCGGCTATACTATACAAGTAAGGCTGTAGTATTTCAATTTGCTTTTCCTTTATCGCTTTCATTTCTTCATGATGAGCTTCAACATTTGTCAAAAATTGATCATGCTGAGCTTCATCCATTTTAAAATGATCTTTGACATTTAACCTGTTTTTAGCTCCAGGTCTGGTTTTCGGTTTTGTGATTAAAAAAGCAGATACCAATATTACATTAAGTAGCAGTAGACAAATAGTAGTTATTTTATAAAATTTGAGCTTATTCATATTTATATAAATTATAATCAGAAATAAGTTGATCCTCATAAGCAATATCACCTGACTCTGATGCCATTGAGGTATTGATACTTTGGATCGCTACACTATTAATTAATATCAGTAAAGATGCTGCAACACCCGCAATTTTCATTTGCCTAAGACTCATTATCCTAACTTTATTAGAATTCATTGGTATACGGTCAAACAAAGACTCTGACGGTCTCAACTTCATCTTTCCTTGGTGACTATTCATCACACTTTCTATCCATAAATCTTTTACTTGTTTCATATTTCTACTTATAAGACATTACAATTTACTTTTTCCTTCGGTAAGGATACATTTTTTCTAATTTAGTTCTAAGGTTCCCCTTTGCTCTTTGCAACAATGACTCTACAGCTTTTAGACTAGTTTCCATTATATCCGCTACTTCTTGCCGAGGTAAACCTTCAACAAAACTCAACACAAAAGCGGTTTTCTGTGTTTCCGCAAGAGCGTTTATTGCCAATTGCAGAGTCTTTGCATTTTCCTTGTTTTCAAGAAGAATACCTGGATGATCATACTCGATTTTTTCTATATCCTCTAGTCCAGAATATCTATGCCGCTTGTTTTTATTGATTTGATTGAGCGACGTATTCACTGTAATTCGATAGAGCCATGTTTTCACAGAAGAATTCCCTTTGAATGATCCTGCATTTCTATAGGCCTTAGTAAATACATCTTGCGTAATTTCTTCAGCATACTTTACATCACCTACAAACCCCATTGCAGTATTATACACCATCTCACTATAATAGTCATATAACCTTCTAAATGAAAGCTCATTCCCTTCCGAGATTAACTGCAACATATGATGGTGATCCGTCAAATATAGCTTGAGTATTGAAGTGATTTATTTTAACCTTTAGTTTTAACCACTTCATTGAATGAAATAATGTATGTTCTTATTAGTTAGACAAAGACTTCTATAAAACCCTTCGTTTCTCTTACTTTTTTCTCATAATGGTCAATCCATCACGCAATGGCAACAGTAAAGTTTCCACTCTAGTATCATCTTTCATCTTCTGATTGAACGCTATTAATGAAAGAGTAGTTGCATCCTTACTTCCAGAATACACTTTTCCTCCCCATAGTACATTATCAGCTAAGATATAACCGCCTGGTCTTACCTTATCTATTACTAAATCAAAATATAGAGAATAATCTTTCTTCTTCGCATCTATAAATACGACATCAAATTGTCTATACAGTTGACCAATAATCGTCTTGGCATCACCTATGTGTGACGTAATTTGATCTCTAAAACCGGCCTTTTTGAAGTACTTATCCGAAATATGATTAAGTTCTGGATTGACTTCTATCGTATGAATATGTCCCTTCTCCGCCAATCCTTCCGCAATACAGATAGTTGCATATCCTGTAAAAGTCCCAATCTCCAAAACCTGTTTAGGTGCGACTAATTTACTAAACAAACTCAAAAACCGACCTTGCACAGGACCTGAAGCCATCCTAGGAGCAAGGGTCTTAAGATGTGTCTCCCTGTATAACTCATGCAATACATCAGATGGTGAATCAGATACAGATTCACAATAAGAATAAATAGCTTTGAATGAATGTTCGTCGATCATACTGTTGGAGAAAATCTTTTTTTCAAAAATGGATAAGACATAACTATTGCCAGAATAATACCTCCACCAATATAGAAGTTAGTCGTCAATTGTTCGTATTCTTTTAAGATAGCCGCCGCTAATACTATACCATAAAGTGGTTCTAAATTAATGACCAAATTAGTAGCGTAAGCGGATAGTGCCTTCAACGCTCTCAAATTTAAGATATAAGCCAGTGTCGTGCATAAAAGGGAGAGAATAATAACGTACACCCAATCAGAAATACTAGGTGGAAAAAATTGAGATAAATCTAAATAAGAACCTCCTAAAACCAACACTAAACTGATGAATATCCACGCACTACCTAGCTGAAGAAACGTAAACATATATGGTGTCGTACTATCTACATACTTCTTATTTAATGTACCAAATAATGCAGCAAAAAAAGCTGAAGCAATACCTACAATAACTCCATTACGCATACTGATGTCGATACTATTAACCACCAAAATCATCCCAGGCACTATCAATATACCGAGCAATAACTCTAGAGGGTCAATTCTCTTTTTCATAATCCAAGGCTCCAAAAGGGACGTGAATATTGTAGTAGTAGCCATGCAGACCAATGCTACAGAAGCATTCGCAAGCTTGATCGATCCATAGAAACAAATCCAATGAATCGCCACAATACATCCTATCAACATGATCGGTGTTGCAACTGATCGCTTGACCGTCAATAAATCCTTACCAAATCTGATAAAAAACAACAATGAAAAAGTAGTAATCAAGACACGCCACCATACTAAAATTACGGCAGGCAATTGTATCAAGTCTCCCAACACAGCAGTCAATCCGTACAAAAGTACAGCGATATGAAGTTCTATATACGGTCGTTTATTATCAGACATAACGCAAAGTCAAAAAAGAATAATCTAACTATTAAAAACAAGGTAAAATCAAAGAAGAGCAAATAATTAAAACAAATAAGTGCTCTTCTTTAATGTTATAGACTTACCTGAACTACAAACACATTAGTCAACATTATTCTGCGATTCTGCGATTTAGTAATTCAAGCGATTTAGCAATTATTAAATCATCTTCTCAGGTCTCACCCAAGCATCAAATTCTTTTTCGGTCAAGTATTTCAATGCTAAAGATGCAGCTTTCAACGTCGTACCTTCTTTATATGCTTTCTTAGCTATTTCTGATGCTTTGTCATAACCGATTTTTGTGTTCAACGCAGTTACAAGCATGAGAGAATTATTCAAATTTTCGGTGATTCTTTCTTGGTTTGGTTCGATTCCAGCAGCACAATTGTCATTGAAACTAACACATGCATCGCCGATCAATCTTGCAGACATCAAGAAATTAAAAATCATCATCGGTTTGAATACATTCAACTGAAACTGACCTGTCATACCTCCGATGTTGATTGCAACATCATTACCCGCTACCTGTGCCATTGCCATCGTCAACGCTTCAGATTGAGTAGGATTTACTTTTCCAGGCATGATAGATGAGCCTGGCTCATTCGCTGGGATTATGATCTCTCCGATTCCACATCTTGGACCAGAAGCCAACATCCTGATATCATTTCCGATCTTCATCAATGATACTGCTGCTGTTTTCAATGCTCCATGAGATTCCACTATCGCATCGTGCGCCGCTAATCCTTCGAATTTATTTTTTCCTGTAATAAAAGGAAGACCTGTCAACTTAGCGATATGCTTGGCTACTAGTTTGTCATATCCTTTGGGAGTATTCAATCCTGTTCCTACAGCCGTACCGCCAAGGGCTAGTTCTGATAAGTGAGCGAGTGTATTCTTTATTGCTGCGATTCCATGATCAAGTTGAGATACATAACAGCTAAGCTCTTGCCCTAATGTGATAGGCGTTGCATCCATGAAGTGTGTTCTTCCGATTTTCACAACCTTCATGTACTTCTTCGACTTGGCTTTGAGCGTATCTCTCAATTTTTCCATTCCTGGGATTGTACATTCTACGACTGCTTTGTATGCAGCGATGTGCATTGCCGTTGGGAATGTATCATTACTAGATTGAGATTTATTTACATCATCATTTGGGTGAAGTGCTTTAGACTTATCGGTTAATTTACCCCCCGTAAGTACATGCCCTCTATTGGCTATCACTTCATTCACATTCATGTTTGACTGCGTACCAGAACCTGTCTGCCACACTACCAATGGAAATTGATCATCCAATTCACCAGCTAAGATTTCTTTGCACACCTTGCCTATCAACTTTGCTTTATCCTTAGGTAACGCTCCTAATTCTGCATTTGTCTTTGCTGCTGCATTCTTTAGAATCGCAAACCCTTCGATTACTTCTTTTGGCATTAATTGACCACCGATTTTGAAATTCTCAATTGATCGCTGCGTTTGCGCTGCCCAATATTTATCAGCTGGCACTGCTATTACACCAATGCTATCTTTTTCCTTTCTTGTATTATTCTTTGCCATGATCAATTTTTTAATTTATATATCCAATCGAAGGATAGTTATGTTGTTTAGGATTATGCAAATGTAATAAAAAGCGGTCGAAAAAGAGGTCTGATAACTTTGAGTTATCCGACCTCTAATATTATTTCTTTAAACTATTTGATTGCTCCATGCAACATGACTTTGCCAAACACTGTACCGTGATCATTGAGCTGAAGCGCAGCAAAGATCGGTGAGCATTTCATAAGCACCAAACTACCATTAAGATATTATCATTTAGGAAGTTTCATGTTATATAAATTGAAAGATGTTGGCTTAGCAGGGATCTTGGATCAAGCAAGAATCTTGACTTAGCGAGGATATTGGCTTAGCTGGGATATTGGCCTAGCAGGGATATTGGCCTAGCAGGTCGGCTCACCGATCTGCGTTGCACTTAGCTCAATGATCCTATGCCTATTCCCTTAAAAACTTGCGCTGCACTCTACTCGATATCCGACTCAGGATTTCATATGGAATTGTACCCCCAACTTTAGATAGCGCCTCAATAGTATGAACATCATCAAAGACAATGGCATCATCACCTATTATAGGATCTAGGACATTAGTCAAATCGACGATTGTAAGATCCATACAAACATTACCTAAGATTGCTGCCTCTGTCCCATTGATCAAAAATGAATAGTTCCGATTTCCTATGTTTCTAATTACTCCATCTGCATAGCCGACATTTACGATTCCGACTTTAGTATCTTTCTCTAGGATGGTCTTACGATTATACCCCACGCTTTGCCCAGCTTTCAGCTCTTTGATCTGTATCAGACTGGCAGATAACTTGTGCGCTTTGATTAATGTCTCCGCTACCTCTGGGTTATTATCAATGCCATACAACCCAATTCCTAGCCGTACATAATCATACTGTCGATCTGGAAATCTTGATATGCCGCCAGAATTCAATATATGTTTTGCTGGCTTAATCTTGAACGACTCCGTTATCACATTATAAAATCTATCAAACTGCTCAAACTGTCCTTTTGTATATGCATCATCATCCGAATCTTCGCTGCTGGCTAGGTGACTGAATATCGTTTTCACCTCTATCTTCTTATTCTCAATCAACTTAGCTACTTCAGCTAGATCATTTTCTTGGAATCCCAGTCTATGCATTCCTGTATCTAATTTGAGATGAATAGGTAATATCTCCTTAGATTGTTTACTGAAATCAATTACTCTCCTCAGCTGATCTAAACTATATATTTCAGGTTCTAGGTCATATCTAAACATATCGGACAGTGAAGTGATATCAGGATTAAGCACCATGATAGGAGTTTTTATTCCGTCCAATCTAAGAGTGATTCCTTCATCAGCAAATGCAACTGCCAGATAATCGACACCGTTTCTTTCTAATAGCCGTGCTACTTCCTCTGATCCAGTTCCGTAAGCGGAAGCCTTAACTACAGCAATGATTCCTGTTTCAGGTTTCAAGTAAGATTTATATACTCTTAGATTTTGCTCGATCGCATTTAAATCAATACTCAACGCTGCACTATGGCTTTTTTCTACTAATCGTCGACTGATATCCTCTAGCTTATATTTTCTTGCTCCTTTGATCAGTATCCCTCGATTCTTTATTGGGATGTTTGATAGATCCATGAGTAGTGCTTCTTTCGATTTATAGAAAGTAACTTTGATTCCGTGTGTATCAATGTCAAATTCATTATCTGAGATGTAAATCAACTCTGACAAGTTCCACATTTTACTCTTTTCGATTATGCTTTCGAACACGTCACGCTCTGCCATACCCGATTGATCGAATGCACTAATTATCGCAAGTTTGATTCTTTCAGGAGCATGTTGACTCAGAAATTCAACACCATACGAGTAGGCATCCAAATCAGCACTATACGCATCATTTACAATAATTGTATTCTGTACTCCTGCCTGCATGTCCAGTCTCATCGTTAGTCCAGATACACGACTGATCCTTTCCTGCAATTCACCAACAGGTACGCCGAGATGTAGCATCAATGTGATACAATGCATTATATTCTCAAACGAGGGCAAATCTATCAAATGAAAATGCAATAGATATTTCTTTCCATTATGCTCAATGCCTATTTCCCTTTCTTTACTGGAAGGAAAATTGTGGTTGACTTCTACATCTGCCTGTCCCGTTGTGCCCCAAGTAAAAGTATTTTTATCGTAATGATTTGCGCTGTAAGCATCACTAATTCCTATAAAGTTAGTCTTATAAATAATCGTATCCGCAGATTCAAAAAGGATCATTTTCTCTTCTGCCTTTTCTTGATCAGAACTAAATCCTTCCGAGTGAGCTGATCCTATATTGGTAATCAATCCGATATCTGGCTGGAGCATATTAAGATGATTTATCATCTCTCCCTTCTGAGATATTCCAGCTTCGAATATCCCAATCTCGTGATAATCCTCTATCGCAAGAAGTGACAATGCCATTCCAATCTGAGAGTTATAACTTTTTGGACTTTTTACGATTACAAACTTATCGTGAAGCATCTGATAGAGCCATTCTTTGACAATGGTTTTTCCATTGCTACCCGTGATTCCTATTTTCTTTAGATTAGGAAATGATGCTCTATGAAACATGGATAATTTCTGCAGTGATTTCAGTGCATCTTTTACAAGAATGTAGTTAGCATCATGAAATTTATCTACATAAGATTTATTGACGACCACAAAATTTCTTACTCCAAGATTATATGCATCTGAGATATATGTGTGCCCATCACTCATCGCCCCAGGCAGTGCAAAAAATAAAGTATATCGAGCGAAAGTAATATGACGAGAATCAACAGAAACAGCCTTAATCTTCGATTCTAACGTTAAGTTAAAAGAATCGATTTCTAAAATTTTCGCTATTTCTGATATTTGATACTTCATATTTACAAATCGAAACCAATGTCTTTTCTATAATTCTTTTTATCAAAAGAAATCAGCTCAACATTGCGCATTGATGTTGATATCGCTTCATCTTTATTATTTCCAAAAGAACTGACTGCGATTACTCTTCCTCCATTTGTCATTACTTCGTCCCCGTTTTGTTTGGTTCCTGCATGAAAGACAATACTGCTCTCTACTTTTTCTATCCCTGTGATCGTTTTCCCTTTTTCATAAGATTCAGGATATCCTCCAGAGACTAACATTATAGTAGCACATGACCTAGAGTCATGTTTTAGCGGAAGCTTATCAAATTCGTCTGTTCCTAGTGCTGCCAATACAGGCAAGAAATCAGATTTTATTCTAGGCATAACCACTTCCGTCTCAGGGTCTCCCATTCTACAGTTGTATTCTATTACTTTTGGCTCGCCGTCTACAACGATGAGACCAATAAATACAAATCCTGTATATGCTATTTTTCTATTCTGTAATCCAGAGATTGTTGGTTTTATGATTCTTTCTTCTACTTTCTCCATCATCGACTCATCAACAAACGGCACAGGAGACACAGCTCCCATTCCTCCAGTATTAAGACCAGTATCGCCTTCTCCAATTCTCTTGTAATCCTTCGCAATTGGTAGTACCTTATATCGAGTACCATCTGTAAGGACAAAAACTGAGAATTCTATTCCATCCAAAAACTCCTCTATAACTACTGTAGAAGATGCTTCTCCAAACTTACCAGATAACATCTCTTTCAACTCACTTTCTGCCTCTTCTAAATTATCGATGATCAGTACTCCTTTACCCGCTGCAAGACCGTCCGCCTTCAATACATATGGTCCATTATTTGCACGAAGATGTGCAATCCCGGCATCTAGCGTATCTGAAGTAAACTCACCATATGCAGCAGTTGGTATATCGTTCTCCATCATGAAGACTTTACCATAAGACTTGCTCCCTTCTAGTTTTGCCCCTTCTAGTGACGGGCCTACAACTTTAATACCGTTTGTATCTTCTCTATCTTGAAAATAGTCATAAATACCTGCCACCAATGGTGCTTCAGGTCCAACGACAATGATATCAATTTCTTCGCTAATTGCAAATTCTGCAATTTCATCAAAATCCAATATATCTAATGGTACATTCTGTCCTACATCTTGAGTTCCTGCATTCCCTGGAGCGATATATATATTATCCAAAAGTGGACTTTCCGCTATTTTCCAACTCAGCGCATGTTCTCTTCCTCCTGATCCTAATATGAGTACATTCATTATTTATAATTTGATATCTTATTTGAAATGATTTTTCATCATCCATTGTTAAGCGGGCAAAGATAGAAAGATTGTTTTCAACACCCATGAACTCGTCTAAAATTAAAAATCCGCGTCCAAAAATAATTTGAACACGGACTTTTGCGAAAGTTATATTTTAATAATTAGAAATCAAAATTAGTATTGAAGTCTTCATCGTTATCATCATGATCTTCCCAATCTCCAAAACCACCGAACCGGAAAGTGATCGCGGCAAATGGACTAGTGAAGCTATCGTCAGTTAATCCGCTATTCAAAGGAAGTTCATCGACCCCATTTACGAATCTGTAGCCTCCCGTCAATGCAAGTCTAAACCACGAAGTAACATTGAGCTCCACTCCAACCTCAGGAGCTAAAACCATCATATTATCAGAATACTCTTTATCTCCATCACCTTCTAGTAGTGAAGTTTCACCCCATCCGAAACGAAGACTAGAATATATATGCACTACTTTATTAGGAGTTGCAGTAAACCCCAACCATAGACCTCCATGGCTAAAATTAACATCGTATGTTTTCAAATCGAAAGTGACATTCGGTGCATCAGTACCCAGTCCATACCCTCCAAAGAAGAAATTATCAATAATCAAAGCTCCACCTCCACCTACATCGACAACAGTTTCACCATTGATAGATGAGATTTCTAACATCGGACCACCCCAGCCACTTATATTATTGGCTCTGTTAAATATTGTTTCTTGTTGCGAAAACGCAAAGAATGAAATTGTACTGAATATCGTAAGAAGTAATAGTTTTTTCATTGTCTTCCAATTTTAGTTGTTAAGTAATTTTGAGGTCTACGTTTAATTTAGATTCAAAATAATAAGATTTTGAGTTCATAACAAATGTTAATCTGTGAAAAGACGCAAAATATCGACTAGAGTTGCATTATGTGCAAGAATATTAATAATGGAAATTTATTCCCAGCAAATTGGAAATCACATCTATTGACCCAATTGTTTTTTAAATTAAGTATTTATTTTTTATTCTTGGAACTCCTCACCCCCTAATCATAGCAATATGCGGCAGGTCATCTTCCAGATATTCCTCCCCTACTTCTTTGAATCCTAGACTATTGTAAAACTTCACGATATAGGTCTGAGCCGATATTTTAATAGAATAGTCTGGCCAATACTGTAATGTCTTATCTACAGAATATTGCATCAAAGGAACCCCTTGTTTCTTACCTCTTACCGCTGCTGATGTAATTACTCGTCCAATTGATGAGTACTTTTCATAAGATAAACCTCTGGGCATAATTCGAGTATATGCTTGTAACTTACCAGCAGAGTCAACCCCTAGTATGTGATAAGAATCTTGATCCTTATCATCAGCATCGAGATAAGGACAATCTTGCTCTACTATAAATACTTCTTGCCTTAGCTGCATTAGCTCGTACAGCTGATTATTAGACAATTCATCAAATGATAAACAATAAAATTTCAACATATTTTTTATTAGATTTTTCGATGTTTGATTGCTCGACGTTTCGACATTCGACTGCTCGACATTCGACTGCTCGACGTTTCGACATTCAACTGCTTGACATTCGACGTTCGACAACTTTTTGGTTCATATAACACATCAATTCAATAACACAATAACTCGACAACTAGCGCGCAGCGCATCTTACACACCGTGAGCTCTCTGGCATAAACATCAATCTCATCGGCTGAATCGGATTTTTACACATTTGACAATATCCAAATCCTTCGTCATCTACCTTTACGACAGCAACATTAAGTTTGGTTAGTTTTGCCTTTTTATTTCTCAATGAAGCTTCGGCGACTGATTTATTATTAATAGCATCCATACGGCTAATTCTACCTAGGCTATTTTCTGGCTTTACAGGCTGTGTCATCTTCTCTATCTCGATAATATCAGCCTTTACTTGTAAGATATGTTCCTGTATTTTTTTCTTCAGTTGTTTTCTTTCTTCTGCTGTCATTGTATTGCCAAGATAGTGATGTAGAGAGAATATTTATACGTTTGTCTAAAATATTATCCAATTGTAAAATCGTTTTATCAACTTCGGTGTTACTTTGTAGTAGAATTGGTTGTAAAACCATTATTTGCTGTACATCATTAAAAATAGAAAGAGTAGTTAATGAATAGATTGACGGATGTAGTAAAGAATTTGTTGATTATAAATGTGATTGCGTTTATAGCTCAACTCGTGTTAAAAGATGTGGTGGACGTAAGTTTAGGATACTCGCATTTCCCACTATCGCAAGATTTCATGCCTTTCCAGATCGTGACTTCAATGTTTATGCATGCTGATATTAGTCATTTATTCTTCAATATGTTGTCCTTATTTTTCTTAGGACCTACTGTTGAGCAATCACTTGGAGGAAAAAGGTTTCTAATTTTATACATAATTGCTGGAATCGTAGGCACATTTGCACATGTAGCAATAGATTTTGTAGAATATTACAGACTAGCAGCTCAAGTAGATGGTGCAATGTTACAAACTGTACTCGCTGAAGGAGGTGAAATACTTAAGAGAAATCAAAATTACTCTTCGCAAATCATAGGAGATCTTAATCTGACAATAAATGGTCGCTCGTTAGGAGCATCAGGCGCTGTATATGGTGTTGTAATAGCATTTGTAACGATGTTTCCAAAACGGAAATTAATGGTTTTCCCTATACCTATTCCTATACCAGCTGCAATTCTAGGAGTCCTAATGGTTGGTTACGGTATAGTCAGTGGTGTTGGGCAGTTAGAGCCAGGAATTGCTCACTTTGCACATTTAGGTGGAGCTTTAACAGGATTTTTAATGATTCATTATTGGAAAATGGCTAATTTGCGCTAATATGTTTAATTCTATAATAGACGATATAAAACAAGAGTTTCGTTCAGGGAACATGCTCACCCGATTGATTATTATCAATATTGGGATTTTTATGGTGA